>DATCGM010000159.1:0-2643 GCA_036508915.1 Gemmatimonadaceae bacterium
AGCAGATTGACGATGACCGTTTCGATGGCCTTCTCGTACCCCATGACGTCAGGCACGCCGGGCTTGACGTGGAGCCGCAGCTGCAAACGGCGCATGGCCATCGTCCGGTGGAGGAGCGCCACGGTGCTTTCGGCAAGCGCGCCGAGCGCGACCGGCCCCGCTTCTCCGCGGTCGTCGCGCGCGAAGCGGAGCAGGCTCGTCGTCAGCTCTCGCAGCCGCGCCACGTGTTGCTGTAGCACGTCGACGTCCGCAGCCAGCGAGGTGTCGCTCCACTTGTCCCGTATGTCGCGCTGCATGCACTCGATGCGGTTGCCGATGATGGCCAACGGGTTGTTGATTTCGTGCGCCAGCCCAGCCGCCATGACGCTGATGGCCGCCAGACGCTCGGAACGCCGCATCTGATCCTCGAGGCGGGACTGCAGCCGGTTGTCGCGGATGATGAGGGAAGAGCCGAGCGCGCCACCGTCCGCGCCGGCAATGAGCGTGGCCGTGAGACTGATCTGAATGGGCGTGCCGTCCTTGGCGAGCACTTCGGTGAGGAAGTTCACCACCACGTGCTCCCGCTCCAGCTCGCGCCGCATCACGGCCTGCTCACGGCGGGCCCGCTCGCCACTGGGACGGAGCACCGCGTTGATCTCCCGGCCAATGGCCTCCGACGCCGAGGAGCCGAGGAGCCGCTCGGCGCCGTCGTTCCAGATGGTGACGACGCCGGAGGAATCGAGTCCGATGATGCCGTCGGCGGAATGCTTGAGAATGTCGGCCAACTCGGCATGGGTGTGCTCGAGCAATCGCGTTCGCTCCGCGATGAGCGCTTCTCGCTGCGCGCGATGCCGCGCGACCTGCTCAGCCACCCGCGCGAAGTCATTCGCGAGATCCTCGAACTCGTCGTTCGTCTCGACGTTCGGCTGTCGCACCGGCTCGCCGCGGGCGAGCTGCCATGCGGCGTCGCGGATCTGGAAGATCGGTTTGGTGAACTCGTTCGCCGCGAGCATGGCGAGGCCGAGCACGAGCAGCGCCGCCAAGCCGGCGGCGAGGAGGACGAGCACTACGAACGAGCGTGCTGGCGCTGCGACCGTGGCGATGGGCACGACGCGATAGAGCGAGAGCCTGGCCCGGGAAGACGTGCCCAGCGAGAGAGGACGGAAACTGACCAGCTCCCGGTCGGGCGTTATCAACGTGCCCGCGCGCCCCGAGATGATGGCCGACGCGACGTCGTCCGGAAAGTCGCTGCGCACGCTCAGCCGATCGTGCGCTGCCAGGAGGGTGGCCCAGTCGCGTTTGCGCAACGAGTGATAGAGAAAGCGTCCGTCGCCGTCGACAAGTCCCGTGATGCCGCCAAAGCCCGCCGACGCATGATCGAGGTGCGAAAAGAGCGCCGAGGCATACGCCTCGCCGACCACTACGCCGCGGAATTCGCCGTTCGGCGCGTGCACGGGGAACAGGATGGCTACGGCCGGCATTGGTTTCCGAAGGCCAGGTTCTTCGGGACCCGCCACCTCAATGGCGAAGAGCAGCCGCGTGTGCGGCCGCAGTGAGCTGGCGCGCCAGGCGTAGTACTCGCCCCCGTCCATCTCCTCGACGTCCAGCGGCGGACCCGACGCGCGAACGAGCAACCGGTAGCGGCCGTCGGCGTCGATGAGCTTCACCTGGTACAGCGTCGGCTCGGAGGCAAGCAGCGTCTTCACGACACGTTCGGCGTCCAGGCGCGCGTGCGCGGGGATGGCGCCGTCGTGGAGCAACGGCCCGAGCACGACGTTGGCGATGAGGTCCATGTGACCTTCCGCCGAGCTGAAAGAGAGCGCGGTCTCGGTCTCGGCCATCTCGAGGTCGTGCTCGAGCGTATTGCGCGCCTTGGCCTCGATCTGAAACACCGTCTCGCGAGCGCCGATGAACGACACGACGGCCAGCGGTCCAAGCGCCACGAGCGCGAATGCGATCGCGAGTTTGACGCGGATGCTCAACCGCGGAAACAACTTGTTGACGTTGATCATCAAGGGCCGTCGGTTACAGCGGGGTGCGGTGCACACCGCATTTTGGGCACGAGCTCGGAAGGGGGTTCGTCGATACGTCGCGTGGTGGCGATTGGCAAGTGGGGAACACTAACGTGATGTCGGGTGAAGTGCCCTTTCGCGAGGACGGCGCATCACGCAGCGCGAAGCGCCAGTCGTGACGCGGCAATCGTGATGCGCTGATCGCGACCGGCGACGGTGCGCCACGCCCTGTCACAGTGCGACACGAATTGTCCCAAGGGCGACGCCGCGTGAGGCCGCACGCGATCGACATGAGACGCGCCGCTCACGGCGCAACGCATTGTCCGGCCAGCGCTTACGCCATTGCGCGCCCGCGTGCCGGCTGACCTCGCTCCGCGGCGCGGCATGTGCCTGTTGAGCGCTCAGCGGAATCGCGCGTCTGCGTGACACCGCGGATCATCGTGGCGAACAGCGGGCGGGTGCCACGACGACAGGACTCTGACGGAGACGATCCCAAACCGATGACGATGCAACGACGTGAATTCTTACGGGCCGGCTTGGTGGCGGCGGGCGGCGCGGTGGTTGGTGTGGGAGCCACGAGCTCGCTGAAGTCGGGCGATGCTGTGGACGGCGCGAAGGCGCCGGCGACGTTGACGCTCACCAAGGATGGGGA
>DATCGM010000160.1:0-2949 GCA_036508915.1 Gemmatimonadaceae bacterium
GTGGATCGAGCCACTCGTTCAGGCGGTGCACCAACTCCCCTTTGCCGGCGCCGTCGGCGCCGGACACGATCACGATGACGGGGAACTTCTGTGTGCGCAGCTCGAAATGAGCGTTCAGCAGGTTGGACCGAAGCTTCGGCAACGCGGCATCGTACTTCTTGGGCGTGATACTGTGGCCCAGCTCGGCGCTTTCAAACACGGAGGCCTCCTTGCCGTACGGCGATGCGTCCTCATATGACGACCCGCACTTGAGAATTCAATGTACGATTCTCACGGTGCCGCGGCGAACGGGGTACGCAGCTACGGCTTCCTGAGGCGGCTCCACGAGAGGTTTCAACAGAGCCAGAACATCACCTACGCGGGAGTCATAAGGTTACCAAGATCTGAGCAGAGCCGAGATCATCCCGGCATTGACACCCGGACAAGCGGTCAGCAAGCCTTCGAGTAAACGTTCGAGAGCATTCGCAGACGCATCTGCTGGATCCGCCCCCGGGTGTCAAATGTCGAGCATGCGTACACGCGGAGAGGCATCTCCCCCCGCCCGGACCCGATCAGTGGGCCGCCAAAGATCGACATCGCGGCACCACTCACCTCGAACACTACACCGTTGGCAGATTCGAGCACCTCGGGCGAGGCAGGAATGGAGAGTTCGATGAACCTGTTGAGATGTGATCGCTCGCCCGCGCGAAGACTGTCGGCCAGCGCAATCGGTGCGCTTCGCGCTAGTTCCGTCCAACGCTCCCTTCGAACGCCGTTCGAGTCTGCTCCCGAAGGAAAGCGAGCGAGCAGCGCGCTCAGTCGCAGGTAACGCATGACCACCGGTGCGCTACTGGAAAAGTCTCCATGTGCCTCAACAAACCCGCTGTCGATGCGCACCAGCACGACATGCCGCCGCGAACCGGAGTCGATTCGCTGGAGCGGCACTTCTACTGCGAGTCCGAGCACAGGAGAATAGTCGCTCCGTTCATTTGAAACGTTGAGTCCATTCAAGGCGCGCGGAGCGTGCGCGCAAGACAACGCGACGCATCCAAACGCACTCGCCGCGAGCCATCGGCGGATCAACCGGCAATACGTGGCCGTGTTCATCTAATCACCTCGAGATCAGAGGACATCCCACAAACGACCGTCGCGACGTCGGACTCCGAGCGCAATTAGCGAGCGCCTTCGTGCAGCGTGCTGGTGGTCGGAGCTGTGCTCTATTCAGTTCTCAGCGCCACCTGCGGATCCACGCGCGCGGCGCGCCGTGCCGGTGCCCAGCTGGCCGCAATCGTCACGCCGAGCAGGACCAGTGCAACGAGTCCAAACACCGCCGGGTCGCGCGGCGACTCATTGAACAGCAGCGGTGCAATCCAGCGGCCACCGGCGAGCGCGAGCGCGGCGCCGATCGCGATGCCGATCACCCCGAGCTTTACACCCTCGCGCACGACGAGCGTGATCAGGTCATTCGTCCGCGCACCAAGCGCAGCGCGGACGCCCAGTTCGTGTGTGCGCTGCGCCACGTTGTACGAGATCACACTGAAGAGCCCCATCGCCGCGAGCAGCAGCGCCAGCAGGCCAAACGTCAGGAACATGCTCGCGCCGAGTTCCCAGGTTCTCGTTTGTTCTCCGATGACTTCGTCGAGCGGCGTGACGGTCAGGTACGATGCGCCCGGCATCTGCGGTTGCAACCGGCGACGGATTCCGTCCGCGAGCCTGGCGGCTGCGCCTCGCGTGCGAATGAAGAGGCCGCTCTCGGCGGGGTTCGACTGAGCAATCGAGAGGTAGTAGTTGTAGCTGGGATCGCCGTCGAGCTTCTGCGCCTTGATGTCTTCCGCAATGCCGACGACGTACGTGCACGGAAGTGTATCGGCACCGACCTTCACGCACTGCCCGATGGCGTCCGAGGACGGCCACAGGCGCCTGGCCATGGACGCACTCACGACCATCGCCCTGGGCGCACCCTCCTGATCGCCGGAATTGATGCCGCGGCCCCGGACGATGCGCGTTCCGAGCGTCGCGAAGTATTCCGGGCTGACCTCGTTGAAGTTGAACTGGCCGAGCTTTTGCACGGAGTCGATGCCCGGCACATAGAGGAGTGTCCACACCGTGCTGAGGAACGGCATGGCGATTTGCCGCGACGCGTTCTCGACCTCAGGGAGCGTTTTGGCGGCGGCGAGGAGCCGTTCGCGCAGTTGCACCTTGTGCGCGCGATCGAGTGCCACGCCTCGCATGTTCAGATCGAGCACGAGCACCGGATCCACGTCGTACCCGAGCCGCACGGCGCGGACGTTGCCGAGGCTGCGCACGAACAGGCCGGCGCCAACGAGCAGGAGCACCGACAGCGCCCCTTGCGTGATCTGCAACGCGAGTCGCAGTGGCGAGCGATGATACCTCCCATCGCGAGCGCCGGACCTCAAATCGGAGGTGAGATCGATCGCGCGAAGCTGCCATGCCGGAGCCACTCCGGCGAGCAAGCCGGCCGCGAGCGCTGCCGCGGCGGCGAACGCGAGCGTCCGCGGATCGCTCGCGACGCCCGCAGCGGTCCACGTCGGGAGAAAGGCGGCCCGCAGGAGCGCGCCGCCGGTCTGCGCGATGACGAGCCCGGCCACGCCGCCGAGCGCGGCGAGCAGCACACTCTCGGTGATGAGCTGTGAGAGCAGTCGCCGGCGACTGACGCCCAGCGCGAGGCGAACCGCGATTTCGCGGCGCCGGCTGAGCGCCCGCGCGAGCAGCAGGTTCGCCACGTTGGCACAGGCGATGAGGAGCACGATCAGCGCGACGCCGCTCACCCAGATTGCGACCTTTGAGTTGTTCGACTGTTTGGGGCCGCGTTCGGCAAGGATCGACGCGACGATTCCATGCGGCTTCACGAGCGCAAGCGCAGCCGCGCTCGGGTTGGCCGCACGTTCGGCCTGATAGCTTCGCACCATCGCGCTGGAGAGGTCCGCGTTGGCCGTCTCCACGGTGACG
>DATCGM010000161.1:0-9683 GCA_036508915.1 Gemmatimonadaceae bacterium
ACGGAGGGAGTCGCTGGCGGTGAACTCGTGGACGAGGGCGAGGGCGTCGATGCGGGCAGGTAGCATGCGATGGGTTGAAGTCGTCGAGGGGAATTGCGGGACGAGCGGCCCTGCGCGCAGCATTGGAGAATGCCGAGACGCAGACCAACCCTAAAGAATACCCTGAACGGGCCGAACTGTTTGGCATGGCCAGAGCTTCCTGCGGCTCTGTCAATCGAGGTTGATTCCTGGCGGGCTCTACCTTTTGGGGAACGGCGTGCACTCAAGTACCTCATGTACGTCGTATTACGCGGTACCACGATTTGGGGGACGCCGCTGGGAGCTGTCGGCCCACCGCTTCAGCGCAGGACGCATCGGCACAAAACGAGAAAACGCCGTTCATCAGTTGAATGGCGTTTTTCGTGTCGCACAGCGGGTCTACAGATCCCAGTGGGCAGTCGGCAATTCCTGATACTGCGTCAATACAACATACGAAATATTTGTTCGCCAACAACGGCAGAAAAGAGAGCGCTACTTCGGAGCCTCCGCTGCCGCCGGCTCCTTCGCCTCTCCCGCATAATGCGCATTCGTCAGCCGAACGATCGCGAACAGAATCACGAAGATCGCGATCGCGCCGAGGGTGAGCCCGGTGAAGCCCGCCGACTTGTCGGTCTGCTGGGGCGCGCTCATGCGACGCGAACCTTCGTCATCACATCGTTCTTCTTGATCTGCTTCATGAACTCCAGTCCACCGGTGATCTTGCCGAACACGGTGTGCACGCCGTTCAGATGACGCGTGTTGACCTCGGAGAGCACCATGAAAAACTGGCTGCCACCGGTATCCTTGCCGGAATGCGCCATGGAGAGCGAGCCGACCTCGTGCTTGCGAGGGTTGCCCGCCGTCTCGCACTTGATCTTCCAGCCGGGACCGCCGGTGCCAACGCGCGGATCGCCTTCGGGCAGATCGCGCGAGAGCGGATCGCCGCCCTGGACGACGAAGTCGGGGATGACGCGGTGGAACTTCACGCCGTCATAGAAACCGCTGTTGGCGAGCTTCTCGAAGTTCTCAACCGTCTTCGGTGCGTCGGTGTCGTAAAGCTCCGCGGTGATGGTCCCGCGATTGGTCTCGAAAGTTGCTGTCTTCAACGGCGTCTCCGTACTGGGTTAATTTGCGAAAGATAGTCTTACGTCAGCGTCTTGCCATGGCCAAGCGCGCACTGATCCGTCGCGCGTTGCTGCGCACCTGCGCCGCCGCATTCCTGCTCGCCTGCGGAGGGTCGGGGAGCCCAGGACTGTCCGGGCCGCCGGGAGCGGGTCGCGAGTGTGGTAATCGCGTGGAGCAGCTCGGCGTCGAACGTCGCGACGGTTTCGTCCTCCGGCCTGCACCACAAGGCTGGGCGACCGACGTTGTCGTTAGCCGAACAGCCGACGCGCCTCAGCTCGCAGGCGGTTTCCCCGACGTGATCGCGCCAAACCACAGGCGCGGTACCTTGCATCCGGCGAGCTGCGCGGGGTCGAAGGTCCACTTCGCGACGGCGGTCTTGAAGCTGGACGCGAGCCACGGGTGCGTCGTCTTCACGACCTTGAAGGTGCTCATGTCCGCCTTGCCGAGCGTGTCGATGCGCACCGTAATGCGCACTTCGTTGTACTTCGCGCGGCGGACAGCGGCCGGCATCGTCTTGCCCGAAACCGCGGAGGATACGTTCGCGCGCGGAGTCGGCAACCGATCCACCTCGAGGTCGGGCTTCGCCAACGCGCGCCGCAGCGCTTCAGGACAGTCGCCCGCCTTCACGGCGCCGAGTGGCGGCGCAACGCGCACCGGCGTCTCGGGCACCATCTCCGGCTCGGGATCGGGATTGTGTGCGCACGCGGCGACGAGCGCGAGGGCGGCGACCGGAGCGAAGTGTGTGAAGGAGCGTCGGTTCATTCGTGAGTAACGGAGTGGCGCTCAGACGAGCGCGGAAGGGCAGATGTCGGCGAGAACGCAATCCGAACAGCGCGGCGTTCGCGCGTCGCACACCTTACGGCCGTGTTCGATGAGCAGATGAGAGAGCATCGTCCAGTATGCCTGAGGAAACAAGGGAATCAGTGCCTGCTCGATCTTCACCGCGTCCGTTCCGGTGGTGAGGGCGAGCCGGTTGCTGAGACGAGTCACGTGCGTATCGACGACGATGCCGTCGTTGCGTCCGAAGGCATTGCCGAGAATCACATTCGCCGTCTTGCGTCCTACCCCGGGGAGCTGCACAAGTGCGTCCATGTCGGCCGGAACCTCGCTGCCATGCCTCTCCATGAGGCCCGTGGCCATGCCGATCAGGCTCCTGGCCTTGTTGCGAAAGAAGCCCGTGGTCCTGATGATCTCCTCGACCTCGGATTGATGCGCGGCGGCGAGCGCCACCGCGTTCGGATACCGCACGAAGAGAGCGGGAGTGACCATGTTCACCCGCTTGTCGGTGCACTGCGCGCTGAGAATCGTCGCGCAGAGCAGCTCAAATGCGTTCGAGAAGTCGAGCGCGCAGTGAGCGTCGGGATATTGTGCGAGAAGGCGGTCGAGGAGCACACCTGCATGCGCACGGAGTGCGGCACCGCGGGGTCGCGGGCGCTTCACGGCCTTCTTGCGCGCGGCCATCAGCGTCGTCCTTCACGACGCGCCCGCGTGAACGCGAGCACTTCATCAGCGCTGCGAGCGTTCAGCACATCGCCCGCCTCGACGCCGGCCTTTCGCGCGATGCCGACACCGATTGCGATATTGTCCAACCCGTTCGTCGAGTGCGCATCGGGACCGATCTCGATCGTGACGCCGATCGCCTTCGCGTTCGGAATGAGACGCCAATCGAGATCGAGACGTTTGGGATCGGCATTCAGCTCCACGGCGACACCGAGTGACCCCGCTTTCTCGAGCACGGCGTCCATGTCGATCGGGTACGGATCACGCGACAGAAGCAGCCGACCGGTTGGGTGGCCGAGTACGGTGCGATGCGGATCGTCCAGCGCGCGGAGGACGCGCTCGGTCATCGTGGTCTTGTCCATGGCGAACCGGGAATGTACCGACCCGACGACGAAATCGAAGCGGCCGAGCAGGTCTGCGTCGTAGTCGAGCGCACCATCGGCGAGAATGTCGGCCTCGATGCCCTTGCGCTTTTCGGCCCGCTTCGCCGCGACGCGGCTTGCTATTCGGCTACTGCAACTTCAACTGCAGTTTGCAGTTTGCAGTTGAGGAATAGGCCGCGCAGCGGCCGCGCAGAAGAGCGACCTGCCGAAGGCAGCAAAGGGGACCGAAGAGCGAGGCGGCAACGCCGCCGACGTGGGCCGAAGAGCGAGCGTAGCGAGCGGGCCGAGTCAAGCCTCTATCCCCGCGAACGCCCTGAGCTTCTCAACGATCTCGTGAAGCTGCCGCTCGGTCAGATCGATCTCGGCCGCGGCGCCTTCCGAGTCGAGAAGGCCGGCGCGCATGCTGATCGCGACCTGATTGAGATAGCGGATCTTGCCGAGGATCTCATCGGTGGCGTGACGGAGTCCGACAAACCGGCGCTTTTCCGCCAGGGCCCGCCGATACCGCAGCAGAATATCCTGCTGCGTGAGCCGGCGAGCGAGCGCGAGCGCCTCCTCGCGCGTTCGGCCCGGGAGTGCTCCGCGGTCGGGCAGGCCGACGTCATCCCACGTTTCATCGGCGAACCAGAGCCGGCCGACGTACTCGATGCCGTCGAAGACGACGCGACAGCTCACATTGAAGCGTCTGCCGTCGTAATCGAGCGTTGCGATCTGCGGTTGTACGGTCTCGTCGGCCACGGCGCCTTACTTGACGACTGGGAGTGGTGGTGCGGGCTCGCTCAGATACGCGAGGAGGGGAGGGAAGAGCTGTGCGGGTTGCTCAACATACGGCACGTGCCCGCAGTCTTCCAGCACCAAAAGCTCCGCGCCGAGGGCCTGCGCCACACCTTTGGAAGAGGCGAGCGGAATGGGATCCTGTCGCCCATGCACGACGAACGCTGGCAGGTGGAGGTCACGGAGTGCCGGCACGAGGTCGAAGTCACCGAGCGAGCTCCAGATGGACTGCTGCACGCGTCCGGTGACGCGAAATGGCGTGAGGTCGTGCGCGCGCCGAGGATCGGCGAAGTAGCCGGCGACGCTCAGCTCGAACATCCGCTGCTTGTGCGCTTCGGGATCGCGCTCCTTGAGGCCGGACCTGGCGAGCTCCTCACGGAGCGCCGCGATGTCCGGGCTCGACTGTCGGCGCGCGAACTCCTGCTCGAATGCCTTGCGGTACGACCGCGTGACCGGCGCGGGATCGAGCAGCGCGAGGCGAGAGGGCGACGGCGCTACTCGGCCGGCCTGCGCCTCGACAGCGTAGAGAAGGGCGAGCAACGCCCCCCACGAGTAGCCGACGATGTCGAGCGGAGCCACGCCCAACTCGGTGGCGACGCGAGCGACGTCGGCGACCTGATCCTGCCAGGTGATCGGAGCGCGGTCGTCGTCGTAGCGTGAGCGCCCGCCGCCGCGCTGGTCGTAGCACACCACGCGATGCTCACGTGCGAGCTCGAGCATCTGGGGGAGCAGATAGTCGTGGCTGGCGCCAGGGCCTCCATGGAGCAGCAGAATCGGTGGCGCCTCAGCGTCGCCGTACTCCGCCCAGTAGAGAGGAACGGGAGTCGAGCTCGTGAAGCCGTCGCGGCGTGGTGGGGGAGTTGGGAGCATCGACTCAGGATACCCGCCGCGATCCGGGAGGGAAGGGCGATTCCATACTTCCGTGTGGCGGACCAGAAGCGATATCTCGAACGGCGGATCCTGGAGGTGCAACAGCGTTTGAAAAAAGCGTTGACCGGATTCAACACGAATCAACGCGGATCCAACGGATCAACGCGAATCGAAAAAGGTCCTCCCGACAATCATGGTGCGTCGGAGCAAGACCACAACAAAGATTGTTGATATGTCGCCGAGAGATTTGCGATCCGCGCACGAAGGTCGCCGCGAAGGGAAAGATTCGCGTTGATCCGCGAGATCACCAAGATCCGCGATCCTCCCGATCAACGCAGTTCCGAACGCCCTACGCGAACGATTCCGCGATGCGCACCGTCCCCACGTGCACCGCCACTGTATCCTCGATCCGCCGTCCGTATCCGCCTCCAATCGTGATCGCCACCGGGATCCCGACCTCCCGGCACTGTGACAGCACGTACGAATCGCGTCGCGCGAGTCCTTCAAAACTCATCGCCAACCGGCCGAGCAAATCGCCCTCATGTGGATCGGCGCCGGCGATGTAGAGCACGAGGTCCGGCGCCGCTTCGGCGAGGATGCCCGGTAGCACGTCCGCGAGCCGGGCGAGATACTCATCGTCGCCGGTTCGATCGGCGAGCTCGATGTCGAGCGTGCCCGGCACCTTGTGAAAGGGATAGTTCCTTCCGCCGTGCATGCTGAAGGTGAACACGGAGCTCTCGCCGGCAAGGATCGCATGTGTCCCGTTGCCCTGATGCACATCGAGGTCGATCACCGCAGCACGCGCGATGCGTCCTTCGCGTTGCAGCATGCGAATGGCAATGGCGACGTCGTTGTAGACGCAGAATCCCTCGCCATGATCGGCGAAGGCGTGATGCGTTCCGCCGGCGAGATTCATGGCGACGCCATGCTCCAGCGCGTGGCGCGCCGCCGCGACCGTGCCACCCACCGAGCGTCGCGACCGCTCCACGAGCTCCGGCGACCAGGGAAACCCGATGCGCCGCCCCTCCGCCGGATCGAGTCTGCCGCTGTTGAACCGCTCCACATACTCCGGAGTGTGCACCAATCTCAGGTCGTCATCCGTTGCGCCGCCGGGGTCGAGCACCCGCTCCGGCGCGACGATGCTCTCCGCGATGACCCGATCGCGAAGCAACGCATACTTCGCGACGGGAAAGCGATGACCCTCCGGAAGGGGAAAGGTATAGTGGGCCGACGACCAGACGGTGAGCGGCATCAGGCAGCGGCCGAGTGCCTCACTCCCCCCGCTTGCCCAGCGTGACCGTCGTCGTGCGGCGCTGGCCAGCGCGCAGGTAGACGATCTCCACCTTGTCACCCGGCTTGTGCGCGTACAGCGCCGTGGAGTACGTGTTGAGATCGGTCACTGCGGCGCCGCCGAATTCCACGATCACGTCGCCAGCGAGCAGCCCCGCGAGATCGGCGGGGCTTCCCGCGCGCACGCCACTGAGCTTGAGACCGGGAACGTCGCCCGCGCTCATGTCGGGAATGGAGCCGAGATAGGTGTTCGAGCCTTGTCCACCCGCGCTCGGCGGCGGCGCGGCGACACGCACTGCTGTCAGCCGCGCCGGACGATCGGCAATCGCACGCACTACTCGCTCGGCCATGGCCACCACGCGAGCCTCGCCGGGTGCATTGATCTTCTCGATGTTGTCCGTCGCCCTGTGGTAATCGTCGTGGAGATCGGTGAAGAAGTGCAGCACCGGAATCCCCTTCGCGTAGAACGAACTGTGATCGCTCGGGCCGAAGCCATCGCCAACGGCGCTGATCGCGAGCGTGGGCGCGACGTTCGCGCTTGCTATGATAGACGACAGTTCCGTCGCGGTGGAGACTCCGTAGACGATCAACTTGTCGTTCCGCAGCCGGCCCACCATGTCGAAGTTCACCATCGCCGCGATGCTGTCGAGAGCGACCGGCGCATGCTCGACGAACCACTGCGAGCCGAGTAGTCCGAGCTCCTCGCCGCTGAAGCTGGCGACGATGATCGAACGGCGTGCCGGGTGCGCGGCGAACATCCGCGCGAGCTCCATCACGGCTGCGGTTCCGGATGCATTGTCGTCGGCGCCATTGCGAATGGCGTCCTTCGCCTCGGGATCGAGCGCGCCCGCGGTGGACCGTCCGAGATGGTCGAAGTGCGCCCCGATCACCACGTACTCGCCGCGCAGCGCCGGATCGCTCCCGGGCACCATCGCAACGACGTTCTGCGTCCGCACCCCTTCGGGATATCCCGCGTGCGCCACCTCGGTGCCGCGCGCCAGGAAGCGTTGCAGGAAGGTGCGACAGCTCGAAGGAGGAGGGGCGACCCGGCACTCCGACCGCGCCGTGTCGATGGCGAGCGCGCGCAGCCCGAGCGAGGCATGGCGATGCGCGATGTAGGCCGCGGCACTGTCGTTGCCCGCGGTGCCCGCGGCGCGGCCCTCCAGCCGGTTGTCTGCCAGATAGGCGATGTCGCGATACAGGCGATTCGCGTCGGCGACAGGAACCGGAGCCGAGCCGCTTTCCGCGGTCCGGCAGCCCGGGACAAGAAGGATGGCGACGAGAGCGAGACGGATCGGGCGGGAAGGAGCGGTCACAGAGCGATTCATCAGCGAGCGTTGAAGAGGATGACGAATCCTACTCGTGCTTTCTGTCCTGTGTGGGGGGAGTTGCGCCATTGATCGGCGATTGCGCAGGCGTCCGCTGCCGATGCAGGTACCGAGCGCGCTTCAGCGAGCCGTGAAATCCGTCTCGCGCGTGATCGAGCGACAGAACTCGGCGATCAGTGTCGCGGCATTGTCCACGTCGACGAGCGATACCATCTCGTTTGGCGAATGCATGTAGCGATTCGGGATCGACACGAGCCCGGTGGCCACGCCCTCACGCGCGATGTGAATCGCGTCGGCATTGGTGGACGTGTCGCGGCCGACGGCATGCACCGCGTGCGCGATGTCGTGCGCCTTCGCGGTTTCGCGCAGGATCCGGTGCACGACCGGAGAGATGAGCGCGCCCCGGCTGATGATCGGGCCGCCGCCCATCTTGTGCTCGCCGATCTCCTTCTTCTCGATGTTCGGATGATCGGTGGCGAAGGTGACGTCCACGACGAGCGCGACCTGCGGGTTGATGCAGTGCGCGCACACCAGCGCGCCACCACCGTGCCAGGCGATCTCCTCCTGTGTCGTCGCCGCGGCGACCACTCGTGCCGCTCCGGGTTTCTCCGCATAGCGGCGCAGCGCCTCGAGGACGATGAATGCCCCGATACGATCGTCGATGGAGCGAGAGACGATGCGGTCATTCGGAAAATCCAGAGTGCGCGAGTCGAGCACGCCAGGGTCGCCGATGCTCAAACGCTCTTCGGCCTCGGCTTTCTTCGTCGCGCCGATGTCTACCCAGAGATCCGAGAACTTGCTCGCGTGCTCGCGGTCCTCCGTCTTCATGAGGTGAATCGGCTTCTTGCCGACCACGCCCATGACGTCGCCGTCGTTGCCGAGAAACCGAATGCGCTGGCCGACGAGCACCTGCGGATCCCAGCCGCCGATCGCAGCGATGTAGATGTAGCCGTCGTCGTCGATGTACTGCACGATGACGCCAATCTCGTCGATGTGCCCGTCGAGCATGATGGTCGGGAATCCGCCGGGATTCACCTCCGCCATGCTGTTCCCCGCGACGTCCGCGGAAACCTTGGTCGCGAAGGTCTCGGCTTCGGTGCGCCAGGCACGCGCGGCAGCAGTCTCGAAGCCCGATGGGGCAGGCGCGTCGAGGAGACGCTTCAGGAAGCTGAGCGAGGACGGGCTGATCATCGGGGATGCGGGCTGGGGTAGGGTCGAATTCTAGCCCTCGCCCTTCCATGAAGGAAGAGCAAAATCCCGCCGACCGGCGCAAATGAGCGCAGCCGAGTGCGCCACGCGTGCCGGCCAGTGCGGGGCGCTTGGCGCTGTCCGCCTTTAGCTTTCCGGGCGGCAGCGGCTCCGCCTTTCGGGTAAATGCACGCCCACTCCAGCCTCTCTCACGGTGCAACTCTTTTTTCTCGCGGTCGGGCTCGCGGCGGGGCTGCTGGCGGGCCTCTTCGGCATCGGCGGTGGAATCATCATCGTGCCCGCGTTGCTCCTGTTCGCCAGGATGGAACCGACGACGGCCACCGGCACGTCGCTCACCGCGCTCCTGCTACCAGTGGGCACACTCGGTGTGTGGCAGTTCTACAAGAGCGGCCACGTCGACGTCAGGGCCGGCCTTCTCATCGCGCTCGGGATGTTCGCCGGCACGTACTTCGGCGCACGCTTCGGGCTGTCGTTCAACCCGACGACGTTGAAGCGCGCGTTCGCTGTGTTTCTGTTGATCGTGTCGGCACGGATCTGGTTCACGGCGTAACGGCGATCGGGTCCCCTCTAATCGAGCCGACGCGCGTAGTGGGAGACGGGAGGCTCGATCACCCTCGTACACTAAACTCCGGGAAGATCGGCGTCTCAGTCATATTGGCAGAGAGGGTTGCCGCATTGATCGGCGCAGATAATATCTGCCCAAGGTTGCAGCCACACACGGAGGTGCAGGGTGCCGAGTTCCGTCACGTCGTCTGCCGCATCCAAGCCGTTCCGGATCGCGCTCATCTCGCCCAAGGGCCCGCTGTATCGGCACCGGGGCGGCATTTGGAAGAAGTCGCTGCGCTACCAGCCGCTGACGCTGACCACACTGGCCGCGCTCATTCCCGCCGATCTGTCCCATAGCGTCGAGCTGTTCGACGAGGGGATCACCGACGTCCCGCTTGATATCGAGGCGGACCTCATCGGGATCACGATCATCACGGGCACAGCGGTGCGGGCCTACGCGTTGGCCGACCACTTCCGACAGCGCGGCATCACGGTCGTGCTGGGCGGGCCGCACGTCACGCTGATCCCCGACGACGCGCAGCCGCATGCCGACGCGGTCGTGGTCGGCTACGCCGAGGACACGTGGCCGGCGCTGCTGCGCGACGCCGTCGCCGGCACGCTCCATTCCCGCTATACGCAC
>DATCGM010000162.1:0-8560 GCA_036508915.1 Gemmatimonadaceae bacterium
TCGCGTACGTGCGCGAAGGGGAGATCTACGTCGAGCCGGCGGCGGGCGGCACTGCGACGCGCCTGACGCACGACGCGTCGCGAAAGGTGGTGAACGGGATGACGGATTGGGTCTACGAGGAGGAGTTCGATCTCCGCGACGCCTTTCGCTGGAGCCCCGACAGTCGCGCCATCGCGTTCTGGCAGTTCGACATGACAGGGATCCGCGACTTCCTCCTCATCAACGACACGGATTCGCTCTACCCGTTCACGTCGCCCGTGCAGTATCCCAAGGCGGGCACGACCAACTCGGCCGTGCGGCTGGGCGTTGTGCGCGCGGACGGAACGGGAAAGGTGACGTGGGCTCGGCTCGAGGGGGATCCGCGACAGCACTACATCCCACGCGCGGAGTGGGCGGGTGACAACGAGCTGGTGGTGCAGTACATGGATCGGCCGCAGCATCACGATTGGGTACATATCGTGAACGCGCGCACCGGCGCCAGCCAATCCGTGCTCACCGAGAGCGACAGCGCGTGGGTCGACGTCGTCGACGACTTGCAGTGGATGAATGGAGGGAAGGATTTCCTCTGGGTGAGTGAGCGCGACGGTTGGCGGCACGTGTACCTCGCGTCGCGCACCGGGGGTGCACCGAAGCTGTTGACGCCCGGCGCCTACGACGTGATCAGCGTCTCCGCCGTCGATGAGGCTGGTGGATGGCTCTATGTCATGGCGTCCCCAGACAATGCCACGCAGCGCTATCTGTATCGCGTCTCGCTGAAGGACGGTGGGCCGCCGCAGCGCGTCTCGCCGGCGGAGGCGCCCGGTACCCACGACTACGACATCTCACCGAATGCCAAGTGGGCCTTCCATACGTATTCGCGCACCGACCTGCCGCCGAGCACGGATCTGGTCGCGCTGCCGGGCCACTCGATGGTGCGCGCGCTCGGTCGCGGTGGCGCTCCCGCATCGATGGCTGCGTCGCCGACGGAGTTCTTCAAGGTCACCGTGCCGGATGGCGCAACGCTCGACGGCTGGATGATCAAGCCGCGCGACTTCGATCCGGCGAAGAAGTATCCGGTGCTCGTCAACGTGTACGGCGAGCCTGCTGCGCAAACGGCGATGGACCGTTGGGGCGGGACGCAGGACCAGTGGCACCGCATGCTCGCGGACCGTGGGTACATCGTGATGAGCGTGGACACGCGCGGCACGCCAGCGCCGAAAGGACGCGAGTGGCGCAAGGTGATCTACGGCGCCATCGGCCCGATCTCGAGCCGGGAGGAGGCGGATGCGGTGCGCGTGCTGACACGCACGCGTCCGTATCTCGATTCGAGCCGCGTCGCGATCTGGGGTTGGAGTGGCGGAGGCTCGAGCACGCTCAACGCGATGTTCCGGTATCCCGACGTGTTTTCCGTCGGCATGGCCGTGGCGCCGGTGGCGGATCAGCGGTTGTACGACACCATCTATGAGGAGCGCTACGTCGGATTGCCGCAGGACAACCCGAAGGGGTATGAGATCGGCTCGCCAATCACATTCGCGTCCGGGCTGACTGGAAAGCTGCTCATCGTGCACGGTTCGGGAGACGACAATGTCCACTATCAGGGCACGGAGCGGCTGGTCAACCGGCTCGTCGCGCTCGGAAAGTCATTCGATCTGATGGTCTATCCGAATCGCACGCATTGCATCTGCGAGGGAGCGGGAACCACGGTCCACGTGTATTCGCTGCTCACCCGGTATCTGCTGACGAATCTTCCGGCGGGTGGGCGATGAAGCGAGCATCCTCCAGTTCACCAGTGCCGCCGAAACGCGCAACCACTGTCGAGCCGCCGGTCGCGGATATCGTCCCGCTGCGCCGTCAGACTCTCACCGGGATGGCGCTGGATGCGCTTCGCGAGCGCATTTTGTGCGGCGGATTCCCGGAGGGCGAGCCGCTTCGCCAGGACGCGATCGCCGAGGAGCTGGGGGTGAGCCGCATTCCGGTGCGCGAAGCGCTGCGCCAGCTCGAGGCCGAAGGGCTCGTGACCTTCAATCCGCATCGCGGTGCCGTGGTCTCGACCCTCTCGCTGCAGGAGATCGCCGAGCTGTTCGAAGTGCGCGCGGACATCGAGAGCGATCTGCTGCGGCGCGCCATTCCGCTCATGACGGTCGAGGATCACCTCCGCGCCACGGAGATTCTCGATGCATACGACAACGCCCTTCGTGCGGGCGAGGTCTCCGCGTGGGGTGAGTTCAACTGGCAGTTCCATTCGACGCTGTACGCGCCGTCGAACAGGCAGTTCACGCTCGGCATCGTGAGCAAGCTGCACCAACACAGCGATCGCTATCTGCGCATGCAGCTCGCGCTGACGCATGGCGAGACGCGCGCCAGGAAGGAGCATCGCTCGATTCTCGCCGCGGCGAAAAAGCGCGATACGAGAAAGGCGCCGCAGCTCATGCGCGAGCACATTCTCGGCGCGGGCCGTTCGCTGTTGTCATTTCTCGAGGAGCATCGCGGCGAGCGAGCTCCTCGAACGCGCGGAAAGGCGGCGCGGTGACGGAGCGTGCGAGCCCGCACTCTATGCAACCCTCATCGCGGACGCGGCGACAATCGCGGAGTCCGTGGACAAGGAGTATGACGACATGGACAAGCGCGATTGGACTGGTGTGTTTCCCGCGATCACGACCCCGTTTCACAAGGACTTCTCGGTGGATCACGAGGCCCTCGGCGAGCATGCGAAGTGGCTCATCGAGAATGGCTGCGTCGGCATCGTGGCTCTCGGCTCACTCGGTGAATCGCAAACGCTCTCGGTAGACGAGAAGGTCCGGATTCTCGAGACGTTGCGCCGAGCGTTGCCCACGAACGTGCCCGTAATCGCGGGAATCGCCGGGCTGAGCACGCCGGAATGCGTGTCGCTCGCGCGTCGCGCCGAGTCGGTGGGCTGCGATGGCCTCATGGTGCTGCCGGCGTATGTGTACAAAGGCGACTGGCGTGAGACGAAGGCGCACTACAGCGCCGTCATCGGAGCGACAGCCCTCTCGTGCATGCTGTACAATAATCCCATCGCGTACGGAACAGACGTCACGCCCGATCAGCTTTCGGAGCTCGCGGACATTCACGCGAACCTGCACGCGGTGAAGGAATCGAGTGGTGACGTGCGACGCGTGACACA
Source organism: Gemmatimonadaceae bacterium (assembly GCA_036508915.1). Lineage (GTDB taxonomy): Bacteria > Gemmatimonadota > Gemmatimonadetes > Gemmatimonadales > Gemmatimonadaceae > AG11. The sequence goes on from DATCGM010000162.1 coordinate 3,125, forward strand.
CGTGCGCGCGCGGCTTGGGCTGCGGCTCAACATCTTCGCCGGGATGGACGACATGATCCTCGAGAGCATCCCGATGGGTGCCGTGGGCTGGATCGCGGGGCTCGTGAACGCATTTCCCGCCGAGTCGGTGCGCGTGTACGAGCTGGGCCGCGACGGCCGGATGGACGAAGCGCGTGCGCTCTACGAGTGGTTCCTGCCGCTACTGCGGCTGGATACCGTGCCCAAGTTCGTGCAACTGATCAAGCTCGTGCAAGAGGAAGTCGGGCACGGCACCGCGATCGTGCGGCCGCCGCGGATGGAGCTCGAAGGCGAGGAGCGGGCGCGAGTGCTCGAGCTCATTCGCGAATCGATCGCGAAGCGCCCGATCCTGAAGCATCCACACCTCGCTTGACAAGACCCCCCGGACTGCACGAGGCTTAGGTTGCCGGCGAAATGAACGCGGGAACGGAACTGGGCGCGATTGATATTCCTCTCTACCACGGAGTCCAGCATGCGCATCGGATCGTTCGGCAGAGTGTTCCCTCTGATCACGGTTCTCGCCGTCAGTGCCTGCAGCTCGCCGACTCAGGCGTCAGACAGCAGCCCGACTGGAACTGTCACCGTGGGCCAGGTGACCTGGTCGTGCACGATCTCGGCGTCGCCCCTTCCCGGCTGGCGCAATTGCACGGGGACCGTCGCTTTGACGATTACCAAGACGATCAGCAGCGGATATGTGTCCGTGTTCTACAATTACCCCACGAGCGGTGCCTTCTTCCATGGGGAGCTTCAGGTCGGTTCGGGCACGCCAGGCGCCGTCATCGTGAACGTCGTCAATGAGTACGTGTCTCAATGCGCAAACCCGTACACGACAACCGTCGATGTGTACGACGGGCCCCAGAGCGCTCAAACCGCTCCGGTGCTCGCAAGCGTGCCGGTGACACTGACCGGTTGCTGATCGAGCTGGAGGACCACTGGATCGCACGCACACGAGTGCGTTGAAGGCCGGAGCGATGGAGTGTCTAGTCCCGCTGGCGGAATTCGGCCTGGCCGTGGAACGCACCTGTCTCGTGCTCGCGCCCCGTAGACGGTCGGGGCGCGAGCAACGTCACTGACGCGTCAGCGTGCTAGGGCTTCCTGGCCGGTAACGTCGTCTTGCGCTGCGTGTCCGACGGCGGCGCCAGCAGAGGATTCTGCTGGGATGGCGCCGGCGCAGCCAGCTCCATCTGCCCGAGCAGATCGTTCAGCTTCACACCCTTCGCGATGTCACGCGCCTGCGACATCACGCGCGACGCATTCGCGATGTCGCCAGTGGCCTGAAGCACTTCGGAGAGCATCAAGCCGGTGGCGACGTAGAGGTACGGAATGCCAACCGAGGGGCGATCGACCCAATCGCTCCGTTTCGCAAGCGACTTCGGCGCGGTGAAAACGGTATCCCAGAGCGCCTTCGTGCGGCCAAGATCGATCCAGCCAGCGCCGGGTACGAGCAGGGTGTCCTTCGAGGGCACGGTGGGCGGCACGAAGATCTTCGTCGCGAGACCCTGCGTGAGCAGGTAGCTCCCGAGTCCGAGCTCATTGCCATAGCCCGCCGACGTGCGACTCAGGTAGATCGGGCGATCGTTGAAGGAATCGGCGATGATGCGCAGCACGAAGATGTCCGCGCGCTGCAGCACGCCGGGAATGGACAGACGCTGCGGGTCGATCGTCGTCTTGATCGGACCACCCTGGAAGGTCATCGGCCGATCGAGCTGGATGTACGCCGGAACCGAGTCGCCCTGCTGCTGCGTCATGTGCAGGGGCGGACCACTGGGCTTCTTCCAGGTGCCGTTGCGGTAGATTGCCGGTCCCGCCGCCTTGTCGTATTCGAACACCGGCCGACGGATCAACTGGCGCGTATACCAGTCGGTGTTCAGCAGCGAGGTGTTCGCCACGACGACGTCCTGCCGGACGTGCTCGACTTCCTGCGCGTACCAGAGCGGGAAGGTGTCGTTGTCGCCGACGGTGACGAGGACGCCGTAGGGCTCGACGGAATTAAGAAGGTCCTTCGCGAAGTCGGCCGTATCGGTCTGGCCGGCGCGCGAGGCGGTCGTCCAGTTCGTGAAGAGCGGAATGATCGCCAGGAGCAGGATTGGCGACGTCATCAACAGCGACCGGTGCGTTGGGCGCTCGTAGGTCTCGCGTCCTTCCGTAACGCTTTCGCGCCCGACCAGCGCAGCGATGGAATCCCACACCGCCACGAGTCCGAGCGACGCCCACACGCCCCACGACGAGAAGCTCCAGAGGAAGAAGTAGTCTCGATCGCGCACTTCGCGCGCGACGCCGTTGAGATCGGGGCTCTGCGACGCGCCGTACTTGAAGTTCAGGTAGTAGATGAGCGCGAGCGTCACCGTGAACATCAACGACCCGAAGTACCAGAAGCTTCGTCGGTCTCGCTGGTAGTGTATGTAGCCGCCGAGCAGCCCCAGCACGAGGAACATCGCGGCGAGGAGGCTCTGGGCGAACGGGTGGTCGTAGTGCGCGTCACGCAGCCACTGCCACTTGAAATACAGCCACCACATCCCGACCTGCGCGGAGAGCGGCGCCTGACGCTCGGCGAGGTCCGGCTTGCCGTACTGTCCGCGATTGAAGTTGTACATGAACGCGTCATACGTCCCCGCGCTCATCGTGCAGTCGAGCTTGAGCCCTTCGCGGCACGCCGTCGGCTCGCCTTCGTTCAACGCCGGATAATGCGCGGCGCGAATGGGCTGCATGGCAAACGGCGTGATGCCGAAGAGCAGTGCACCGATGCATGCGAGCAGAAGCTTCCACCGCAGCACGGTACGCCAACGCACGATCAGCACGGAGAGTCCGACCGCCGGCGCGGCCACCATGCCCGCCATGTGGTTGGCGTAGCCCAGGCCGAGAAGGTACGCGACGAGCACGAGCGTGCGGTCGGCCTTGCGTCCATCCGGCTCGTCGCACCAGCGGATCATCAGCCAGGAGATGATCGCGATGCCCATGAGCGCGACGGTGTACACCTTCTCGTTGACGACGCTCTGGTTCCAGACGGTGAATGCCGTCGCGCCGAGCAGGGCGGCGAGCGAGCCTCCGAGGATGCGCATCCAGCGCGCCGAGAACCAGCTCACGAACACGCGCTCGGTGATGAGGAACCACATCCCGGCCGAGACGGCGCTGCAGATCGCGGCAAGAATGTTGACGCGCACCGCGATCGACCTGGCGATCGGCAGAATGGCGAACACGCGTCCGATGAGCACGAACAGCGGATTCCCCGGTGGATGCGGGAGCCCGAGCGTGTACGCGGCGGTGATGTACTCACTCGTATCCCACATCGCGGTGGACGGCGCGAGGGTGAGCAAGTAAAGAACGAAGACCACGGCCGTCACGATGGCCGCGGCCAGGTATGACGGGCGATAGTCGAGATCAGACTGGGACGACGGATGGCTCACGGGATGGGCTGAGAGGGTACAAGCTTGGAAAGATGGCCGCGGGAGGGGGAAGGGCGCTAGTCGGGGCGCCCTTTGGTAGTGGCTCAGTGCCGAAACAGCCGCACGCCGGTAAACACCATCGCCATTCCGTGCTCGTCCGCCGCCTCGATGACCTCCGCGTCTCGTACGGAGCCCCCAGGTTGTACGATCGCTCGTACGCCGGCCTCGGCGGCCTGATCCACGCCATCACGGAAGGGGAAGAAGGCATCGGAGCCGAGCGACGAGCCGGTTGTCTCGTGGCCGGCGGTCGAGGCTTTGTGCACGGCCAGAAAGGCGGCGTCCACGCGTGACATCTGACCCGCGCCGATGCCGATCGTGGCGCCGTCGCGCGCGAGGACGATCGCGTTCGACTTCACGCTCGCCACGGCCCGCCAGGCGAAGAGCAGATCGCGCAGTTCGTCGGAGCTCGGCGGCCGCTTGGACACGATCGTCCAGCCACGCTGGTCGATCACGGAGGGCGGGCGCTGCTGGATGAGCAGTCCGCCGCGCACGCGCTTGTAGTCGAGCGCATCCGCCGGCCAGCGCGCGCGGCCCTCGAGCACGCGAAGGTTCTTCTTGCGACCGAGAATCTCGAGCGCGCCATCGCTGAACTTCGGCGCGACCACGCATTCCACGAACAGGCTCGACACCGCCTCCGCGACCGCATCGTCGACCGGGGTCGTGAAGGCGATGACCGAGCCGAAGGCGGAGACGGGATCGCACGCAAGCGCCTTGCGATAGGCGTCGAGCGCGTCCGTACCAGTGGCCAATCCGCAGGGCGTCGTGTGCTTGATGATCGCGCAGCAGACGTCGTCGCCGAATGGCTCCGTCGCGAGCAGCGCGCCCTCGAGGTCGAGAAAGTTGTTGAATGAGAGTTCCTTCCCGCCTCGCTGCTTCAAGGCGGCGAGGCCGGCGCCCGGACGCTCGACGTAGAACGCCGCCGCCTGTCCGGGATTCTCGCCGTAGCGCAGCGCCTGCTGCTTCTGGAGTGGCAGACAGATGCGATCGGAAAACGAGTCGTTGCGCTGGCCGGCGAACCATGCGGCGATCGCGGAATCGTACGCCGCCGTGTGCTCGAACGCCTTGGCCGCGAGGCGACGCCGGACGTCGAGATCGTCATCCGCGTTGGTGAGCGTTGCGAGCACCTGCCCGTAGTCCGCGGGATCGACGACGGTAGTCACGCTCGCGAAGTTCTTCGCTGCCGAGCGCAACATGCTCGGCCCGCCGATGTCGATCTGCTCGATGACTTCTTCCGGCAACACGCCGGCGCGCGCGGCGGTCTGCTGGAAGGGATAGAGATTCACCGCGACGAGGTCGATCGGCGCGATTCCGTGCTCGGCGATGGCCGCCATGTGCTCCGGCAGGTCGCGCCGCGCGAGCAGCGCGCCATGCACGGCGGGGTGCAGCGTCTTCACGCGCCCGTCGAGCATCTCGGGGAACTGGGTGACGTCGCTCACGTCGCGCACGGGAACGCCCGCCTCGCGCAGTGCGCGCGCCGTGCCTCCAGTGGACAGCAGCTCCCACCCGAGCGCATGGAGGCCGCGAGCGAAGTCGATCAGGCCGGTCTTATCCGAAACAGAGAGGAGGGCGCGAGGCATGTTGGAAGGCTAGTGGACTGTATTCGATGTTCCGGTAGCCGCAATCCTGTTACTGACCGCGGAGGGCATGGTTCGCGCCTCGTCGAGCAGGAGGCCGAGCGACGCATCATCGAGCGCCGGATCGAGCGGAAGAAGATGGGCATCCGCTCGAAAGAACGGGGGCGATACCTTGCCGTCGTCGCCGAGCGTGATCGCAGCGCTCGCAACAGCCTGAACGACGCGCGGAAAGAGCAGATGCTCGGCGCGCAGCACTCGGTCGGCCAACGTGTGCGCGTCGTCACCGTCGATGACGGGAACCTGCCAATGCGCGATGGTGGCGCCGTGATCGTACAGCTCGTCCACGAAGTGCACGGTCGGCCCACTCATGCGCGCGCCCGACGCGAGCACCGCGCGATGGA
>DATCGM010000163.1:0-11217 GCA_036508915.1 Gemmatimonadaceae bacterium
GCGCGCTTGGCTGCTGAATCACCTCGACCCGGCCTCGGCCCTCGCGCACGTTCAGCGTGATATTCCCAGGCAGTTGATTCCTCACCGCGCCGCTGACCGTGGAGCGGACGCGTTGCGGAGCGACACCGCCTCCCTGCTGCACTCGCACGACACCATTGCGCCAAACGAGCTGGATCTCTCCGTCCACATCGCCGCTCCACTGGAGCAGCGAAACGTTGTCGCGGTTGATTCTGTTGTCGCGGTTGTCTCGATTGTTTTGATCGTTGTTCGCATTGCCGCGTCCGTATCCGCGGCCGCGATTGCCGCGACCGTCGTCGGTCGGCGTCCAGTAGGCGGTCACTTGATAGTTGTCCGCGCCGCCATCGTTGTCGGCGATCTGAATCACGGCAGCGTAGCCGTTCTCCGCCATCGGCTGCTGAATGACGTTCACGCTGCCGCGTCCCATGTTCGTGACGACGCGCACCGTGCCCGCACGCTGCGGAAGGGCCGACGACACGTTGAACCGGGCACGCGACCGAATAGAGCTCTCGGTGGTATTGCTCACGCCTCCAGCGCGTACGTCGAGGCGGACCTCTCGGTCAACGCGGCCAGACCATGTGAAAAGTTTGGTTTCCTGCGCTCGTGCGGCGAGCGGCACGAGAACCGAGAAGAGTGCCGGAAGCAGCACGGCCCGCGCTGACCTGATAGTGAACATGAGACGCTCCGAACTAGGGTGACTGCGGTTTATTTCCCGTTCGACTGTCCGACGGTCGGACTGTCAGACGCCTGCAATTCTAGTACCCCGTGACGCAGAACCGGTGCCCGTGACTCGAAACGCTGAGAAAACTCGATCTACCGGCCGGTGTGGATGTGGCGAGCACGGCCACTCACAGGCACTGCGTTCTCGGTTTACGCTCCCCTCATCCAAAACACAGAGCGTCTCCCGCCAACGCACGCGTCTGGTCGCCGAGCAGGCGTCGCACCGACGCGCCGCGATAGCTGAAGATCCGGCGCAGCTGCAGGCGAACGAACGGATGGCCGATGTTGCCGAGCACTCCGAGCGGCAGGCGATAGAGCACCTTGCAGACGCAAAAACGACCGGCGCTCGTAGAGAGCCCGGCCGTTCTATTCCTGTCTTCCTGTCTTCCTCTATTCCTGGCAGTTCAATGCGTCCGTAGCACCAACGCCGTCGCCGCCACCGACGCCGCCATCAGCGTCGCCATCGCCACCAACGCACTCGACGGCGTCACCACGAACTCGCGACGCCACCATGGCGTGATCACCTGCGGCGTATGCTGCGGAATCGCGTTCATGATGCGCGCATTCAGGTGCGCCGGCGTGCGCATGCGGCGACGACGCACCAGATCGTCTTCCATCCGCTTCCAGAAGTCCACGTCCTTCGACCACTCGCCGCGACGAGCGTCACGTTCTGGAGTGTTGCCATCGAGCCACGCGTGCACAGCCTGCGAAATCGTCGTACTCGGCGGACCGAGCGGCACCTCGCGATCGGCCAGCGGACGCTCGGGCTTGCTCGAGCGCTCGCGCTTCCGGCCGTCGCCGAGAACGTCAGAGTGAAGGTCGTCGAACATGTTAGGCGTATTTTTCCTCGAGTAAGGCCTGCAACGCTTCCCGTGCGCGGTGCACGCGCATCTTCAGGGCACCGACGGTCGTCCCAAGTAGATCCGCCATCTCCTCGTACGAGCGTCCTTCGACATGCTTCATCACGAACGCTTCGCGCAGCGATGGCGGCAGTGACGACAGCGCGACGTCGAGATCCGAGCGAAGCTCCGTCCGATCGAGCTCCTCCTCCGGCGTCGCATGGCCCGAGGGCTGGTCGTCCTCGTCGTAGCTGAGATGCGAGCGACGGATGTTCTTGAGCCAATCCTTGCACCCGTTCGCTACGATCCGAAACACCCAGGCGTCAAACCGCCCGCGGACTTCCACGAGATGCTGATACGCCTTGATGAATGAGAGCTGCAGGATGTCTTCCGCGACGTCCGGGCTTCCGGTCATGCACAGCGCGTGACGATACAGTGGATCACTGTATCGAGTGATCAACACGGTAAATTCGTCGCGGTGTCCCGCGATCACGCGCTGAATGATGCGCTGATCAGAGTCGTCCTGATCAACGAGCAGTTCTGGCTCCGTCGTCCTCACGACGATAGAGTAACGCAGAATTCGCGCTCGGGACAGGGTAGCAGTCCCATCGTTTGCCGCATATCGGGTCGCCACGTAGTCAGGACGAATCGGCGGCGGAGGCCGTAACACTGCATGCCTCGCCCCGGGGGATGGGGCAGCGGCGCAGAATCTAGGCGTGGGTAGTTGACTGACGACTTGGCGCGGAAAACGCCCCCCACCCCAACTCCCTGACCACCCTCGTGTGCTCTCCGAGTGTGGGCGGCCCGAGCCTCACCCGCCCCGGCACACTCGGCGGCATCCCGCTCCCAGCCGACGCCTCGCTCTCCGCCAGCACCTCCAGCACCGAGCGCACCACGCCGTTCGGCACTCCTGCCATGTCCAGCCGCTCGCGCCATTCCGCCGCCGAACGCTCGCGCACCTTCGCACGAATCGCATCGACGACACGCTCCCGCTGAGCCAAACGGCCGGCGTTCGTGCGCAGGTTGTCATCGTCTGCCAACGCGCCCAGTTCCAGGGCGCGCGCGCAAGCCAGCCACTGCGCATCGCTTCCGGCGGCGATGACGATCGCGCGATCCGACGCGTCGAACAGTTCGTACGGCACCAGGTTCGCGTGCGCATTCCCCCATCGACGCGGTGCGGCTCCCGACACCAGCGCGTTCTGCGCGACGTTCACCAACGCCGCCTCGGCGCTTCCGGCAAGCGTCACGGTGAGCGTCGAGCCGGCTCCCGTGCTCGCTCGGCTGACGAGCGCGCCGAGGATCGCGATGGCCGCGTCCTTCCCCGCCAAGACGTCGGCGAGGGCGATGCCATGCTTCAGTGGAGCGCCATCCGGCTCGCCGGTGATCGACATCCAGCCGCTCTCCGCCTGGACGACGAAATCATAGCCGGGCCGTCCCGAATCGTCGGCAAATCCGCCGATGGTGCACCACACGAGCCGAGGATGTTTCGCGCGCACCGACTTGGCGTCGAGCCCCCGCCGCGCCAGCGCACCCGGCCGAAAGTTTTCGACGACTACGTCCGCCTTCGCCAAAAGCGTCTCGAGAAGCGCGCGGTCTGCCGGATCGTCGAGGTCGAGCGCTGCGCTGAGCTTGTTGCGATTGACGCTCAAATAGTATGCGCTCTCGCCATTTTCGCTGAAGGGAGGCCCCCATCCGCGCGTCTCGTCGCCCCCCTCTGGTCGTTCGACTTTGAGCACGTCGGCCCCCATGTCTCCCAACATCATCGTACACAGGGGTCCCGCCAGCACTCGGCTCAGATCGAGGATTTTTATGTTTTTGAGCATAAGATGTCGCTATAGTGTTGCGATAAAGTTGGCTATAAGAAAGGCGAACAGCGGGCTTTATACCGAAAAACAGAGACATTTGAGCACGAAAAAGGTTCGCGCGGCTTGTCAGGAAACCTTGCGTAGCTGTCGAAAAATCATATACTTGCCGCGAGAATCCAGGCCCGCCGTTCGGTGCGGCGAAGTTAACGCCACACTGCGCGGCCTTCAATGAAACGGGGAGCCACTCCCCTGAGCACGGAATCGGTCGGCCACATGACGGATACGGATATGGACGAGGAAAAGGCGCCTGTGCCGCCGGCAGCCCCACGTCGCGGGCCCGGACATCGTGGCGCGGACATGCGCGACACTGTCGCCGAAATGGCGGAGCGCGCCCAGCTCATCAGCCAGGAGGCGGGCAGCAAGGTCTCCTCCGCCATGAAGGATGTGATCAGCGCGGCAGCCGGCCTCGCCGGATTCGCCATCGAGAGCGCGCGTGACCTCGTGCAGTATATGGTCCGCCGGGGACAGATGACGCAGGAAGAAGCGGACAAGCTGATTCGCGAAGCCGAGGAAGCGCACGGAAAGAAGCCGGCGAGCGAGAAAGGTCGCCCGACGGCGACAAAGATCGCGGCCGACAAGGCGGCGGTGGACAAGGCAGCGCGCGACGCGGCGAACGTGGCGGCGATGCTCAACGCACCGCCGCAGCGCCCCGGTGCGTTCTCCCTGCGCACGGGCGGTCCCCGTCCCGTGGTGAAGCCAGCTGCTCCTCCGGCGCCGCCTGCCGCTCCAGCGAAGCCATCCGCTTCCGTGAAGGCAGCCGCGCCGGCAAAGCCTGTCGCGAAGGCCGCACCAGCGAAGCCCGCTCGCAAGCCCGCTCCCAAGCCCGCTTCTAAGCCCGCCGCGAAGCCAGCTGCGAAGCCGGCTAGGAAGCCGGCTGCGAAGCCGGCTGCGAAGCCGGCTAGGAAGGCAGCTGCCAAGGCGCCCGCAAAGGCTGCCGCGAAGCCGAGCAAGGCTCCGGCGAAGGGTTCCGCATCCAAGCCGGCCGCGAAGTCTGGCAAGTCGGCGAAGTCCGGCTCCAAGCCGGCCGCGAAGTCTGGCAAGTCGGCGAAGTCCGGCTCCAAGCCGGCCGCGAAGTCTGGCAAGTCGGCGAAATCCGGCTCCAAGGCGGTGTCCAAGTCGAAGCCGGCTGGCAAGAGCGCGAAGGCGCCGGCCAAGAAGAAGCGGTAGCATCGTGCGGCGCGCAGCCGCACGGTGAGTCGCGCCCTCGTCGCGCGCGCTCCGACGCGACTCGATTTCGGCGGCGGATGGACCGACGTGCCGCCCTACTCCGATCGTGAAGGCGGCGCGGTGTGCAACCTTGCCATCGCTCGCTATGCGACCGTCACGGTGGCGAGTGGCGGACACATCGCCGCACGCACCGGCTCGTCGAACGCCGCAGACGACAGGCTGCTTCGCGCCGCTCTGCGCCGCTCGCTGAACTCCAACGTCGAGGCTCGGCTCTCGAACGACTTTCCCGTCGGCGCCGGCCTCGGCGGCTCGTCGGCCGCTGGCGTCGCACTCGCTGGCGCACTCGCGGAGTTCGCCGGATCACCGCTGGCCCCGCACGCGCTCGCAACGCTGAGCCGCGAAACGGAGGTCGAGGAGCTCGGCATGCCCGGCGGTTACCAGGATCACTTCGCCGCGGCGTTTGGCGGTGCACTCCTGCTCACCTTCGAGAACGGCGTCGTCGGCGTCGAGCAGATCGCGCTCTCTGCTGACATCGGCGCCGCGCTAGCGCGACGGAGTGTTCTCGTCTACACGGGCGAGTCGCGAATCTCCGGCGACACGATCACCGCGGTGCGCGACGCCTATCTCGCCGGCGAGCGACACGTGGTCGACGCACTCGCGCGCATGAAAGCACTCGCGCGCGAGATGGCTACAGCACTCCGCGCGGAAGATCTCGATACACTCGGCGCGCTCGTCGGCGAGCACTGGACGCACCAGCGCGCGCTGCATTCCGCGATCCCGACGGCGCGCATCGATGCCATCGTCGGCGCCGCGGCTCGTTCCGGGGCGCTCGGCACCAAGGCGCTCGGCGCGTCAGGAGGCGGATGCGTGCTCGCGTTCGCGGAGGATGGGCGTGAAGATGAACTCACGCGAGCCCTCGCTCCGCTTGGTGAACGACTTACCTTCACTGTCGACACGAAGGGGTTCGATGTGCTCGCGGTATTCGAGGGCCAGGACAGCTTCCAGGGTGAGCACGAATGACTGAACCAATCGCTGCCGGCGACGCGCGCGCGCTCACACGCGCCCTGGTGCGCATCGACTCGCGCAATCCGACGTTGGCCGCGGGCGCACCAGGCGAGCGCACGTGCGCCCACTTTCTCCGCGACGTCCTGCATGCGTGGGGATTCCACACCGAGCTGCAGGACGCGGCTGTCGGGCGGCCGAACCTCGTCGCGCGCATCGGGAGCCCGAGAGGTGGACGCTCGCTGATATTCAACGGACATCTCGACGTCGTCGGCGTCGAGGGGATGGTGCACGCGCCCTTCGCCGCAGAGGAGCGTGACGGGCGCATGTACGGCCGCGGCTCGGCGGACATGAAGGGCGGCATCGCGGCGATGTGTGCTGGCGCATGGCGCGCCGCACAGGCTGGTACTCGCGGCGAGATCATCATCGCCGCCGTTGCCGACGAGGAGTACGAGAGCCTCGGTACGCGCGCCTTGCTCGCGCGCGGAATTCGCGCCGATGGCGCGATCGTCACCGAACCGACGCGTCTTGCAATCATGCCCGCGCACCGCGGCTTCGTGTGGATCGAAGTCGAGATCACCGGCCGCGCCGCGCACGGAAGCCGGTGGGACATTGGCGTTGACGCGATTCGCCACGCGGGACTGCTCCTCGCCGAGTTGGATCGCGTTGACGCCGAGGTGCTGCCGCTGGCGACACATCCACTGCTTGGCCGCGGCTCGCTGCACGCCTCGCTCATTGAGGGAGGGATCGGCATGTCCACCTATCCCGATCGATGCGTGCTCAAGCTCGAGCGGCGGTCGATACCCGGAGAGACAGCAGCCGACGTCATCGATGAAGTGGAGCGTGCGTGCGCCGCCGTGCACGCTCGCCGCCCGAGCTTCGTTGCCGATGTCCGGCTCCTCGTGACGCAGGGGCCGAGCGATGTAGCGGTCGACGCGCCGCTGGTGCGCGAGCTCGCGCACGCGCTGGAGGGAAAGGGCGAGTCGGTGCGGATCGAAGGGATGTCCGCCTGGACCGATGCGGCGCTCCTCAACGAGGCGGGAATTCCTGCCATCTGCTTCGGTCCCGGCGACATCTCCCTCGCGCATGCGGCTGAGGAGTACATTCCGCTCAGCGAGATCGACCGGGCGACGGACGTGCTGGCGGCGTTCGCGCAGCGATGGGGATACTGAGCGCTCGAGTTGACAGTGGTGAGTCGGGAAGTAACCTGCAGTTCTTGGTTCAACTTCTCGAGTCGTGAGTTCAGTTTCACTGCGTCAAACGCACCAAACTTCACTCTCAACTCGAGAACCTGAACTACCAACTGCCGTTTACTGTCCGACTCGACACTGGAAACTCTCGTTTGATGCCTCGCCGTAGCAGACTAACTCAATTGAATTCGCAGCAGTACGATGCTCTCGAGCGCGCGATCAGCGATGGTCGCCGATTGTCCGTGTGGCGTAACGGGACCGAGTTCATGGTCGTCGTGGACCGTCTACGCGTGACTGGCGGACGTGAGGCGCTCGAGGCGCATCATCCAACGACGGGCGACAAGCTCACCCTGTACATCGATGAGCTCGAAGCGATCGAGGTGGTGCGTTGACCGCCGAGAATTCGAACGAGCTGCCGCTCGTCGCCATCTATGCCGACGAGTCGTGCCTCGGCAATGGGCGCGAGGGTGACAATCCCGGCGGCGCGGCCGGCGTCATCGAGCACCTAAGCCCGGCGACTGAGCGGCTGACGCGCTGGGACTACTGGATCTCGGAGCCCGCGACGACCAACAATCGGATGGCGCTTCGCAGCGCGATCGAGGCCTTTCGCGTCGTCGGCCGAAAGGGCGGGCTCTTCCGGGTGGTGTTCACGAGCGATTCCCAATATCTGGTGAAGGGAATGACCGAGTGGGTACACGGATGGGCCGGTCGCGGGTGGCGACGGAGTGGTGGCGAGATCGAGAATCTCGCGCTCTGGACGGAGCTGGTGGATGAGGCGACGCCGCATCGCGTGCAATGGCAGTGGGTGCGCGGTCACGCGGGCCATCCGCAGAACGAATATGCGAACGATCTCGCGGTTGACGCCGCCAGGACACAGTCGAGCTCCGACGGCGCACGAACGTCAGAGTTCGACGCGTGGCTCGAGGTGCAGCGCGCGAAGAAACGGGTGAAAGTGGATCCGGCGCCATTTCCAATCGGCAAGCCATTCTCCGCGGCCCGGGCATTGCCACGTACCGCGTCTCGAGGCTGACAACCGGCGATCCACCGTTCCCGCGCACCGCAGTAGCACCTTCGGAGGAGCATCGATGGACGACGTCGAACGGATGTATCGCCATCTCGTGGGCACGATCCGCGCGAGCTTTCCGCAATACCTCTCGCAGCCGTTCGAGGTGGGCGAGCTCTATCAGACGATTCTCCCCTATCGCCTGCATCGGCGCGAGCTCGGCCTCGAGACAAATCAGGACTACGAGCTTGCGCTGATGGAGCTGCTGGGCGGCGCGCACGGCTACCTCGTGATCGACGACAAGATGCGCGACGTCCTGAGCGCCGAGCGGACGTCGCCGAATCCGAACACGGCGAAGATCCGCGACTTCGCCTCGGCGCACGTGGCGCTCAAGCCGGAAGCGCTCTATCCGCTGGACGCAGGCACAGCGTTGCGCGCGAGTGGGGGCGGCGCGACGATCTCGCGCGGCGCGGCGACTTCGCCCGAGCGCACGCCCGCTGCGCAGGCCGTGGTTCCGCCGAGCGCGCCGGAGCCCAACGCCAGCGCCGCCGCCAACGAGGCGACGGGGCGCGTCCCTCGTCCGTTTACGATCGCCGAGGGCGGTGGAAACTGTACGTACTGCAAGGGCGCCCTTCCGGCGGGTCGTCAGATCAGCTTTTGCCCGCATTGCGGCCAGGATCTGACGGTGGTGCATTGTCCGGCCTGCGGGAGCGAGCTGGAGCGGGGTTGGAAGTTCTGCGTCATCTGCGGGCGGGGCGTCACGGACGTCTGATCGTTTGGTGCGCAGCTTGCGCCTACAGGCTCCGCGCACAATGCGCTCCGTCCCTTTTGCCACGCACGCCATGCACCGTTCTTCCGCTTTCTCGACGCTCGCGCGGTCTCTCGCGCCGCTAGCTCTTGCCCTCGCGTCTGCCTGCGCCGGAGCGACGCCGAGCGCCAACCCGGCTCCCGTGGCGGCCCGGAGCTCCACCGGCGCGCAGCCAGCGACCTCTCCGCTCGTTCAGAGCACCTGGCCGGTGCGAACGCGCGAGCATCTCGACGTCTGGCTCCACAGCTACGCGCTGATCACGCAGGACACAACGCTCGTTCCGTATTTCCGCCGAGGATATCGCGATCGAATCGCCCCAGTGCGCCGGCAGCACGGTGTCTCGACACTGATCGACGCCAACCGCGACCGGCTGCTCGCACGCATCGCGATCCAGCCCTCGCTGGCAACGAGCGGGCAGTTCCTTCCGCTCTACTTCTCGTCGTGGGAGCAGATGCGGCAGGTGATCGATCTGTTCGTGCGCAACGGCGGCAATCCCGGCGCATCGAACGACCCGACGATGCGCAGCTACTTCGCGATTCTTGGGAGGGCGTTCGAGTCAGCGCCGGATCGCGAATGGCTGCGCCTGTTCACGGAATCGGTGGACGACGAGAGCCGGCGGTTCTACCACGACTACTGGACGACGGAATCACACTCGCACGCGGCGGTGGTGTCGCACGTCGACTCGCTCTGGCAGCGCCAGTGGCGCCCCGCGCTGCAGCGATTCCTCAACAACACGCAGCAGCAGAACGGCGAGCTCTATCTCTCCATGCCGCTCGGTGGCGAGGGGCGGACGGTGCAGTTCGGCAAGGCGGACAATGCGGTGGCCGGTCCGATGCCCGATGCGCTGAGTGAGTCGGAGAGCGTGCTGTACGTCATGGCGCACGAGGTCTCCGGCTCAATCGCAAGCGCGGCGATCACCGACAATACGACGCCGGCGGATCAGCGTGCCGGCGTGACATCGCGATACGAACAGGCGGCGGCGGTTCGGGCGGGCGCATTGCTGCTCGAGAAGACGATACCGGCCGCGGTGCCTGGATACATGCGGTACTACCTGCAGGCCGCAGGTCGCAACGCCCCGACCGATCCGAGGGCGGCGTTCACCGCGGCATTCGTCATCCCGGATTCGGTGAGGGATGCCATGGTTCGCCAGTTCGATGTGATACTCGGAGGGATCTAAGACTTTGTCGTCCTGAGAGAGTGCGGCTGAGTCAAGCGTCCTTCGGGGCGAGTAACTGGCTCAGCCGCGCGAGATCCACGTTTCCTCCACTCAACACTGCGACCACATGCTCGCTCCCTTTCATCGGGATCTTGCCGGTGATCAGCGCCGCCGTCGCCGCCGCGCCGGCTCCTTCCGCCAGCAGCTTGCATCGCGACAGCAGCAGCCCCATCGCCTCGGCGATCTCTTCGTCGCTGACCAGCACGACGTCATCCACGTAGCGCTGCACGGCTTCGAAATTCCTCTCGCCCGCCATCGGCGCCGCGAGGCCATCGGCAATCGAGCTCGGTGCGTCCATCCGAAGCGCTCGTCCCGCGTCGAGACTCTGGCGCATGACCGCTGCACCGGCTGGCTCGACCCCGATCACTCGCGTCGCCGGATTGGTTTCCTTGACGCCGATCGCCATTCCTGAGATCAGACCGCCGCCGCCAATCGGGATCACGATGATGTCAGGTGCGTCGGTCTGTTCAAAGATCTCGAGCGCCACTGTCCCGGTGCCGGCAATGATCCGGTCGTCGTCGAACGGATGCACGAAGGTGAACCCCTCCGATTCCGCGAGCGCGCGCGCCTTTTGAAAGGCATCCATGCTCGTGCCGTGCTGAATGACCTTGGCGCCGTAACCCATGCTCGCTTCGACCTTCGTGCGCGAGGCATTCGCCGGCATGACGACCGTGCAGCGGACGCCGGCGGCCTGCGCGCCCCATGCGAGCGCCTGAGCGTGATTTCCCGCCGAGACAGTCACGACCCCGCGAGCCCGCGCGTCGTCGGTGAGCTGGCTCAGCATGTTGAGCACTCCGCGCACCTTGAACGAGCCTGTCTTCTGGAAGCTCTCGCATTTCAGCTCGAACCGCGCCGCGCCCGTGCGCGAGGAGAGGGTCGATGAGCCGAAGACCGGTGTCCGATGCAGCCGGCCCGCGATGCGGGCCTGGGCGTCTCTGATGTCCTGGAGTGTGACCATGTCGTGAGGCTATCGCAGCGATGACGGAGACACAATGGAGGCCGTTCACGTCCCTGCCGGCATTATCTTTCTCCCATGCCGGACGCCCCTCGCCCGCCAACCGTTCCCTCCTCGATCGACCGCGCTTCCGTCGACCGAATCCTCGCGCGCGCGCTCGAGCTTCAATCCAGCAGCTCCGTGGATCCCGACGGCCGCCTCACCGAAGCCCAGCTCGAAGCACTCGCCGCGGAAGTCGGACTCGATCCGGTCAATCTTCGTCAAGCACTCGCCGAGGAGCGCACGCGAATCGAGGCCCCGGCGTTCGAGCGCGGTGTCCTCGCCGGCCTGTACGGAAGCGCTGGTGTAAGCGCGCAGCGCAGCGTGCGCGGAACGCCGTCGCAGGTGCTCAAGGCGCTCGACGACTGGATGCAGCGTGAAGAATCGCTCATGCC
>DATCGM010000164.1:0-5458 GCA_036508915.1 Gemmatimonadaceae bacterium
CACCGCGCACACCGAGGTTCGCGACGTCATCCTCTCGGGCGGCGACCCGATGATGCTGAGCGACCAGCGCCTGGAGTACATCTTCCAGCGCCTGCGCGCCATTCCGCACATCGAGATCATCCGGATCGGCAGCCGCATCACGTCGCATCTTCCGGAGCGCATCACCCCCGAGTTCTGCGAGATGGTGCAAAAGTACCATCCGATCTACATGAACACGCACTTCAACCATCCGAGCGAGCTCACGCCGGCTGCCGTCGCCGCGCTCGACCGGCTGAGCAAGGCGGGCATCTCGCTCGGTTGCCAGACCGTTCTTTTGAAGGGCGTGAACGACGACCCGCACGTGATGATGAAGCTGATGCACGAGCTGCTCAAGGCGCGCGTTCGGCCGTACTACATCTTCATGGCCGATCAGGTCGCTGGCGGCGAGCACTTCCGTACGACCGTGCAGAAGGGCCTGGAGATCATGCAGGCGCTGCGTGGGTGGACGTCAGGTCTCGCCGTGCCCCAGTTCGTGATCGACGCGCCGGGTGGCGGTGGAAAGGTGCCGCTCCTCCCGGAATACGTTGAAGAGATCACCGACGACGAAGTGGTCTTCCGCAACTACGAGGGAAAGCGATTCACCTACAAGCAGCCGAAGCAGCCGATTCCGGTGGTCGTTCCCGGCATTGCCGCCGCGCATGATGTCGTGCCAATCGAGGCCGGCAAGGCGGCGAAGAAGAAGCGCGTGGCGCGGAGCCGGAAGTCGGCGAACGGGTAGCTCTCCAGGTGCAGGTCCTTCAGTCGCTTCGCTCCCTCAGGACGACATCCAAGGTGTCGTCCTGAGCGCAGCGAAGGACCTGCACCTCAATCGGCGTCCATGCGCCGCCGCACCTCCTCCAACGCCTCGGCCGTAATCGGATACGTGTGCTCCGGCGCCGGATACCGGCGCGCCCGCACGTCCGCCGCCCACGCCGCTACAGCGCCACTGAGATCGCGGCGCGCCGACGCGTACTGACGAACGAACCGCGCCTGCCGCCCTTCACTGAAGCCGAGCAGGTCGTGATAGACGAGCACCTGCCCGCTCGTCTCGAGCCCCGCACCGATGCCGATCACCGGTATTCCGACGCGCCGAGAAATGATCCCGGTCACCGGAGCCGGCACCGCCTCAACGATGAGCGCCATACATCCCGCCGCTGCGAGCTCGTCAGACTCCGCGACGATGGCCAGCGCCTGCTCCGGATCTCGACCGCGAGCGCGGTAGCCTTCTCGCGTGCGCACCGACTGCGGCAGCAAGCCCACGTGACCGAACACGGGGATCCCCGCCTCGATGATCGCGCGGACTCTGGGGATCATCGCACCGCCTCCCTCGAGCTTCACCGCATCGCACCCTCCCTCCTCGACGAAGCGGGACGCGGACTTCACGGCAAGACCGTCGCTTTCCTCGTACGTCCCGAACGGCAGATCACCGATCACCGGCAGGTCCGTCACCGCGCGTCGCACGGCACGCGTCAACATCAGTAGCTCATCGATCGATATCTCTCGCGTTGAGGAGTAGCCGAGCACCGTCATTGCAGCCGAATCGCCGACGAGAACGACGTCCACACCACCAGCGACAGCGATGCGCGCTGAGGGGTAATCGTAGGCCGTGAGCATGACGATCGGTGCGTTGCGCGCGTAGAGCTCGGTGAGCCGTTCCAGTGCCGCGTTCATTCGACTGCTCTCCTGGTGCCGATGATCACATTGTCGATGAGACGAACACTGCCGACGCGCGCTGCAATCGCGATCAGCGTCCCTCCCTCGAGGCTCGCGACCGGCGCAAGAGTGTTGGGATCGACGGCGGCAAAATACTCCGGAAAGATCCCTTCCTGCGAGAGGATGGCGCGGCCGGCCTCCAGCGCTTCCTCGGCGTGCCTCTCGCCACCGGCCGCGGCGCGCTCCACGGCGAAGAGCGCGCGCGACAGCGTCGTTGCCTTCTCGCGCCCCTCCGCGTCGAGCAGCGCATTCCGGCTCGACATTGCCAAGCCATCAGGCTCGCGCACCGTCGGACAAATCTCGACGCGCACGGGAAGATTGAGGTCGCGTACGAGCCGGCGAATGATCAGCGCCTGCTGCGCGTCCTTCTGCCCGAAGAATGCCTCGTCCGGCTGCGCCATGTTGAGCAGCTTCGTCACGACGGTCGCGACGCCACGGAAATGCTGCGTTCCGCGCGCCTCCCCCTCCAGAGGCGCGGAGAGTCCAGCCACCTCGACGCTCGTCGCGAAGCCATCCGGATACACTTCACCCACGGCAGGCGCGAAGAGCACGCTCGCTCCCGCCGACTCAGCGAGTCGCGCGTCGCGAACTTCGTCGCGCGGATACCACGCGAGGTCGGCTGCCACGGTGAATTGCGCGGGATTGACGAACAGCGAGACGACGACGAAGTCGCAGTGCTCGCGCGCGCGCCGCATCAGCGAGAGATGTCCCTCGTGCAGCGCGCCCATCGTCGGCACCAAGGCGATGCGTTCGCCTCGGGTGCGCGCCGCTCGCACAGCCTCGCGCAGCTCGCGCACCGTTCGCAGAACGATCATGACCGGATCGCGATTGGCGCGGCGGCGAGGTCACGCGTCGCGGCCGCAAGGGCGTCCCACAGCGCGAGCATATCGGGCGCCGCGTCCGCAACCGCGGCGCGTTGACGAGTGACAGTGTCTTCATCCCCCCGCGCGATCGGGCCCGTAAGCGCGGCTCGCGCGCCGAACGCCGCCCACTGTTCCATCGTCGCGCGCACGAGCGGTACGAGCGCCGCTCGCTCGAGACCCACCTCCTGCGCCAATCGCTCTGCAGCTGCCTCGAGCGTGACCAGATAGTTCGATGCCATCGATGCGGCCGCGTGGTAGAGCGCACGCTGTTCGGTCGAGATGACGCGCGCATGCATCCCGAGCCGAAGCGCCAGCGCGCGTGCGACGCCGAGTGCGTACACGGTGCTTCCGTCCACGGCGCACGTTGCGCCGGCGAAACGGGCTCCGCCGCCGACGACGCTGAGCAGGGGATGCAGTGCAAATCGCTCATGCGGCGCGAGTAGCGCGAGATTCGCCGACGCACTCACATGTCCGACGAGCGGACCGCGTGCCACTGCCGCGCTGGCCGATGCGATCTCGCGGTCGGGCACGCAGAGCAGCACGATAGCCGCACCGGCCGCGTCGGCACCTCGCGCGAGTGGCCCGCGCACAGACATCCCTGCCGCACTCAGCGCCGACGAGAGCGCCTCGCCCATGCGTCCGCGACCGATGATGTCGCACCATCCGTGAGGTAGATCATCGATCGGCGCGTCGGCACCGGCGTCTTCAGACAGGATCGTCACGTCGTACAAGTCGCGGGGGCTGAGCACGCGGCAATCGCGTCGCTGAAATGTAGCCGCGTTGCAGGGCTCGCGCGCTTCGAGAAAGCACGTGCTCTAGTGCGCCGCGGACTCCTCCTGCGTGCGCGTCGCCTCGTCGATCACGCGCTGTGCGGCCTCGCTCGGCATTTCTTCGTAGCCGCGGAAATGCCGGCGGAAGCTAGCGCGACCATGCGTCATCGACTGCAGTGCGCTGGCGTAGAGATGCAGCTCCGATTGCGGCACCACCGCACGCACGCGCGTGCCCGCAATGTTTTCTGGCGTCTCTGTCCCCAGGATATGGCCTCTGCGCGCCGACAAGTCACCAAGCACGTCGCCGAGTGATTCTTCAGGGGTGACGATCTCCACTTCGTCGAGCGGCTCGAGCAGCACAGGCTTGCACTTGGGCGCGACGGACTTGAACGCCTGGATGCCCGCCATCTTGAACGACATTTCATTCGAATCGACCGTGTGATACGACCCGTCGAACAGCTCGACGAGAAAGTCGACGAGAGGAAATCCGGCGAGCACACCGCGCTCCGAGGCCTCCACGATTCCCCGCTCCACCGCAGGAATGAACTTGCTCGGGATCGAGCCGCCGACGATGCAGTCCTCGAAACGGAAACCTCCGCCTCGTGGCGTCGGAATGATGCGCACCCAGCAATCGCCAAACTGTCCACGTCCGCCTGATTGCTTCTTGTGCTTGCCCTGTCCCTCGGCGCGCGTCCGTATCGTCTCGCGATACGCGATTTTGGGTTTCGAGAGCTCCGCGGTCACGCCGAACTTTCGCTTCAGCTTCGCCAGAGCGACCTCGAGGTGACGCTCGCCCATTCCGGACACGATCGTCTCGTGCGTCTCGGTGTTCCACTGCGTCTCGAAGGTGGGATCCTCGTCGTGCAACCGGTGCAGGCCAAGCTGGAGCTTCTCCTCGTCGAGGCGGTTGACCGGGTGAATCGCGAGCTGGACCAGCGGTTCTGGAAAGACGATTTGCGGAAGTCGCACCGGGTGCGCGCGCGTGGAGAGCGTGTCGTTCGTGTGCGTGTTGCGCAACTTGGCGACGCAGCCGATGTCGCCGGCGTGCAGACGCGGCACTTCTACCCGCTCGCGCCCCTGCGAGACGGCGAGATGATTCAGCTTCTCGGCCACGTCGCGCGTCACGTTGTACAGCTCGTCCCCATTCCGGACGGAGCCCGACAGGATGCGGAAGATGCTCACGTCGCCGACATGCGGCTCGCTCTGCGTCTTGAACACGATCGCGGCGAACGGCGCATCGTCCTTCGCGTGGATCTCGACCGTGTTGTCGCCCTCGGCGCCGGTGAACGCGTGCAGCTCTTCCATCTCGTACGCGTTCGGCATGAGCTCCACGATGGTCGTCAGCACGGCCCGGGTTCCGTAGTTGAGCGTCGAGGAGACGCAGAACAGGGGAAAGAGCTCGCCGCGCTTCATCGCATCCTTCATGGCGGCGATGGCTTCGTCGCGCGATATCTCCTCGCCGTTCAGGTAGCGCTCGAGCAGGGTGTCGTCCGTCGCGGCGATCGTCTCGATCAGCTCCGAGTAGTAGCGATCGAACTGCGGCTGCACCTCGGGGGGGACGTCCGTCTCCTCATACGCGCCGCTCTTCGCGCCGCGCGCATAGACGTGTGCCTTCTTGTCGAACAGATTCACGACGCCGTGAAACTCGGTGCCCTCGCCGACGGGTACTTCGATCGGGATCACCTTTGTCGTGAGTCGTTCCTTGATCTGCTGGTAGATCGCGTCGAAGTCGGCGTGCTCCTTGTCCATCATCGTGACGATGAAGAGAACAGGATCCCGGCGGGACACCGCCTCGCGGAACATGCGCTCCGTACCGACCTCGACGCCCGACGTCGCACCGATCACGCAGAGGGCCCCGTCCGCGGCGGCGAGTCCGGCGATCGCATCGCCCTGGAAATCGAGAAAGCCGGGCGTGTCGAGCAGGTTGATCTTGCTGTCCATCCACTCGGCGTACGCACAACCGAGGTTGATCGAGTACGCGCGCTCCACCTCCTCGGGCGCCGTGTCGGTCAGGGAGGAGCCATCGACGACGCTGCCGTGGCGTTTACTCGTGCCGGACACGAAGGCGAGCGCATCGACCAGACTGGTCTTGCC
>DATCGM010000165.1:0-8128 GCA_036508915.1 Gemmatimonadaceae bacterium
ACATCGCCATTCAATCGACGGGGAAGTTTCCCATTCGGCCGGGCGACGGAAAGGGCAACGTGGTGCGCGACGGAAGCCTGAGCGCGAACGATTGGCAGGGCGAGCTGCCCTCGACGCACTATCCGCACGCGTTCGATCCGGCGCAGGGATTTCTCGCGTCGGCGAACCAGCAGCCCATCGACCCGCGCGTCGCGGTGGGCTGGTGGGGCGGCAGCTACGATCCGTGGCGCGCCGTACGGATCAACACTCTTCTTCGCGCCGATTCCGCGGTCACCGTATCCGCGATGCGGGACTTCCAGACCGACCCGGGCAGTGCCCGCGCCGATCTCTTCGTTCCATCGTTTCTTCTCGCGTCGCAGCATGCGTTGCTGCGCAACAGCAAGAACGTCGATCTCGACGCGCTGATGAAGGCGCGTCAGCTACTCGTCCAGTGGGATCGTCGCTACACGAAGGACAACCGGCGCGCGGTGTTGTTCGAAGAGGCGATGCGCGAGCTGGTCAACCGAACGTGGGACGAGCTCGCGACGGAGCCAGGCAGCACACGCCGGGTCGCGACGCCGTCGAGCGCGGTGCTTGCCGAGCTGATGGCGGATTCGCTGAGCGCGTGGTGGGATGACAGGAGCACACCGCAGGTGGAGCAGCGCGACGACATCCTTACGGCGAGTCTCGCCGCGGCGTACGTGACCGTGCGCGCCCGCTACGGCGATCCGAGTGGCGACGGGTGGCGCTGGGATCACATTCGATTCGCGAACGTGAATCACCTGCTCCGGCTGCCGGCTCTCTCCGCGCTCAAACTGCCAATGCAGGGCGGCCCGGGAACGCTGAGCCCGTCGTCTGGAACGGGGACGCATGGCTCGAGCTGGCGGATGGTCGTCGAGCTCGGGCCGGAGCTGCAGGCGTGGGCAACCTATCCGGGTGGCCAGTCGGGCAATCCGATCAGCACGCGATATCGCAATCGCATTCCCATCTGGATGAAGGGCGAGCTCGAGCCGGTACGTCTGCCGCGAATGCCGAACGCGCTCGAGAGTGCACAACGTTCGTCGGAGCTCACTCTGCTACCGCTCCGCCCATGATCTTTCATCTGCTCGTCGCGCTCGGAGTGGCGGGGCTGACGTGGCTCGTCGGCTGGTGGGGCGTCGCGATCGTGGCGCTCATCGTCGGCTTCGCGTATCGGAGCGAAGGCGGCCGGCCGTGGCGCGTCGCGCTCGGCGCGAGCGAGGGCTGGGCGATCCTGCTGTTGATCGACACGTTTGGTGGGCGGTTCGGTCAAGTGGCGACGACCGTCGCGGGATCGATGAGTCTTCCCGCGGCAGCGCTGCTCATCGTTACGTTGCTGTTCCCAGCGTTGATCGGATGGAGCGCGGCCACGGTTGCCGCCGCACTCAGTCAGACAGCCGAACGTCAGTGAAGGCCGTCCTGATGGATTCACAGCTTGTACAGATCGCCGCCACACTCGCGCAGGAGCTCACGCTCCAGCCTCGCCAAGTGGCCAGCACCCTCGCCCTCTTCGCTGAAGGAAATACCCTCCCGTTCGTCGCCAGGTACCGGAAGGAAGCCACCGGCGGACTCGACGAGACGCAGCTCCGCGCCATTCAGGAGCGCTCCGAGTATCTCCGCGAGCTCGCCGAGCGGCGCAAGGCAATCAGGAAGTCGATCGAGGAGCAGGGGAAGATGACGCCGGAGCTTGGGTCACGGCTCGATGCCGTGACGACGAAGCAGGCGCTCGAAGATCTCTATCTCCCCTTCAAGCCGAAGCGTCGTACGCGCGCGATCATTGCGCGTGAGCGCGGTCTGGAGCCGCTCGCCGATCTGATCTGGAACGGCGGCATCGACGACGCGACCGCAACGGCCAAGGCCGCCGAGTTCGTCAGCGCCGAGCGCGAAGTGCCAACGGTCGACGACGCGCTTGCCGGCGCTCGGGACATCCTGAGCGAGCGCATCGCCGAGGACGCCGACCTCCGCGGGTGGGTCCGCGATCTCACGCGTCGAAAGGGAAGCGTCACGTCGCGTGCGGTCGTCGGGAAGGAGAACGAGGTTTCGAAGTTTCAGGACTACTACGACTTCACCGAGCCACTCGGCGGCATCCCGTCGCACCGCATGCTGGCCATCCGCCGCGGGGAAGAAGAAGGTGTGCTGGCGTGGTCGGTCGCCGCTCCGGTTGACGAGATCCACACGGGGCTCAGTGCTCGCGTCATCACGGGACGTCGCGCGCTCGCGCAGCTCGAGCTCGTTGCGCGAGACGCGTACAAGCGGCTGCTCGCATTCTCCATCGAAGTCGAGCTGCGGCTCGAGCTCAAGACGCGCGCCGACGAAGAGGCGATTGCGATTTTCGGCCGCAACCTCGAGCAGTTGCTCCTCGCTGCACCGGCGGGCGAGCGCATCGTCATCGGGCTCGACCCGGGATTCAGAACGGGCGTGAAGGTGGCGGCCGTGTCGCGCACCGGAGCGGTGCTGCACACCGACGCGTGGATGCTGCATCAGCCCGACCGGTTCTCGGCGTCGCTCGTTCGGCTCGCGACGTCCTCCGGCGCGGAGCTCATCGCAATCGGCAATGGCACCGCCTCGCGCGAGACCGAAGCACTCGTTCGCCAGACGCTGAAGGATGCCGGCATCGCGAAGCCGCCGCAGGTCGTCGTCGTCAGTGAAGCGGGAGCGTCGGTGTATTCGGCGAGCGAGCTGGCGCGCGATGAGCTGCCCGGACTCGACGTCTCGCTCCGCGGCGCGGTCTCGATCGCGCGACGGTTGCAGGATCCCCTCGCCGAGCTGGTGAAGATCGATCCCAAGTCGATCGGTGTGGGCCAGTATCAGCACGACGTCGATCAGCGGCGCCTGAAGAAGCGCCTCGACGATATCGTCGTCAGTGCGGTGAACCGCGTCGGCGTCGAAGTGAACACGGCGTCCGTCGCGCTGCTCGCTTCGGTCTCCGGCATTGGACCTGTGCTCGCCGAGAACATCGTGAAGACGCGCGACGAGCGCGGCGGATTCGCGTCGCGTCGCGCGCTGCTCGAGGTGCCCCGCCTCGGCGCAAAGGCGTTCGAGCAGGCGGCGGGATTCCTGCGCGTGCGCGGCGGCACGCATCCGCTCGACGCGAGCGCCGTTCACCCGGAGCGCTACGCGCTCGTCGAGCGCATGGCGAAGGATGTCGGTGTCTCGATCGGGGAGTTGATCGCGGATGAGAAGAAGGTCGAGTCGCTCGATCTCGGCCGTTACGTGTCGGACGACGTCGGCCTCCCCACGCTCAAGGACATTCTCGTCGAGCTGAGAAAGCCGGGGCGCGATCCACGCGCTGCGTTCGAGGCCGTTGCCTTCCGCGACGACGTGACGGAGCCGAAGGATCTGCGCGAAGGGATGGAGCTTGACGGTGTCGTGACCAACATCGTCGCCTTCGGTGCGTTCGTGGACGTCGGCGTGCATCAGGACGGTCTCGTGCACGTCTCGCAGCTCGCCGATCGCTACGTGAGCGATCCCAATCACGTCGTCACTGTTGGTCAGCGCGTGAAAGTGCGCGTGATGGCGGTGGATCTGCAGCGCAATCGCATCGCGCTGACGATGAAGTCGGCCACCGCGGACACGCGACCGCAGGGTGGCGCCGAGAGAGCCCCGCAGCGCATCGCGAACAAAGCGTCTTCCAAGCCTCCCAAGCCTGAGATCTTCACCGTGCCGAAGCCCGGAGCGATCGCGCCGAACGGGATGCGGTTTCGCTGAGGCCGAGCGGAGAAGGCCTTCTCAGAAGACGGAGAACTCCTCCACTGAAGACAGAGAGCTGTTCACGAGTGGGGGAGTATTCCTGCAGTTGATAGTTGAAGTTGGTTCAGTGAGGGGTCGGTCGCAGGCTGGTGTGGCGTAAGATCCCTCTCTGACAGGGCCATTGGGAAACGAACGGCGGAACTGATGTTGCCCTCCGTTCCGCCGTTTCGTATCGAACGTGGGCCGTTCCTGGATGACCTTACTCCCTTGGGATCTGCGACAATCTCCCAACTCGAGAACTTCAACTGTGAACTGCGGGAAAACTCCCCCACTCAGAACCGAGAACAACTGAGAGTGGGGGAGTTTTCCTGCAGATGTGATATAATTTGACCATGCCTACCCGCCCGTACATCCTAGCCGAAAGCACCTGGAAGACCGTAGAGGCGACGCCCTACGAGGTCGCCGTGCTTCCCTGGGGCGCCACGGAGGCGCACAACTACCATCTGCCCTACGCGACCGACTCGATTCAGAGCGATGCGCTGGCGGCCGAGTCGGCGCGCCTGGCGTGGGAGCGCGGGGCAAAAGTTGTCGTTCTGCCGTGCGTGCCCTTTGGCGTGAACACCGGCCAGCTCGACATCAAGCTCTGCCTCAACATGAATCCGGCGACGCAAGCGGCGTTGCTCGCCGATCTCGTGCACGCGATCGAAGGGCAGGGAATCAGAAAGCTCGTGATCTTCAACGGTCACGGCGGCAACGATTTCCGTCAGATGATTCGGGAACTTCAGGCGCGCACCGGCGTCTTCCTCGCCACGTTGAACTGGTATAAGGTGGGCGACCCGAAAAGCATCTTCAGCGATCAGGGCGATCACGCGGGAGAGTTGGAGACGAGCGTCATGATGCACGTCGCGCCCCGTCTCGTACGCCCGCTGAGCGAAGCGGGCGACGGAAGCGAGAAGCGCTGGCGCATCACCGCGATGCGCGAGGGGTGGGCATGGGCACCTCGGCGGTGGACGCAGATCTCGGCCGATACGGGTGTAGGCAATCCCGCGCTCGCAACCGCGGAGAAGGGCGCGCGCTTCTCGGCAGACGTGACGAAGCATGTCGCGGATTTTCTCGTCGAGCTCGCCGCGGCCGACATGAACGATCTCTACGCCGACGTCTGAGGCTTGATGCCCATCCCGCGGAAGTCCTACGACGAGATGATCGCGCGCAGCGAGGCAGAGCATCGCGCGGCGCGGGGCGAGACGGTTCGCGATCTGCTGAAGACCTGCGGACACATGGCCTTCTGGGTTCTCGCGGGGTGGTCCTTCATCGGACTTTCCGCGCACATCACCAACGAAACGCTCGGCTGGATTCTCTACTGGGCCGGCTTTGCCGTCTGGATTCCCGGTGTCCTGTTCTCTCTTCTCGCCGCCTACCGTCGCGGAGAGAAACGCGGCGATTGGTAGGCGAAGGCTCGAGCAGACGCTAGACGTGCGGGCGCCCGCAATGCAGCATTATCTCATGCGTCGATCTGTTCTTCTTGTCGGACTGTCCGCTCTGCTGCCGCTGTGCGCGCGCGCGCAGGACACCCCGAACGTGGACCCCGGTCCGCACGTCTCCCCTGCGCTCGGCGTGCACTATGGAAACCCACTGCGGATATCCCTTGCGGGTGGCGTGCTCGTGGACGTGAGCGAGCGGCGCAACGATGGCGTCGTCGTGGTTGCCGAGGCGGGCCAGCAGGGGAACGAGGTTTCCCTCGGCTACTTCCGGATGTTCGGCCGGTTCGGATCCGGCTACTCGCTGCGCGCCGCCGCGCTCCGCACCGTCGGAGAACCGTGGAACGCCAGCCCCAACACGACGTATGCAGGCGTCGAGGCGCACTGGATGATCGCCTTCGGCGTCGGCGCGCGCGTGGGCTATCTGCGCCGCACGAGCAAGCGTGTGGACGACGAGCACGACACTCTTGGCACGATTGGCATCCTGATCGGCATCTAGGAGACTGCGTATGAAGATCGACTGGCCGCTCGCGATCGATCTGGCGCTGGTCTTCGTGGTAATGTCGTACGTCCGCTGGCGATGGTTCAAGGCTCGTATGCGGCGGATCCCGCCCCCGCACCGTGAGCCACCGCCCGGCTAATCCAGATTCCGTCGCCCGCGAGGTTTCCCAACGTGAATCCTGCCGCACGGCGGCTCCTCACGATCGCTCTTCTCCTGTACGGCGTCCATGAGCTCTCCCATCAGGGCCAGGGCTCGTTGATCGACGGCGTCGATCTCGCGATTCACGAAACCGGACATCTCCTGTTCGGCCCGTTCGGCGAGTTTATCGGCTTCGCGGGGGGAACCCTGTTTCAGCTTCTGATGCCGACACTGTTCGTCGGCTATTTCGTGCGTCGTGGCGATCAGCATGCCGCCAGCGTGGCGCTCTGGTGGGTCGCGCAGAATTGCGGAAACATCGCCGTCTACGTGGCCGACGCGCGCGCACAGGAGTTGCCCCTGGTCGGCGGCGGAGAGCACGACTGGGAATACCTGCTCGGCCGACTCGGGCTCCTCGCGCACGATCAGGGGATCGCGCGCGGCATCACTAGCTTTGGCTACCTCTTGCTGTTCGTCGCGACGGCATGGGGACTCGCCGCCGCGGGACGGCGGGCGCCCGACGTCGCGCCGGCACGGTAGTGAGGCTCATCCCGGCACGCCCCCTACTCACAAGAGCGCCATGCCAGTCATTCTTCGCACCGTCGGCCTGCTCGTTCTCTCGAACGTCTTCATGACGTTCGCGTGGTACGCACACCTCAAGAATCTGAACAACCGGCCCTGGTACATCGCCGCGCTGCTGAGCTGGGGGATCGCGCTCTTCGAGTATCTGCTGCAGGTCCCGGCGAACCGCATTGGCTACACGACGATGACACTTGGGCAGCTCAAGATCATTCAGGAAGCGATCACGCTCGTGGTATTCGTCCCGTTCGCGGTGCTGTACATGAAGCAGCCGCTGAGGTTGGATTTCCTGTGGGCGGCACTTTGCGTGTCTGGCGCGGTGTACTTCGTGTTTCGCGGCTATCCGGGAGGCT
Source organism: Gemmatimonadaceae bacterium (assembly GCA_036508915.1). GTDB lineage: Bacteria > Gemmatimonadota > Gemmatimonadetes > Gemmatimonadales > Gemmatimonadaceae > AG11. Next base: position 6,735 of record DATCGM010000165.1, read on the forward strand.
GAGCGCTGCGCCTCCATACTTCACGCCTCTTCGGTCCAGCCTTAACCGCTACCCGCATGCGAATCTGCCCAGCCGTTCACCATCTGTTCACACTGCTCGTGCTCGCACAACCAGTCTCGGCGCAGTGGGTCGCGCAGTCGAGCGGAACGCAAGTGGAGCTGCGTGGACTGAGCGTCGTCTCACCAACTGTCGCGTGGGCGAGCGGACAGCGCGGAACCGTGATTCGCACCACGAACGGTGGTGGCCTCTGGACGACCGATACGGTGTCCGGCGCGACGGCGCTCGACCTGCGCTCGATTGCCGCGACGTCGCCGAGCACTGCGTTCGCGATGAGCATCGGCGATTCGTCGCGCATCTTTCGCACGACGGACGGCGGTCGCAGCTGGTCCCTCCGCTTCGTCAGCACTCGCAAAGGCTCGTTCTTCGACGCGATTCGGTTCTGGGACGCGAAGCATGGCATCGCGGTCAGCGATCCGGTGGACGGCCGCTTTCTCCTCGTCACGACGAGCGACGGTGGAGAGACGTGGCAGGAAGTTCCAGCCGATCGGCTGCCAACCGCGCTTCCCAATGAGGGCGCCTTCGCGGCGAGTGGAAGCTGCCTCTCCCTCTACGGCCGCAGCGACGCATGGTTCGTCACCGGCGGTGCGGCGGTCGCGCGAGTGTTTCACTCCTCCAATCGTGGTCGAAGCTGGACGGTGAGCGACTCGCCGCTTCGCGCCGGTACGGCGTCGGAGGGAATTTTCTCCGTCGCCTTCCGCGACGCGAAGAATGGAGTGATCGCTGGCGGCGACTACCAGAAGCCGAAGCTCGGCGGACGCAATCTTGCCCTCTCCAAGGACGGTGGACGAACGTGGACGCTGGTGGACAGCGCGTCGTCGCCAACCGGATTCCGCTCGGCGGTGGCGTACGTTCCCGGAACCGCGGGACGAACGTTGATCGCGGTGGGAATCAGCGGGACGGATCTGTCGACCGATGGCGGTCTGACGTGGGTCGCCGCAGATACGATCGGTTACAACTCCGTGCAGTTCGGCGGCCGTGCCGGCTACGTCGTGGGACCGAAAGGAAGAGTCGGCAAGGCCGAGTTCGCGCCAGATATGAAGAAGCGGTAGAGATGAGATTGTCTCTTGCGCCGTCCAACGTGCAGGTCCTTCGCTGCGCTCAGGACGACAGCTTTTGGTCAGCGCCGCTTCTCACCGCTACGAAGGCGAAGGGCCGAAGAGGATCAGCGCGACGGGTTCCGGCCGCTGTCGCCAATTCTCGACGGACCTCTTGTAATGCACACTCTCGTCGACAATTCGCAGTGCCTTCGTCAGCGTTTCGATCGCATCTCCGTGACAGTCTCGTGAGTGGAGTGCGTGTTCGGCCATCAACCGCTCCGCGCCGAGTGGAAATGG
>DATCGM010000166.1:0-12534 GCA_036508915.1 Gemmatimonadaceae bacterium
CGCACCGTGTCGGCGAATGCCGCCATGGTACGCGCGTCGCTCGCGCGCGGAAGCCCGCGGGCCGGACGATGCAGGTAGAAGTACACGGCCGCGGGCCAGTTGGAGTACAGCGGTGCCCCTGCTCCGTCGCTGCGCGCCCACGCGAGCAGCTCGCTCTCCCGCCACTGCTCGCCGGCGAAATCAGAGCCCCAACTGAGCGCATCGTGCGCGTCGGCACGGGTCGCCGTCGCGGCAGCGTACCACCACGCGATCAACGCGGCAGCCACCGCAACGCGAGCCACCTGTAGACGCGTGCCGCGCCACCAGAGCGTGAGGCCGGTGGCCGCCATCGTCATCAACAGCAGCAAGGCTGGCGCGAGAATGCGTTGGTCCAGAGGAATTCCTGGATCCGCCATGATCCGCGACACGCCGACGAGCCCCAAGTAGCAGACGAGCAGAAGCGACGCAGCGGTGAACAGCCGCCAAGTCATGAGCGGGCGCTCATCGCGGGCCGCACGCGCCGACGCCCAAGCACGCCATGCGCCAATGCCCACGAGCACGGCGAGCACGAATCCGGCCGCGAGTGCCAGGCCCGGACGATGAGGTATGGGGTCGTGGTCGGCCCCGGCGTCGGGGATGAGCCAGGCGGCGAGCGTTCTACCACCCTGCTCGAGCGTTGGCCCGAGATCACCGTAGAGCGCGAATTTTCTGATCTCGCTCGTGCCTGCCACGGCTCGCGTCCGCAACACCCACACGCCTTGTAGCACCAGTGCGGGGACGAGCGCGATCGCCGCTCGGCGCACGCGCTCGACCCATCGGCCGGGCTGCATGAGCGCCCAGAGCGCCACCGCGCCCACGAGCGACGCACCGGCGTAGCGCGTCATCACGCCGACCGCGGCCGGGATCGCGGCGCGCAGCGGCCGGTCGGGTGCCAACACCATCGCCGCGAGTGCGAGGACCATGCAGGCGAGGTAGAGTGGCTCGCTCAACACGGAGACGTGCACCTCGTGCATCGACGTCATGGCGCACAGCGCCACGACGAGCAGGATGCCCGCGCTCGGCGAAGCCACCGCGCTCACGAGCAGCACGAGTGTGGATGCGGTGACGAACGCCGCGGTAGCCTGCACGAGCCGCGCGCCCTGAGCCGGCGTCATGCCGAGGCGCAGCGGGAGAGCGAGCACGGTGGGGTACGCAGGCGGGAAGTGCGCGAGCGGCTCGGTGCTGTCCGCACTCGTCCACTTCGCGGTCGGAATGCGGTACTCGCCGTGCGCGGCGACGGACTCCGCCGCGCCCATGTAGGAGAGGGCATCCGGGTCGAGGCCTGGGCCGGGCGGGTCGGTGATGACCAGCACGAGTGCGAAGGCGGCGGCGCCGAGTAGCGCGGCTGGAAGTAGTTGTTTGATAACGTTTTGCCAGTTTCGTGGCGTCAAACGATCACCGGTGAAGACGAGCGTCGGCAAGGGTTTCCGGCAGTGTCTGCCATTGCGGCAGCGGTTGCGGTTTCGGTATTCGTTCGGTAGATACATCCCCCGCCCTCTGTGGCGGCACATCTGCCACAGGGACCTCTCAAGATAGGGTTCTCGCACACCTCTCGTCGCTCACCTCTCACCGCTGTTCTGTTGTCTCTCTCCCTCGCCGAGCTCGTTCGGCTCCTCCCGCCACCCGCACCGGCCACGCCTGCGCTCCCCACCGGGATCGCGCCGCTCGACGCCGCGCTGCTCGGCGGAGGGCTGCCGCGCGGCAGGCTTACGGAGCTCGTCGGCAGCACGGGCAGTGGGAAGACGACGCTCGCCCGCGCGATTGTCGAGGCCACGGTGTCGTCTCATGGTTGGGTGGCCTACATCGACGCGCAGCGCACGCTCGACGCACGCGACTGGGTGCATCTGGGCGACGCCGAAGGGATGTGGATGATCCGTCCGCACGACACCACGCGGGCCGCCTGGTGCGCCGACGTCCTGCTGCGCAGTGGCGCCTTCGCGCTCGTCGTGCTCGACGGCGCGCCGTTGCTCACGCGCGCGGTGGCCGTGCGTCTCACACGGCTCGCGCGAGAATCGAACGCGACGTTCGTCGTGATGGGCGATCGAACGGGAGGCGCCACGCAGCTCGGCGGCGCGGTGCGACTCATCGTTGAACGATCCCGACGAAAAAGGACAGGAAGACAGGAAGACAGCACGACACACACGATTGGCGTGCGGGTCGAGAAGGGGGGAACGCTCAAGACGGTGGAGGTGAGTTGTGCAATCGTTGTGGCGCGTCGCCTGTGTACGCATCCCGAGGTTCCCGATCGGCGCGGTGTGGCGCGCGGTCCGGCGGGGGGACTCCGGCACGGCCGCAAGGGACGCGCAGCTTCTCCTCCCCCTCACTCCGCCAACGCTCCCATCGTCATCGAACCCTCGCGCGAGTTCCGAACCGCCGTCGAGCACGCCCGAGCATTGGGATGATCTCCCCATCGTGTTGACCGATGGGGCGCAGAAGCGCCTGCGCGCCGTCTCCGCGGCAGCGGGCCGAGCGGGCGTGCGCGCCGGCATGCGTCCCACCGAAGGGCGCGCGCTGTGCGCCGATCTGCACGAGTTCGCGTGGGACGACGTCGCCATTGGGGCAGCAATCGTTGAGATGTCAGCAGCGTTGGTGGGGGCCAGCCCGCAGGTGACGCCCGTTGCCGGTGCGCCAGGTCTCTGGTGGGTGGGCGCATCGGGGTTCGATGGAATCGGCGGCGAGCGGGAGCTTGGGCGTACGCTGCTCCGCGTCGCACGACGCTGGCATCCATGCCCGCGTGTCGCGATCGCCGGCTCCTGCGTCGCCGCGCGGGCGGCGACATGGGCGGGGGCGAGCTTCGAGCAGCGGGCCGATGATCGCGCGCTCGTGCACGTCATCCCGCCGGAGCGCGACGCGGCCTATCTCGCGCCGGCGCCGCTCGCCCTCGTGCCGATGGACGAGGAGTTCCGCGCCGCGCTGCATGCGCTTGGGCTTCGCACCGTTGGCGCGCTCGCCGCGCTAAGCGCTGAAGACGTCGAGCGCCGATGGGGCGAGATCGGATTGCGTGCCTGGCGTCTCGCGAACGCCGACGACTCGCGTCGTCCCGTGCTCGCGCGGGTGGAGACACAGCCCGCCGTGGAAGTCGAGCTCACGATCCCCACGGCGACGATGGAACCGATTCTTTTCCTCGTGCGTGCCGCGCTCGAACGGCTGGTGCAGGAGATGATCGCGCATGGCCGCGCCGTGGCAGCCGTTGCGATCACGTTGACGCTCGACGACGCGCGCGGCGCACTCGTCGATGCGCCAGCACACACGGTGACGCGCGAGGCCCGCGCGGCGCGACCGCTGGCGCGCGTGCTGCCGCTGTTCGAGCGCTGCCGCGCGCTGCTCGACAGTTGGACGCTCGACGCGCCGGTCATCGCGGTGCGCGTGGCGATCGTCGCCACGGCACCGCTCTCCGGCGAGCAGGGCGATCTGCTCACGACCTCCTGGCGCGACCTCGGCGCCGCCGACGCGGCACTCGAGCGGCTGCGCGCCGAGCTGGGCACGGGCGCAATCGTGCGCGCGCAGGCGCAGGACACGCATCGGCCGGAGCGCGCGGGCGTATGGCGCGATCTGGGGTCGGACAGTCGGACAGTCGGACCTGTTCTCAGCCTCGCTCCTCTTCCCATCGCGACGGCCGCACGCCGAGCTCTAGATCCTCCGGAAGCCGTCGAGGTAACATGCGACGGCGACGTCCCGCGCGTCGTGACCTGGCGCGGTCGCCGCATCGACGTCACGCGCGCAATGGGCCCCGAGCGATTGTCAGGCGATTGGTGGGACGATGGATATCGAAGAGACTACTGGCGATGCGAGAGTCTGGGCGGAGAGATGGTGGTGTTCCTGGATAGGGCCACTGATGATTGGGCACTTCAAGCTTGGGCTGATTGACTGGGTGGGACTGACGTAGGTCTGACAGTCACAAGATCTCGAAATGACGAAGTACGCCGAGCTGCACTGCCACTCCTGCTTCTCTCTCCTCGACGGCGCCGCACTGCCCGAGGTGCTCGTCGCACGCGCGACGGAGCTCGGTCTCGCCGCGCTCGCCATCACCGACCACGACGAGCTCGGCGGATCGGTACGCTTCGCCATGGCGGCGCGCGACGCGGGACTTCCCGGCCTCATCGGCGCCGAGCTCACCGTCGCGATTCATGGACGCAATGACGAGGAGCCGCTCCTCACGCATCTGCCTCTCCTCGCCGAATCGCGCGAGGGCTACGCGAATCTCTCGACGCTCGTCACGATCGGCCGGCGCGACCAGCCCCGCGGCAGCCCATACGTCTCGCTCGACGAGCTCGCGAGTCATGCCGGCGGACTATTCGCGCTCACCGGCTGCCCGCGCGGATGGGTGGCGACGCTCGCCGAACGTGGTGAATCGGACGCCGCATGCGAAGCCGCTGCGTCGTTGATGGACATCTTCGACCGGCGCGTCGCGATCGAGTGCTGGGACCACGGGCTCCCGGAAGAGCGCGCGACGACGCGACGCCTCATCGATGTCGCCCGCGCGCTCGACATCCCATGGGTCGTGACCAACGACGTGCACTACGCGCGCGCCCGCGACCGGATGGTGCACGACGTCCTGTGCTCGCTGCGACATCAGCGGCCGCTCGACCAGATGGGCACCCGGCTGCGCCCGAATGGCGAGTGGTACCTCAAGAGCGCCGCGCAGATCGCGCGTCGCTGGCGTCATGCGCCCGAAGGCATTCGCGCGACGCTCGCCATCGCCGAGCGGTGCACCTTTCGCCTCGATCAACTGACGCCGACGCTGCCGGAGTTCGCGCTCCCGCCCGGCGTGAGCGCCGACGAATATCTCGCGCGCCTCGTCGAGCACGGTGCGCACGAGCGGTGGGGACCGCCGAACACCGCGCGGCGCGATTCCACGCACGACAGGCAACTCGCGCACGAGCTCGCGCTCATCGCGAAGCTCGGGCTCGCCGGCTACTTCCTCATCGTGTGGGACATCATGCGCTTCGCGCGACGCAAGGGAATTCTCTGCCAGGGCCGAGGCTCGGCCGCGAACTCCGCGGTGTGCTACTGCCTCGGCATCACCGCCGTCGATCCGATCCGGCTTGGACTGCTGTTCGAGCGCTTCCTCAGCGAGGAGCGCACCGAAGCGCCCGACATCGACATCGACTTCGCGCATCGCGAGCGCGAGGACGTGCTGCAGTACGTGTACGAGAAATATGGACGCGATCACGCGGCGATGGTGTGCGAGCAGATCACCTATCGTGGCCGCAGTGCGGTGCGCGATGCGGCGCGCGTCCTCGGCTTCAGCGTCGAGCAAGCCGATGCACTTGCCACGCTGAGCGATCGGTTCTCCGCGAAGTCAACGGCTGATGCGCTGCGTGAGACGGGAGGCCCGAGCATCGTCGAGCGCGCGGGACTCGATCCGAACGACCGCCGCGTGCGGGCACTCGCCGAAGTCGTGGAAGGGCTGCACCAGATTCCACGTCATCGCTCCATTCATGTAGGTGGCTTCGTGCTTACACACGAGCCACTCCACGAGATAGTCCCGATCGAGCCGGCGAGCATGCCGGGCCGCACGGTGATTCAATGGGAGAAGGACGACCTCGATCCCGTCGGTCTCGTGAAGATCGATCTGCTCGGACTCGGCATCCTGACGCTGATGCAGGACTGCATGCTCTACATCCGGCAAACGCGCGGCGTGACCATCGATCTCGCGCTGCTCGACATGACCGACCAGTCCGTGTACGACGATCTCTGCGCGGCGGACACGATCGGCGTCTTTCAGGTGGAGAGCCGAGCGCAGATGAATACGCTGCCACGACTGAAGCCGCGGTGCTTCTATGATCTTGTCGTGGAGGTCGCGCTCATCCGGCCGGGCCCGATCCAGGGTGAGATGGTGCACCCGTATCTGCGTCGAAAGAACGGAGAGGAAGCGGTGGAGTATCTCCATCCTTCGCTCGAGCCCATTCTGAAGCGCACGCTCGGTGTGCCGCTCTTTCAGGAGCAGGGGATGCAGGTGGCAATCGCCGCGGCGGGATTCACACCGGGCGAAGCCGACATGCTGCGCAAGGCGATGGGACACAAGCGCAGTCGCGAGCGCATGGCGGCCATCTGCCAGAAGATGCTCGACGGAATGGCGGCCAACGGCATCGCTCCCGCCGACGCGCAGCGCATCTTCAACCAGATCAATGGATTCGCCGACTACGGATTTCCCGAGAGCCACGCGGCGAGTTTCGCGCTGCTCGTGTATGCGTCGGCTTACCTGAAGCACTACTACGCGCCCGAATTCACGGCGGCGATTCTCAATGCGCAGCCGATGGGCTTCTATGCGCCAGGCACGCTCGTGGAAGATGCGCGCCGCCACGGCGTGGAAGTGTACCCCGCCGATCTCACCCGCTCGGCGTGGAATGCCACGCTCGAGACCGACTCTGGGGTCCGACTCCAGAATGCCCCCGCCGTCCGCCTCGGCATTCGCAGCGTGCGCGGACTTGGCGCAACGGCGCGCGACAAGCTGGAAGCGGCGCTGCGCGAGGGACCATTCACGTCGGTGGACGATGTGGTGCAGCGCGCGGGACTCGATCGCCGCGCACTCCGGCATCTCGCCGAGGCGGGCGCCTTCGATGGCTTTCTCGCGCATGAGCCCGACCTGCGAAAGCGCCGCGCCGCGCTCTGGGCCGTGCTCGACGCCGCACGCGGCGACGCGGGACCACTCGCGCCACGCCGGCGCCTGGGCGTCGACGTCGCACCGGTCCCGGCGATGACGCCAGTCGAGCTCACCGAAGCGGACTATCGCATGACGGGAATCTCACTCGCCGGCCATCCGATGTCGCATGTGCGCAGCGTGCTCGAGCCGAATGGTGTTCGCTCCGCGCGCGATCTGCTGCAGAATGGCCGCGACGGCGAGACGGTCGCGACGGCGGGGCTGGTGATCTGCCGTCAGCGGCCCGGCACGGCGAAAGGTTTCGTGTTTCTCACGCTCGAGGACGAGACGGGATTGATCAATGTCATCGTGACGCCACAGCGATTCGAGCGGCAGGCGTTGTTGATCTCGCGGACGCCGCTGCTATTGGTGCGCGGAGTGCTGCAGGTGGAGCAGACGGTGGTGAACGTGCGGGCGAAGCAGTTTCGCGCGCTGGAGGCCGCAGTGGGAGCGGAGTTCGCGAAACGGCACGATTTTCATTAATTCCTCCCCGCCCAATATTTCTCATCACTAATCAATACTTCCAGCTCGAACTTGCCCCGGTCGGAATAATCCGCGATGTGAATCGCGCTCGTCGCAATGCGGTTGCCCTGCGCATCGACGAGCTCGAGACCGAGCGTGTCTCGCGCCGCGTGATACCGCGCCAGCTTTTCCTTGTCGCGCGGCTCACCGCCCGGCATCGGCACCGCTTCGCTGAACAGCCGAAACACCGGCTGCACGAGCTCATAACCAAGCCCCGGCCGAAACGTGCCCCATGCGCGGCCGAGCGACTCGTCCGCCGATTCCAGATCCGAATGTCCGACGATCACACCATGCAGCTTCACCGTGTGTCGCATCCTATGCCTCCTCGGCGACGCGAGCGACCCGACGCGCCATCACGCGATCGGTCTGCCGGTCGTGGCCCAGCATGAATGTCATAGCGCCAACGTCGACGAAGCCCCAGCGGCGATAGAACGCGATGGCGCGCGCGTTGTGCTCCCACACGCCGAGCCAGATCGTGCTCAGGCCGCGCGCGGCGGATTCGTCGAGACAGCGCTGCATCAGCGTCGCACCGATTCCCGCGCCGAGAAACCGCTTCGTCGCGTAGAGCCGCGCAATCTCGATTGAATCCGCGTCGCAGATGACGTCTGGCGCCGGACCCTCGCGCAACATCATGTAGCCCACGGCTTCCCGTGCCCGCTCGGCGAAAAACACGATGTGCCGCGAATCGGCGAGCTCGCTGCGCTGAATGTCTTCGCCGAACGACTCGGCCATGTACAGCGTCATGTCCGCCGGCGTGTTGTCCGGACCGAAGGTATCGCTGAAGGTCGTAGCGGCGAGCAATGCGAGGAGCGCGGCATCGGCCGGCGTCGCCCGACGCGTCGTCACCGGAGGCGTGGCACCCGGTATCATCCGGCGAATTTACGCCGAGCGTCAACGCCGCGCGAGCGTGCGAAGACCGAGCGAACGGTTGAGCCAGTGGACGAGTGGAAGAATGCGCGCGTACTCGCGCGCGAGCAGATCGGGCAGTCGCGGGCTGAACAGGTCGCGCTGCTCCAGCTCGCGTCCCAGCGTGTATGACTGGTGTCGCAACAGCGTCGCCGCTGGATGCGAGTCGGAGTATCCGCGCGGCATGCGGGTGAGCATGTTCTCTTCCGCGAGTCCGCCAAACCTTCGGCGCACGGCCGGATCGGCCAAAATCTTCACGAGCGGTCGTGCATCCTCATCGATCGCCTCACGGATCCTCTGCAGCGTTGGCCGCGGCGGCCTCCAGATTCCGCCGCCAAGCGAAGCACGCTCTGACTCCATATGGAAATAAAACCCGGCGCCCCCATGCGGCGTCTGCGCGCCCACGCCGCGTCCCGCGTCGACGTGATGAAACCAGCAGGCGACGTGCGTCTTGTATGGCGACTTGTCGGCCGAGAAGCGCACGTCGCGATGGATGCGAAAGAGCGAACGCCTGGGATCGCCGACTATTTCTGGCGCGAGCGTGGCCAGGCGGACGTCGATCTCCTCCGTCAGCGCGGCGAGCGGGGCGCGCAGCTCGGTCTCGTACGTCGCACGGTTGCGCTCGAACCACTCACGGTCGTTGTGACGCTCGAGCGAGCGGAGAAACGCGAGTGCGGCGGGACGAAAGCCGGTAAACTCGGCTGCCGTCACGGCACCGGTTTCGTCCGCGTGTGCTCGGCAGGCGCGGGGGGCGTGATGCGGAACTCGAAGTTCTGCTCGACCGTCTGTCGCACATGACGTCCCCCGACCGTGGCCGGCGTGAACAGCATGAGCGGCACCGCCTGGCGCACCGACAGCGTGAAGGCGGGATGCGTGGACCGAATGACCTCGATGGTACCTGGATCGGCACGTCCCGAGCTATCGACCACGAAGCGGATGAAGACGCTGCCCTCCTTTCCTTCCCTTATCAGCTCGGGCGGATAAACGGGCGCGGCGCTTCCCGCTGTCCGGACGGCCGTCTCTTCCACGTCGAGGATGGAATAGACGGAGTCTGGCGAGTCGACCGCGGCGGCTGGCGCCTGCGAGCGCGCGTCGTTCCCCTGATTTCCGCCGGCCCGCTTCAAATTCTCCGACCCGGCGGGTTCGAGCACGCGTCCGTCAGGACGCTCGGAGAGGACGGGCCCATTGGTGCCGATGTCCAGGTACCATAGATTCTCGGCGATATTGTCCGAGGACGGACGGCGATCGGGAGGCAGGAGGTAGTGCAGGTAGGAGATGCGCTCCGCGATCATCTCGTCGAGCTGACGGGCGCGCACGCCAGTGCCGTACACGGCCGCGCCAACGAGCACGACGTGCGCGGCGACACTGATTGCCGTGCTACCGATCGACGATCCCTTGACCGACGTGTAAAGCCAGATGCGCATGTCTCGGGGGGAGACTGGACGCCGCGTTCCTGAGTATCGTCTGAACTTTCGAGACGGGCAAGCGGTCACTGGAAACCGGCGACCTGTCCGTCTGTCCACCTACGCGTCCGACAGGGCGCGCAGCGCCTCTCCCGTCACCCGGAACGTCGTCCACTCGCTCATCGCCCTCGCCCCCAGCGACTCGTAAAACCGAATCGCATCGGCGTTCCAGTCCAGAACCGCCCACTCCAGCCGGCCATAGCCGCGCTCGACTACGGTCCGCGCCAGCGACCCGAGGAGCTGCCGTCCCAACCCCCGGCCGCGGAACGCGGGAAAGACGAACAGGTCTTCGAGATAGATCCCCGGACGGGCCAGAAAGGTCGAGTAACTCCGGAACCAGAGCGCAAAGCCGGCGGGGACGTCGCCGGCGAAAGCGAGAGTGACCTCCGCCGAGGGCGATGGCCCGAACAGGCTTTCATGAAGGAGAGCTTCCGTGGCCTCACATTCGTGGGCCAGGTGCTCGTAATCGGCGAGCCCCTGAATGCATCGGAGGATCGTCGACACATCATGGGCGGTGGCCGGCCGGAGGCTGAATTCCGAGGCGGGAGCGGGCACGGGGGGACACTCGGTGTTAATGAATCAGGCCGCGGCGAGCGTAGGCGTCCCGTTCCGGCGCCACATCAACAGCACGATGCCCGCCGCCGTGACGCCGAGCGCAACGAGCTGTGCTGACGTCACCGGTCCGACCATGTCGCTCTTGGCGCGAAGGAACTCGACGATGAACCGCTCGGTGCCCGCGAGCACGCAGTACAGCCCGAAAAGCCACCCCGAGCGATGCATGTGCCGGCGAAAGCGCCAGAGAATCGCGAACATCACGAGACCGAGCACCACCTCGAGGAGCTGCGTGGGATACACGCTCATGATCGTGTCTGGTGAGATCGACGCGGGAAGATTCGCGTGATACTCGGAGTTCATGATCGCGGCCGTCGTTCTCGGAATTCCCTCGGGAAAAGCGACGGCGAGCGGTCCGTTCCACACGCGGCCATAGTCGTCGCCGACGGCCCAGCACCCCGTGCGCCCGACCGCATACCCCGCCGCAATGCCCACGGCCGCAGCGTCAGCAATGCGAAGGAACGACTGCTTGCGCCAATGAATCACCGCCGCGCAGAGCAGCACGGAGCCGATGAACCCGCCCCAGAACACGAAGCCCCCGCGTCCCCACAGCGCGTGAAAGCTGTGCTCGAGAATCGCGTAGTAGACTTTCGCGCCAATGATCGTGCCAACGAGCGCCGCGAAGGTGACGTCGTGCATGATCTCGGGATCGTCGCCGCGCTGCGCGAGCACCTGTTGCGAGATCCAGTGCGCGAGTCCGAATGCCGCCATCATCGCGATCCCGAATCCGGTGAGCGGAATGGGTCCGATGGAGAAGTTGAACGGGTGGTGAACGATCGGATGCGCCATCATCATCGTTTCCTGCTCTGCACGCGGAGCTTGGTCCACACGACCACGGCGGCACAGTCCTGTCCCACCGTCGCGAATTGCGCCGGCATGGCGGATCCGTTGTAGACCTCGATCGCCGCGACCTCTTCCGGGCGAACGAATGAATCCAGATCGCCGGCGTCGAGCTGCTGCCACGCCGCGCCATCCACCCACACCGTCACACAGCCACCGCCACCCGTCGTCGAGCGCGTCGAAGCAAGTTGTGCCTGGTTTCCCACCATGTTCACGCGGATGCCGGGCATGGTCCGGAGCAGGTCGGTGAACTGCTGCGCCTTGCGCTTCTCAATCTGGTCCGAATCGATGAAGTGGCCGCCGGCAGATGACCGTTTGCGGTCCGTGAAGCCAACTTTTTGGAGTCCTTCATCGCGCACGGAGACGACTTCCACGGGTGAGAGCTCCGGCACGAAAATGCCGAGCTTCACCATCACGCGCGCCGGGGCACGGGCCGACAGCTCCACGGTCTGTTCCGTCGGCCTGTAGCCGAGCTGGCGCACGACGATCGCCTGGGTGCCGGAAGGAAGCGAGTCGAGCACGAAGTCGCCGTTCGCACGCGTAAGCGTTGCCGCGCTCACCCCCATCAGCCCGACACGCGCTCCCACGACCGGCGCACCGTTCGCGTTCAGTACCTTCCCAAACACGCGGGCCGTCCCCTTCTGCGGCGTCGCCTTCGCGCCCGTGTCGGTCGTCGCGATCTTCGCCAGCGCGGCGACGCTCATGCTGCGAAGCGTGAGCACACCCTCGCTCTGCGACACGGTCACCTCGGCGGTGGCGCCTCCGTCCTTGCGCTGCGCCTGGAGCTTTCCTTCGAAGGTCGCCGGCAGCCCGCAGAGCTTGTACGTGCCGTCCGCGGTCACGACCGCTTCGCGCACGCGTGGCACCTTCTTCAGCTTGAGATTCGACGGAAGTCCCGGCGGATCGGGATCGTACCAGACGATGGAGACGCGCGCGCCCACGGCGGGCTCCTCGGTATCCGGCTCGCGCACTCTGCCCACGAGCGCACCCGGCCCAAGGGTTCGTCGCGCCGCCGGACAGAACAGACTGGTGAGGTACTCCGCGCTCGGAACGGCGATCAGCGCCCGTGTGATCGTGTTCAGCTCGAACGTCATCGGCGCCGACACGAGGGTGATGCCGAGCGTGTCGAGCAGGGGATGATCGACGAGCAGACGGTAGCTGCCTGGCTTGATGCTGTCGATGAGAAAGCGGCCGAGCGAATCGGTGGCGCCGATGCGCCCCGTGCCTTCCACCTGAATGAGTGCTCCCACGAGTGGATCGCCGTGAACACTGTCCATTGCAACGCCCTGGAGGAACGCGAACTTCGGTACCTCGGGCGCAGGTGCAGCCGGTGCAGGCTTGGCCGGCGTCTCCTTGGTGGCGGGCGAAGTTTTGGCCGGCGCTTTGGGCCGCGGGGTCAATTGCGCCGCCACCGGGGGGGCGGCAGCGAGGAGCGCCCCGAGGAGAGGCGCGAAAAGTCGAAGCAGACGCATGAACAGGAATATAGGGCGGGAGACGTACGGCTCTACCCGTGAATCCCGTTCCGGGGTC
>DATCGM010000167.1:0-8091 GCA_036508915.1 Gemmatimonadaceae bacterium
GCATTTCACCATGCCGGCCCCGCTGCGCAGCGCCGCGCGTGCCGCGAGAATCACCGCGCCGGCCATTCCCGCAGCGCCGCCGACGATCGCGATCTTCTTGCGTGTGCCCTTGTGCGCATCGGCGGCGATGGGCGGGAGGGCATCGCGGAACCACGATGCAGTGGCGAGACTCGCCGAGGACGCGCGTTCGGCATGGAGCCCAAGTCCGATGTCGAGGGCGACGATCGCTCCACAGACATCGCGCGCTATGAGTTGACCGCGCTTGACGGTGCCGAAGGTCAGCGTGAGCGCGCACAGCGGCGCGCCGGCGTGACGCCCCGTGCTCGCGTCGAGACCAGTGGGAACGTCTATCGCGACGATCGCACGGCCGCGCGCCGCCAGCGCATGCAGCGTGGCGACGGCAGCGGCAATCGGCCCTCGCAGCGGTTCGTCGGCGGTGAATCCGGTGCCGAGCAATGCGTCGACGGCAATGCGCTCGCCGCCCGTGAACAGCGACTCGGCGTCCGTCGTGAACGGCACTCCCGCGTCGATCGCCAGCGCGCGCTCGGCCTTCGCATCCTCAGTGCGCGATGGCACGCACTCGACCACGCGCACCCCGATGCCAACGGCGTGGAGCGCGCGCGCGATGACCCATCCGTCGCCGCCATTGTTGCCCGGCCCCGTCGCGATGACGACGCCATCCTCGAGGCGATCGGCGAAGCGTGTCGCGATCTCGGCGGCTGCCGCGGCGCCGGCGCGCTGCATGAGCGCGCGCGACGGGATGCCAGCGGTGATCGCGGAGGCATCGGCGGCAGAGGCGCCCGAAGAGTCTGTGACCGGAATCAGCGAATGGTGACGCACAGGACGACAGCGTAGCGACGGGGAATCAGGCGAACTGCGCGCACCACGGGTAGTCGCGCTCAAACGACTGATCGAAATCGAACACGTCCGCGAATTCGTCGCGGGTGTCAGTGGCCTGGCTCATGAGGAGCTCGAGGTCAACGAGTGTAAACACGATGTCGCCGATGTCGGAGGAGCTTCGCACTCCCCAATGTTCAAGCACGAGCCCGGCCATCACGCCAAAGCGCTCGAGCGCGAGGTCCCGGCACGAGAGCGCGAGCTCGCGCCCGCTGATGTGCCGCCGCTCGGGAAGCCGCTGCTGGCAGAACTCGAGCGAGCCGAGCACGAACAGATAGGCACGCTCGTCGAACCGCTGCTCACGCATACGGATTCGATCCATGATGCCATCGCGAAAGGCTAACTCGGGCACGGTTGCTTCGGCTCCCTCGGAAAAACGGTCGGACAACGCTGTTGCCCTGCAAAATGGAGCTAGACGCTCACCGGCACAACGGCGCGCCTGCCGGAAAAGCGCTTGTGTGGGCGCCCGGTGACCTTGCGGTTTCGGTGGAAGCAGAGGAGCTACGCGGGCGGCGACGCGGAATTCCTGCGCACGAGCGTCGTGATGAGGATCACGCCGGCGCCATGTCCCACTCCCCACCGCGCCGTTGCGCTATTGGCGTCAAGGTGCTCGATCGATTCGAGTGTCAAGATCTCCACGGCGCGAAGTGTCTCTATTCCTCCGAGCTTCACGTTGTCCATGTAGACGAGGACGACGCTCGGCGACGCGAAGCTGTCGGGTCCTCGGGCCACCAGCCAATTGCCTCGCAGCGCCTCGATCGCCTCGTACGCGCTGTTGTAGTGCTGCTCTCTCAGCTCCGCACCCGTGAGAATGCGTCGGTCCCCTCGCGACGCGGGCTGGCCTGACTGCGCCGACTGACTCGACAGGCAGCCGAGGAGCGCGAGGGAGAGAAGGACGGCTGTCGTATTTCGCATCGCGTAACGCATCTAGTCATGAGGGTCGTTCATGGAATGGCTTCGACTGTCCTCCTCCCGGTGCTCGTCGCGTTCGATCTTCGCGACGCGGCGCGCATGCCGTCCGCCCGCGAACGGCGTGTCGAGCCAGGCTTTC
Source organism: Gemmatimonadaceae bacterium (assembly GCA_036508915.1). Taxonomy (GTDB): domain Bacteria; phylum Gemmatimonadota; class Gemmatimonadetes; order Gemmatimonadales; family Gemmatimonadaceae; genus AG11. The sequence continues at coordinate 1,949 of DATCGM010000167.1, forward strand.
AGTATCGCGCGCCCTTCATCGTCGCCGACGAAGCGCGCGGGAAGCACGAGGACATTGGCGTCGTTGTGCTCGCGCGCCAGCGCCGCGATCTCCGGCGTCCACGCAATGGCAGCGCGCACGTGCGGGTACCGGTTGGCCGTGTAGGACATGCCGAGCCCGGTGCCGCAGAGCAGGATGCCTCTTGCACTCGCGCCACTCGACACACGTTGTGCGAGAGGATGCGCAAAGTCGGCGTAGTCGATCGACGCATCTGAATCCGGCCCGAGGTCCAGAACGGCGTAACCAAGGGACAGCAACTCCGCTTCGAGCTTCTCTTTTAGCTCGAAGCCGGCATGGTCGGATGCGATGAGGATGGTTTCTGGTGACTGAGCCACTTTGAAAACTCCTGGGTCCGACTTTATTTATTGGGCCATTGCGGCCAGGTCCGCACCATGCTGCCCACTGCCTTGATGCGCTGCTCCGCGAGCCGGTCGGCGGCGACATACGTCGGTATCTTGTCCTGCTTGGCGATCGCGAAGACCTTCAGGATCGTGTCGTAGATCTCGTCCGCCTTGCGGAAGGCACGAGCCGAGCTCCATCCCGCAAGCTCGGAGTAGACGTTGATCACGCCGCCAGCGTTCGCGACGTAGTCGGGGGCGTAGAGGATGCCCTTCTCCTCGAGCGCAACACCGTGACGCGCCTCGAGCAGCACGTTGTTCGCCGCGCCGGCAACGATCTCGCACTTGAGCTGCGGGATCGTCTTGTCGTTGATGATGCCACCAAGCGCGCATGGCGCGAAGATGTCGGCCTGCACACCACAGATCTCATCGGGCGCGACGGAGCGCGCGCCGAACTCCGCGACGACCTGCTTCACACGCTCGGCGTCGATATCGGTGACGACGAGCTTCGCGCCGGCCGCGTGCAGCTCCTTGGCGACGTAGTAGCCGACATGGCCCGCGCCCTGCAGCGATATAGTCTTGGTGCTGAGATCATCCGAGCCCCACCGCTCCTTCGCCGACGCCTGGATGGCGCGGAAGACGCCGTGCGCCGTGACGGGCGACGGGTCGCCGGAGAGGCCGGCGAGGCCGGCGACATTCTTCGTCTCCATGTGCACGAAGTCCATGTCGGCCGTGCTCGTGCCCACGTCTTCCGCCGTGATGTAGCGGCCGCCCAGCGACTCCACGAAGCGGCCGTGCGCACGGAAGATCATCTCGCGGTCGGACGTCTTGTTGTTGCCGATGATGACCGACTTGCCGCCGCCGAGATTGAGACCGGCCACGGCGTTCTTGTACGTCATGCCGCGCGAGAGGCGAAGCGCGTCGACGATCGCCTCGTCGTCGTTCGCGTACTGCCAGAAGCGGGTGCCGCCGAGGGCAGGTCCGAGCGTGGTGCTGTGCACGGCGATGATGCCGCGGTAGCCGGCGGAGGAATCGTTGCAGATCACGAGCTGCTCGTGACCCATCGAGGCGATCGTATCAAAGAGCTGCATGCTATTGGCTCTGGGTAAGTGATTGAATGGAGGAAAGTCGCGTTGCCTAATCCAACGCTCGTGCCGCGTACAACTCGCGCGCGATGACGATACGCTGGATCTCCGACGTGCCTTCGTAGATCTCAGTGATCTTCGCATCGCGAAAGAGCTTCTCGACGGGATAGTCTTTCACATATCCATACCCGCCGAAGATCTGCACCGCCTGTGAGGTGACCCACATCGCGGTCTCGCTCGCGAGCAGCTTGCTCATCGAGCCGTGCATCGTGGTGGACTCGCCGCGGTCTTTCGCGGCCGCCGTGGCGTGCAACAGCGCGCGCGCCGACGCGATGCGTGCGCCCATGTCGGCGAGCTTGAACTGAATCGCCTGAAATTCCCTGATCGGTTGGCCGAACTGCTTGCGCTCGGCCGCATAGTCGAGCGACGCGTCGAGCGCCGCGCGCGCGATACCGATCGCCTGCGCCGCGATGCCGAGCCGCCCATTGTCGAGCGAGCGCATGGCGTAGATGAACCCCTGCCCTTCGTCGCCGAGCAGGTTCGCGGCCGGAACGCGCAGTCCGTCGAAGTTGAGCTGCACCGTGGGTGAGGCGCGAAGGCCCATCTTGTCTTCCTTCTTGCCCACGTGAAAGCCCGGCAGGTCGGGCGTGACGATGAAGCAGGAGATGCCCCTCGAGCCGCGGCGCGCATCGGGCGTGTCGGTGCGCGCCATGACCATGATGACGCCGGCGAACGTGCCCGACGAGACCCAGCTCTTCGTGCCCGAGAGCACCCAGTCGTCACCATCGCGCACTGCCTGGCAGCGGAGCGACGATGCATCGGAGCCCGCCTCCGGCTCGCTGAGCGCGAAGGCTCCGATGATCTCACCGCGCGCCATCGGCTTGAGGTAGCGCTCCTTCTGCGCCTCGCTGCCGAAGTTGAGCAGCATCTGCGTCGGCAGCGAGTTGTGCACGCTCATGAGCACCGCCGTCGAGGCATCGGCGGCGGCGATCTCCTCGAGCGCGAGCAGGTACGACAGCGTGTCGAGTCCGAGGCCGTCATACTCCTCGGGAATCAACATGCCGAGGAATCCGAGCTCGCCCATGCGATGCCCGACCGCCACCGGGAAGCACGCGTCGCGGTCCCACTGCGCGGCGTGCGGCGCGATCTCGTCCGCGGCAAATCCCCGGGCGAGATCCTGAATCTGTTGTTGAGTTTCGGTCAGAGCGCCGCGCGACATGTCAATAAGTATAGAAGCCCCGCCCGGATTTCCGGCCCAGCCAGCCTGCGGCGACGTACTTCCGCAGAAGCGGGCAGGGCCGGTACTTCGAGTCGCCGATTCCTTCGTGCAGCACCTCGAGGATCGCGAGGCAGGTGTCGAGCCCGATGAGATCGGCCAGCGCCAATGGGCCCATCGGGTGATTCATCCCGAGCTTCATCACCGTGTCGATGGCCTCGGCTTGGCCGACGCCTTCCATGAGGCAGAAAATCGCCTCGTTGATCATCGGCATCAGGATCCGGTTCGCCACGAAGCCCGGATAGTCGTTCACTTCCACCGGCGTCTTCCCGACGAGCTTGCTCCAGGTGATCACCTGCGATGTCGTCGCATCGGACGTTGCGAGCCCGCGGATGATCTCCACGAGTTGCATGACCGGCACCGGATTCATGAAGTGCATGCCGATCACCTGCTCGGGACGCTTCGTGTGCGCCGCGATTTCCGTGATGGAGATGGAGCTGGTGTTCGTGGCGAGGATCGCGCCGGCGTCGGCCTTCGCGTCCATCTCGGCGAAAACCCTGAACTTGAGATCGCGATTCTCCGTCGCCGCTTCGACGACGAGCGCCGCGCCGGCGATCGCGTCCATCGACGTCGACGTCGAGACACGACCGAGTACGGTCGCCTTCTCGTCTTCGGTGATCGTTCCCTTCTTGACCTGACGGTCGAGGTTCTTCGCGATCGTGCTGCGTCCCTTCGCCAGCGCGGCGTCGACGACATCGACGATCGTCACCTCGAGGCCGGATTGCGCGAACACGTGCGCGATCCCATTTCCCATCTGACCCGCGCCGATGACGGCAATGCGGTCGGACATCGTGCTATGACTCCTCGCGGCGGCGCCGCGTGTAGAAATACGCCAAACCCAACGTCATGCCGAGCGCGGCGATCAGTCCGCCCTCGGGTCCCCATTCGCCACCACCGAGCCACGACGGTCCCGACGTCACCGCCCGATACCCTGGCGCCTCGAACCGAATCCCACTCACTGAAGCGTGAAAGGGAACCGCCATCGTCCAGTTCCACGCGAAATGCGCCATCCATGCGGCGTACAGACTGTTCAGCCTGATCCGCACCGTCGCCAGCAACAGCCCGGACAGCGTGACAACCAATACCGACGCCAGCGTCGCGCCCGGGTTCTTCAGATGTAGCAGCGCAAACATGACGCTCGTGAGTACAACAGCTGCGCGAGCACCGACGCTGTCCCGAATCACCGTGAGAAGATAGCCTCGGCAGATCACTTCTTCCGCCAGGGCGGCGGGAAGCAGCACCAGCGTGACGCGAAAGGTCGCGCCCAGCCAGCTCCCATCGTCGGTTGACGGCATGAAGCGCAAAAGCCCCGCCGCGAGCAGCACCACGCAGGTGAAGGCATTCGCCCCCGTCCCGACGCACCATCCGGTGAACGTCGGCCGAACGCGAGCCGCCTCCCGCGAGAGGCCGACATCGGCCCATGCGCGCCGGTCGATCGAGCGCAACATGATCGCCGTCGCAACGAGGGCAGCGACCAGTTCGGCGTAGACGTCGACCCGGATCACGTGCTTGGTCTGCCGCGCGAGCCAGATCAGCGGAGGCGTGATGAACCAGTATGCCCCCGCTGAACAGACGAGCAGAAACACCACGAACGCGAGAACCCGCCCGATCGTCGCCGCGATGTTCCGCGGGACCTCGGGCGCGGGCGATGCGTTCTCCGTCAGACGCTGTTGCGCCGAACGCCCGTCAGCGTTGCTGCGACCAGGGCCTTCACGGCATCAACAGCCACGAACGGCACGACGCCGAGCAACGCAGCTTTCGCGAGGCTGCCGGAGATGACCGCGAGCTGCGCGAGCCCTCCCAGATACAGCACCAGAATTCCCGCCTCTGCCGCGAGCGCACGAGCGACGAAGCTCGCCTTGCCGGCGCCAAGCCGCCCCGCGACCGCGGCGGCAACGGGATACGCGAGCAGATAGCCGCCCGTGGGCCCGAGCAGACGCGCGATTCCTGGCGCGCCCATGGGCGCGAACACAGGCAGCCCCGCCATTCCCGCGACGAGATAAGCCACCATCGCCGCCGCGGCATCGACTGGTCCGAGCATGAGACCCGCGAGCACGACCACGAGCGGCTGCAGGGTGATCGGAACAGGCGTGCCGGGAATCGGCAGCGCAAACTGTGAGGCAAGCGCCAGCGCGCCGGCGGCGAGGATGATTCCGAGGGCGCGTGTGCGCGGCGTGCGAGCGGCGAGTGCGATCGTCGTCATTGAATCAGGTCCGGGAAACAGAGAGTGCTACGGCGTCGCCGCCACCGAGGCAGAGCGTCGCGAGACCACTGTCGAGATTGCGAGCCTTCAGGGCGTACAGGAGCGTGGTCAACACGCGAGCACCGCTCGCGCCGATCGGGTGGCCGAGCGCGATGCCGCCGCCATTCACGTTGACGCGATCCCAATCCCAATTCAGTCCGGCGCCATTCGCGAGCGCCTGCGACGCGAACGCTTCGTTCGCTTCGATGAGATCGTACTGGCCGATCGTCTTGCCTTCCTTCTTCATCAGGTTGTTCACCGCCGTGATCGGCGCGAAGAACAGCTCCTGCGGCTCCACGGCGCCAGTCGCATAGGCAGTCACGCGACCAAGAATTGCCAGGCCATGCGCCTCGGCGTACGCCAGCGAGGTCACAACCAGCGCAGCGCCGCCATCGTTGAGCGAGCTCGCGTTGCCGGCGGTGACCGTCGCGTCGTCGCCCTTGCCGAAGGCGGGACGAAGCTTGCCGAGCGAGTCGGACGTGCTGTCGGCGCGCGGACCTTCATCGGTATCCACGACGGTGTCGCCCTTCTTGCCCTTGATGGTGACCGGCGCCATCTCGGCCTTGAAGCGCCCCTCTTGTTGGGCTCGCACCGCTTTGCGGTGCGAATCGGCGGCGAAGTCGTCCTGCTGCCGCCGCGTGATGCCTGCCTTCTTCGCCGTATACTCGGCGTGAGCACCCATATGGACGTCGCAGCTCGCGCACCAGAGACCATCCTTGATCATCCCGTCGACCATCTTCTGATCGCCGAGCTTCACGCCGTTTCGCATGCCGTAGACGTAGTACGGTGCGTTCGACATCGACTCCTGCCCTCCGGCGACGACGACCTGCGCGTCGCCCGCCTTGATCGACTGCGCGGCCAGCATCACGGCCTTGAGACCGGAGCCGCACACCTTGTTGATGGTGAACGCGCTGACGGTGGCTGGGATGCCGGCCTTCAGCATGGCCTGGCGTGCCGGTGCCTGCCCGACCCCGCCCTGCACGACGTTGCCCATGATGACCTCGTTCACTTCCGAGGCCGGGATGCCGGAGCGCACGAGCGCTTCCTTGATCGCGATGGCACCAAGCTCGGGCGCGGTGAGCGCGGAGATGGAGCCGAGGAACTTCCCGATCGGCGTACGCGCGGCGGCGACGATGACGGGGATGCGTGATTTATCCTGCATG
>DATCGM010000168.1:0-6911 GCA_036508915.1 Gemmatimonadaceae bacterium
CTCGCGTCCCCTTGTCGAAGGGCGGCGTCTCGAACACGCCCATCGGGCCGTTCCACAGCACCGTCTTCGCGCTGAGAATCGCTCGCGAGTAGGACTCCGCCGTCCGTGGCCCGATATCCAGCATCGCCATGTCCGCCGGAATGTTCTCGCGGCTCACCGCTTTCGCCGTCTTTCCCTCCTCGATCGAGGGTGCGACCGTCGCGTCATGAGGCAGGATGAGAATCGTGCCAGCCTTCTCGATGAGCTCCTTCGCCATCTCCACGCGGTCGGGCTCGACGAGTGACTTCCCCGTCTCGAGCCCCATGGCCTTGTAGAAGGTGCACGCCATCGCGCCGCCAACGAGCAGCGCATCGACCTTGGGCAAGAGCGCCTCGATCACATCGATCTTGCCGGAGATCTTCGAGCCGCCGAGGATGGCGACGAATGGCTTCTTCGGTTTGTCGAGCGCGCCCTGCAGGTAGTCGAGCTCCTTCTGCATCAGCAGTCCCGCGACGGCGGGCTTGAGGTGTCTCGCCACGCCTTCAGTCGACGCGTGCGCGCGATGCGCCGTGCCGAAGGCATCGTTCACGTACAGGTCACCGAGCTCGGCGAACGTCCGCGAGAGACTCTCGTCATTCTTCTCCTCGCCCGGGAGAAAGCGCGTGTTCTCGAGCAGCAGCACCTCACCATCCTTCAACGCGTGTGTCGCCTTCAGCGCTTCGTCGCTATCCGTCGATTCCACAAAAGAGACCGAGCGGCCGGGAAGCAGCTTGACGAGCCCGCGTGACACGGGCTCGAGCGAGTACTTCGGCTCCGGCTTGCCCTTGGGGCGCCCGAGGTGTGAGAGCAGCACGACGCGCGCGCCGCGATCGAGCAGATACTCGATCGTCGGAATCGCGGCGCGGATGCGCGTGTCATCCGCGATGTGACCCTGCTCGTCGAGCGGGACGTTGAAGTCCACGCGCACGAGTGCTCGCTGTCCCCGCAGCTTCTCTGCGGGGAGATCGCGAATCGTCAGCTTTGGCATGGATCAGAGCTTGGCGCCGACGTACTGCAACAGATCGACGCAGCGCGAGGCATAGCCCCACTCGTTGTCGTACCAGCCGGACACCTTGAGGAGCAGGCCGTCCACGACGATCGTGCACTTCGAGTCGAAGATGCACGAGTGCGGATTGCCGATGTAGTCGCAGGAGACCAGCTCTTCCTCGGTGTACTTGAGGATGCCCTTGAGCTCGCCCTCGGCGGCCTTCCTGAATGCGGCGTTCACCTGCTCGACGGTCACCGCCTTCTCGATGACCACGCAGAGGTCCGTCATGGAGACATCGGGCGTCGGGACGCGAATCGCGATGCCGTCGATCTTGCCCTTGAGCTCCGGAATCACGAGCGCCGTCGCCTTCGCGGCGCCGGTGGTGGTCGGAATCATCGAGACGGCAGCGGCGCGCGCACGACGCAGATCCTTGTGCGGCAGGTCGAGAATGCTCTGGTCGTTGGTGTAGCTGTGGATCGTGACCATCGAGCCGCGGACGAAGCCGAAGTTGTCGCGCACCACCTTCACCATCGGCACGAGACAGTTCGTCGTGCACGAGGCGTTCGAGATGATGTGGTGCGACGACGGATCGTACTTGGTGTGGTTGACGCCCATCACGATCGTGATGTCCTCACCCTTCGCCGGGGCGGAGATGATCACCTTCTTCGCGCCGCCGGCGATGTGTGCCTGCGCCTTGGACGAATCAGTGAAGCGGCCCGTGCACTCGAGGACGATGTCGACGCCGAGCTCCTTCCAGGGCAGTTTGGCCGGATCCTTCTCGGCGAGGATCTTGATCTCGTCGCCATCCACCGTGATCGAGCCGCTGCCCGCCTTCACGTCACCCTGATACTCGCGATGCACCGAGTCGTACTTGAACAGGTGCGCGAGTGTTTTCGTATCCGTGAGATCGTTCACGGCGACGAAGTCGATGTCGGTGATGCCTGCCTGCTTCGCCGCGCGCAGCACCTGACGTCCGATGCGGCCGAAGCCGTTGATACCGACCCGAATTGCCATCTGTCTCTCCCGTGGGTTCACCACCGGTCGCCAAGAGCCGGCGCCCGGCCGAAGGTCACAAAACTGAGAATGCGTGCTCCACCGTCGTGAAGCGCGGCGGCGCACGCGTTGAGGGTCGCTGCCGTGGTCACGACGTCGTCCACGAGGACGAGATGCAAACCACGAAGCGAAGCGCGATCCGATGATGCACGGAACGCGCCCGAAACGTTGCGGCGACGCTCCCCCGGTGTCAACCGCGTTTGCGTCACGGTGGCGCGACTTCTCTCGAGAAGATCGGTCCGCATGGGAATTCCCCATAGCCGTGCAAGGTTCCGGGCGAGCTCGGCGCTCTGGTTGTAGCCTCGCTCGCGCTCGCGAGAGCGCGCCAGCGGCACCGGAACGAGCGCTGCCCGCTCCCGCTCCACATCGGGAGGAAATCGCAGCGCCGCCATACGTCGCGCCATCGCCGAGGCGAGTGACGGCCAGCCCCGGTATTTGAGCGCGTGCACGATGTGCCCTGCCTGACCGCCGGGCAGCGCATAGGCGGAACGAACGGCTCGTACGAACGGCGGAAGGAGCACACACCAGGGGCACGCTACCGCTCGGCGCGTCGGATCGAAGGGATGGCCGCAGCGGTCGCAGCGGGGGCGAGGGAGCTCCTGCGCGCGAAGCCAGCAGGCCCCACAGACGAGCTCCGGCTCGCGCTCGGATCGCGATGCTCCGCAAACCGCGCAGGCAGGCGGCAGGAGCAGGTCGAGGAGAGCGGAGCCAGCTGCTCGAATCAATTGACAAACCTGACTACGGCATCGCCTTCCACATCACGTTCCGGTCGGGCTCGACTCCAAACCACCGCTCGAATGCAATCGCGCCCTGCTCGATCAGCATCCCCTCGCCATCGGTCGCGCGATGGCCGGCGTTACGCGCCGCTTTCACCCACGCGGTCTCGCCTCGCGCGTACGCGAGATCGAACACCGCGCAGCCCTGCGGCAAACGGTCCACCGGAACGGGAAACTCGTCCCCCTCACGCAGGCCAAGTGGCGTGGCGTTGATCACCAGCGTCGCGTCCGCGAGCGCATCGCCGAGCGAGCGAGCCGCGTTGGCGAGCGGGGCGAATCGGGCGGCAAGGAGTTCGGCGCGCTGCATGTTCCGATTGTACACGCGCACGTCGCGGACACCGCATCGTTCCGCTGCGCACAGTACCGCCGCAGCGCTGCCTCCAGCGCCGATCATCGCCACGCGAGCGCCGGCGAGCGACGCCCCGAGCAAGGCGCGCATCATGGCCTCCGCTCCGCCAACGTCGCTGTTGTCTCCCACGAGCAGCCCATCCTCGTGCCAGAACACGTTGACCGCGCCAACACGCTGCGCGAGCGGCATGAGCCGAGCACAACGCGACGCGACCTGCTCCTTGTGGGGAATGGTGATGTTTCCCGCGGCGCGCTCAGACGCGAGCAACGCGAGCGTGTTGTCGAGCGCGTCGGGATGCACGTCGAGCAGCTCGTACGTCAGCGGAATGCCGGCAGCCTCGAGTGCGGCGTTCTGAAACCGGGGTGAGATCGAATGCGCGACGGGGTGACCGAGCAGAACCAGTCGCGCCGGCGGATCCATCACGAGGCGCCCGGCACTCGCTCGGCGGCTAGCCGGTCGAAGACGCGCCGGATCTCTTCTTCCAGCTCGTCGGCGGTCGTGCGATAGATGTCGAGTTCGCCTCCCATGGGATCGCTGATTGCGCGACCTGCCGCGCCGGGTGTCGGATATCCCGCGAGCAGGAAGCTCTTGCCCGCGCCGCCCAGTGCTTCGACGCGCTCGAGATGGTGCGGACCCATCGTAAAGATGAGATCACTGGCTTCCACGAGGGCTCGCGAAAGCTGCTGCGAGCGATGCCCACTCAGATCGAGGCGTCGCTCCATGCCGACGAGCAGAGCGCCGTCCGACGCCGCAGCGCCCTCCCACGAGCTCGTCCCCGCGCTCGCGACGTCGATGTCGACGAGTCCGCGCTCGATCGAGACCTTGCGCGCGATCGCTTCGGCCATCGGACTGCGACAGGTATTGCCGGTGCAGACGAAGAGCAGCTTCATATCGCTCATGCATCTCCGATGAGTCGCGGCGCCGTCTCGCGCAGTACTGCCGCCGAGATCGCGCCGGGTCGAATGACGCGCGGAGCGCGTCCAGTACAATCCACGACCGTCGAGGGCGGCGAGGGCTGGAGCGTGCCCCCATCGAGCACGCGCAGCACTCCACTCGCGATTACCCCGCCCCACTGCTCTCGAATCTCGCGCGACGACGTAGCGGGCGGAACCCCGGGACGATTGGCGCTCGTGGACGTGATGGCCTCTCCATGGGCACGAATGAGTCGCTGAAGATTCGCGTGCGACGTCCACCGCACGGCAATTCCACCTTCGGGTCCGCGCAATGCGTCCGGCACGCGCCGCTCTCCGCCAGGCAAAACGAGAGTGATCGCGCCCGGCCAGTATCGCGCAGCAAGATTCGTTGCGAAGCTCGGCAGGCGCAGGTCGAGTTTGGCGAGCATGTCGCTTCCGGCGATGAGCAGCAGAAAGGGTTTTCCCTTCGGCCGGCCTTTCGTGCGCACGAGAGCGTCGACCGAGTCGCGATCGATGGCGCCGCCGAAGCCGTACACGGTTTCGGTGGGATACGCGAGGACTCGGCGAAGCTCCATCTGCTCGAGCGCGGGCCGAATCGCGGATGCCACCTCGGCGTCCGACCAGAACGGAATGGCGAGTGGCGCTCCGCTCATTCGGTCATTCCGGTGATTCCGAACATGGCGTCCACGCGGGCGAAGTCGCCGGGCTCCGTGACCTTCAGCGCGCGCTCGCTTCCTCGAACGACGCGCACTGGAATACCAAGCCGCTCGCACAGCGCGGCGTCGTCCGTCGCCGAGATGTGCTCGACGCTCGCGCGCCGATGCGCGTCCACCAGCAGGCGGCGCGGAAAGCCCTGCGGCGTCTGCGCGCGCCAGAGTCCTTCGCGATCGACCGTTCGCACGATCAATCCGTCCTCTCCGACTTCCTTGAGGGTATCCACAACCGGCAACGCCGCGATGGTGCTCGTTCCGCCTCGCACGCTCGTGACGACGCGATCGATTGTCGCGGCGTCCACGAGCGGGCGGGCAGCGTCGTGCACGAGCACGATCTGCGCCTCATCGGGCAGATCATCGAGGCCGTTCGCGACGCTCTCGCTGCGCGTCCGGCCGCCCACCGAAACGAACAGGCGATCGACGTCGCACTGAAAGAGCCAGGGAGGCGGATCGCCAACGTAGCGCTGCGGCAGTACGCACACGACCATCCCGACGTCGGGCCGCGCCATGAAGGTCTGCACGCTATGCAGCAGCATCGGCCGGCCGGCGACCCAGCGGAACTGCTTGAGCTCTTCGCCTCCGATGCGCGAGCCGCTGCCGCCGGCGACGATGATGACGCCGACGTCGCGCTGCAGTCCCTCCTGCTGCGCCTCGCTCACACAAACACCCGCTCGAACAAGTCGCAGATCGTGCGTACGCCGATCGCGCGCAATCCCTTCGGCACGCGCTTGGGAACGGTGCGCTCGGCGAGATACGCTGTCGACATGCCCATGTTCGCCGCCTCGGCGAGACGCCGTTCGGCCTGCGACACGGGGCGAATTTCGCCGCCGAGCCCAACCTCGCCGACAAAGACCGCGTCGGCCGCCAGCGCGCGATCGTAGACGCTCGACGCGAGCGCGGCGGCAACGGCCAGGTCACCAGCCGGCTCCTGCAGTCGCACTCCGCCGACGACGTTGAGAAAGACGTCGAGCTGCCCGAAGGAGAGGCCGGCACGTTTGTCCAGCACGGCAAGCAGCAGCGCGAGCCGCCGTCCGTCGTACCCGGTGGCGACGCGTTGAGGCGTGCCGAAGCCCGCTTTGGCGGCGAGCGCCTGAATCTCGATCAGGATGGGGCGCGTGCCCTCGAGCAGCGCAGTGACGGCGCTGCCGGACGCATGCATCGACCGGTCGCCAAGAAAGAGCTCAGACGGATTGGCGACGGGAGTGAGCCCGTCCTGCGCCATGCGGAACACGCCGATCTCGTCCACGCTGCCAAAGCGATTCTTCGTCGCGCGAAGGATGCGATGATCGAGCGAGTTCTCGCCCTCGAAGTACAGCACCGTATCCACGATGTGCTCGAGCGTCTTCGGGCCAGCGATGCCGCCGCCCTTGGTGACATGACCGACGACGAACACCGCTGTGCCGCTCTCCTTCGCGAAGCGCATGAGGCGAGCCGCGCACTCGCGCACCTGCCCCACGTTACCGGGCGCGCCCTCGAGATCGTTCGTGAACACCGTCTGAATCGAATCGACGATCAGCACGGCAGGCGACACTGCGGCGGCGGTGGTAAGCACGGTCTCCAGATTCGTCTCGCTCAACAGACTCACCTCGCCCGCGTCTTCGGCCAGGCGGTCGGCGCGCAGCTTGATCTGGAGCGCGCTCTCTTCACCAGACGCATAGAGCGTCGCGTGACCGGCGTTCTGGAGTCGCGCCGCAACCTGAAGCAGCAGTGTGGACTTGCCGATGCCCGGCTCGCCGCCGATGAGGATCATGGAGCCCGGCACGATGCCGCCGCCGAGCACGAAGTCGAACTCGTTGATACCGGTCTTCCAGCGACGCGACTCCGAACCGCTTACCTCGCGAAGGCGCGGCGTGAGCGCGACACTGCCGCCCTCGGCGAGTGTGCGGGCGCCACCGGCGCGACGACTGGCTCCCCCTGTGGGTGTGGCCTTCGCCGCCATCTCCTCGACGAGCGAGTTCCATGCGCCGCACACGTCGCAGCGACCGGCCCACTTCGGGTGGTCGGCGCCGCACTCGGTGCAGCGGTAGACGGTCTTCGTCTTCGCGCTCATGCTGAGAGGTCGCAGGTCATCCGCATCAAATTTAGTGCGCGGGCGAAGGG
>DATCGM010000169.1:0-3554 GCA_036508915.1 Gemmatimonadaceae bacterium
GCGACGTCGCTCGGATACTTGCCGGCCAGCATCGCGAGCGTCTCGTCGAACGCCGCACGAGTGAGGGCGTGGTAGGGATAGGCCCTGCGCACGAAGTCATACAACGCCGTGCTGGTCCACTCCGGCAGTTCCGAGGCAACGATCGCGACGATGAGCTGGGCAAGAACATCGAGCGCATTTTGCACGACACGCGTGGGCTCCACGTCGCCCGATCGCATGGCGTCGAGAATCGCGAGCTGTTCGAGTGCGTCGTCGCGAAATGTCGGAATGAAGACGCCTCGGCTCGTGGCATCGAGCGAGTGGCCGGCGCGGCCGACACGCTGTAGCGCGGCCGCAACACGTTTGGGACTCTGGATGAGAAGAACGAGGTCGACCGACCCGACGTCGATCCCGAGTTCGAGCGAGCTCGTGGTGACGAGTGCCCGCAGCTCGCCGGCCTTGAGGCGCTCCTCCAACAGAAAGCGCCGCTCACGCGACAGCGAGCCGTGATACGGTAGCGCGATCTCCTCCTCAGCCAGCGCGTTCACGCGCGCCGCGATCTTCTCCGACTGCGCGCGGTTGTTGACGAACACGAGCGTCGTACGCGCGCTGCGAATCTGATCGAGCACGAGCGGCGCAACCGATGTCCAGATCGTTCCGTCAACGTGGCCGAGGTCTTCCACTGGCGAGATCACCCGCGTCTCCATGCGCTTGACGAGCCCGCAATCGACTATCTGAACCGGCCGAAAGTCTTGTCGTCCTGAGCGTAGCGAAGGACCTGCACCTTGTCGTCCTGAGCGTAGCGAAGGACCTGCACTTTCGCATCCGCCAAGAAACTTCGCGACTTCGTCGAGCGGGGTTTGCGTCGCTGAGAGCCCGATGCGCTGCGGTGCGTCTGGTGCGACGCGAGACAGGCGTTCGAGCGTGAGGGCGAGATGCGCGCCGCGCTTGCTGCCGGCCACGGCGTGGATCTCGTCGACGATCACCGCACGCAACGAGCTGAAGATCGTCCGTCCGCGCACGCTCGTCAGCAGGATGTGCAGCGATTCCGGCGTCGTGATCAGAATGTGCGGCGTCTTGCGCAGCATGCGTGCGCGCGCCGAGGCCGGCGTGTCGCCCGTGCGCACGGCGACGCGAATTTCCGGGAACGCGCCTTGTCGTCCTGAGCGCAGCGAAGGACCTGCACCTGTTTCTCGCTCGAACCGCGCTTTCAGTTGTGCAAGCGGCGCCTCCAGATTGCGCTGCACATCGTTGTTGAGCGCCTTGAGCGGTGACACGTAAAGCAGGTGCACCGCATTCGCGAGCGGCGCCTCCAGTCCTTCGGTGATAAGGGCGTTCAGCTCCCACAGGAACGCAGCGAGCGTCTTGCCTGTGCCGGTCGGAGCGAGGATGAGCGTGTCGGAGCCGCTTGCGATCGCCGGCCAGCCGGCGCGCTGCGGTGCCGAGGGCTCGCCGAAGGTCTCGGTGAACCACTGGCGAACGATCGGATGGAACGAAGCGAGCAGATCGGATGGCATCTCATGCCAAGACTCGCGAAAAGCGTGCGCAAATGCCATCTCGTAGCATTCGGCCAGACAATATTCATCCCTCGTTCACAATTCTCGAAATACCACAGCCGCCCATGTCCGACCTCCTCCACGACGCAGCCAATCGCTCCATCAGCTATCTGGAAAGCCTCAGCGAGCGGCGTGTGTCGCCAAGCCCTGAGGCCATCGCTCGACTCTCGGCGCTGAACATCGATCTTCCACAGAAGCCCACCGATCCACGCGTCGTCCTGCAACAGCTCGATGACATCGGCTCCCCAGCGACGATGGCCATGGCAGGCCCGCGTTTCTTTGGATTCGTCATCGGTGGCGCGCTTCCGGCCACCGTCGCCGCGAGCTGGCTCGCCACCGCGTGGGATCAGAATGCGGGACTCTACAATTCGACGCCCGGCGCCGCGACGATCGAGCAGGTAGCATTGCGATGGCTGGTGGACATCCTCGGGCTGCCGCAGGGCATAGCTGGCAGCTTCGTCACCGGAACGACCGTCGCACACATCACCGCGCTCGCCGCCGCACGTCACGCCGTGCTCGCGAAGGTGGGTTGGAACGTCGAAGCGGATGGGCTCTTCGGCGCGCCGCCAATCATCGTGATCACCGGCGCCGAGGCGCATCCAACGCTGTACAAGGCACTCGGCGTCGTTGGGCTCGGACGGAAGCGTGTGGTGAAGGTGCCCGTCGATTCGCAGGGACGCATGCGCGCCGAGGCGATGCCGCGCATCGAAGGTCCGACCATCGTGTGCGTGCAGGCGGGCAATGTGAACACCGGCTCGTTCGATCCCATTGGCGACATCTGCGACCGCGCGCACGAGTCGGGCGCGTTCGTTCACGTCGACGGCGCGTTCGGCCTGTGGGCGCGCGCGTCGGCGGAACAGGCGCACCTCGCCGCCGGCATCGAGCGCGCTGACTCGTGGGCGACCGATGCGCACAAGTGGCTCAACGTTCCGTACGACAGCGGCGTCGCCTTTGTGCGCGACAGCGATGCCTTGCGTGCGGCGATGGCCGTGACCGCGGAGTATCTCCCCACCGACTCGGTGCAGCGAAATCCCTCCGATTACACACCGGAGCTCTCGCGTCGCGCGCGTGGCGTGGAAGTGTGGGCTGCGCTGCTCGCACTCGGCCGCGACGGCGTTGACGAAATGGTCGCGCGCCACTGCCGTCAGGCGCGGCGATTCGCCGAACGTCTTTCGGCGGCCGGATTCGAAATCCTGAACGACGTGGTACTCAACCAGGTGCTCGTCTCGTTCGGCGACGCAGAGCGCACCACGCGCGTGATCGCCGCGATTCAGGCGGAGGGGACCTGCTGGGCCGGCATCACGGTGTGGCAGGGTCGCACCGCAATGCGCATCTCCGTCATCTCCTGGGCGACGACGGACGAGGATGTGGAACGCAGCGCCGACGCCATGATTCGCGTCGCGCGGAGCGTATCGTCCTAGGCATCAACAACTCTGCGCCCCTCTGCGCCCTTTGCGGTAAATGCTTTTGCAGTAGTGTAACCTATTGTCTCGCAACGAGTTGACCTCCCGGTGACCGCTCGCTGACTGCTCGATCGCAGATTCGCCGTGTTCTGCCCGGCCTTCGATCAGTTGGGCGCCCAGTTCGGGCGGTGATCCAATTCCAAAGGATTTTCCGCGTTAGGTCACGTACTCCCTTTCTCCTCTCATCCCATCTCTCCGCACATGCGTCTGTCCATTTTCAGAGCTCTCCGCGCGACTGTTCCGCGCATCTCGTTTGTCGCTTTCGTCGTCGCGCTGCTGCTTCCGGGCGGGCGCGTCGAGGCGCAGGCGCGTGAGCGACCGGTTGCGTTCGACAGCGCGGGCCGAATAGTCGTGATCACTCCGCCGCTGGCGGCTCGATTGGGGTTGTCAGCGCCAGTGTGGCCCGTGACCGGCGACTATCTCGACGCGCGGCTGTACGCGATCGATGATGCGAGCAGCGCATTCGTACTCGTGGTTCGGCGTCAGCGTGAAATACTCGAGCGCTATCCCATGGATGCTGGCCGGCGGTTGGAGCTGGCGACGGCGATCGACCGTG
>DATCGM010000170.1:0-2750 GCA_036508915.1 Gemmatimonadaceae bacterium
GCGCTCGACTCACTCGCCCCCGCGACATGGCTCTATCACTCCCGGGGCCTGCAGGGACTTTCCCGGCGAGTGCGCGGCGTGCGCATGGATCTGCGCGGCGAGCTCGTCACCCTTCACGATTGGCGTCTCGCATCGCGCGGAGACGGAATATGACGCTGATTGTCACCGCTGTGGAGCTGGACGCGCGGCGCGCAGTCGCTCGCGGTGAGCTCGCGCCGCTGGCCGAGGGGCTCCGGCGCGAGCTCACCCCACTCCTCGATTCTCCGCCTCAGGTGCCACGCGAGAAAGCGCTGCTCAGCCGTACGGGCGGCCGGTGCACGATCGACGGCTCGCTCCTCCGCTTCGATCCGTACGATCCGCGCCATATCTGCCCGGCCTGCGGACGCGAGTATGCAGGCGAATTGCACGATCGTTTCCGTCTGTACTGGTACCAGATGTGGCTCGCCGAGCGCGTGCTGCATGCCGCCCTGCTGGGTGTGCTCACCGATGACGAGCCGTGCCGCGACGCGGCGACGAACCTGCTCGATCGTTACGCGGATCAGTATCTCCGCTATCCCAACGCCGACAATGTGCTGGGACCATCGCGTCCATTCTTCAGCACGTATCTCGAGTCGATCTGGTTGCTGCAGCTCACCATCGCACTCGACATTCTCGAAACAGGCGCGCCTTCGCGGGAGCTGACGTCACTGGGCGCGCGCGTTCGCGACCGGCTCATCGCGCCGAGTGTGTCGCTCATCGCGTCCTATGACGAGGGCATGTCCAATCGGCAGGTCTGGAACAATGCCGCGCTCATGGCTGCGTCGCGCCTGCTCGACGATCGCGTGCTCTTCGATCGCGCGCTGAATGGCCCGAGCGGGTTGCACGCGCATCTCGGAAACGCACTGCTCTCCGATGGAAGTTGGTACGAAGGCGAGAACTACCATCTCTTCGCGCATCGCGGACTCTGGTATGGCGAGCGAATCGCGAATGCAGCGGGCCACTCCCTTCCAGCGAGCCTCGACGACCGGTATCACGAAGGATTCGCCGCGCCCTTCCGCACGATTCTTCCCGACCTCACTTATCCCTCTCGCCGCGACTCACAGTATGCCGTGAGCGTTCGGCAGCCGCGCTTTGCGGAGTCCTGCGAGCTTGGTCTCGCGCACCACAACGATCAACGGCTCACGAGCATGCTCGCTCGGCTCTACGATCCGACGATTCCGCGCGGTGACACTGGCCGCGCGGCGTCCTCGGCCGACGTCGAGCGGAACCTCCCCGCGATGGGACTCAGCCGCGCGGATCTCTCGTGGCGCACACTGCTCTGCGCGCTGCCGACGCTACCTCCGCTCGTCGCGCAGCCGTTGCGATCCGACCTTCTTCCGGCGCAGGGACTCGGCGTGCTGCGTCGCGATGAGGGCGCTGTGTATGTGTCGCTCGACTACGGGCATTCCGGTGGCGGACACGGGCATCCAGACCGCCTCAATCTTACGCTCGTCGATGGGGCGCGGCGCTGGTTCGACGATCCGGGCACAGGCTCCTACGTCGATCCCACGCTGCATTGGTATCGCAGTACGCTGGCGCACAATGCGCCACTCATCGACGGGCATTCGCAGCATCGGGTGCACGGCGCCCTGCTCGCCTTCGCGGACGACGATCGGCACGGGTGGATCAGCGCGCATGCCGAGCTTGCGCCCGGATTGATCGTTCGGCGCTCGGTCGTCGTGCTCGAGGACTACCTGATTGACGAGATTCACTGGGAAGGCGCGGAGGCGCACGAAATCGCTCTCCCGATGCACGGCGTCGACGTGGCCGGCGAGCACGCGAAGATCCAATCGCCCATCGTGGGAGGAACGGACGCGGAGGATGGCTTCGCATTCCTCGCCGATACCGCTCGCGTTCACCTTCCCATTGCGGGCCGGGCCACTCTCCTCGGCACGACCTCCGACGGCGCACAGTTGAATGGCTGGACCTTCGCCAGCGACGACGCGAGCGTCTGGTTCGCCACGGCACCCGCTCCGCCGGGGCGCGAAGGCCGAATGCCGCTCGTGTTGCTGCGCCATCGAGCCACGGCGGGCGGATTTCAATCCGTCTGGAGCTGGAACGACTCGGTCATCGCGGTGGAGCGTGAGGGCGACACGCTCGTCGTCATGTGCCGCGACGGATCGAGACACCGTCATCTTCGCGCGCCCACCGGAGACACTGGTTTCAGTGAGCTCAAACCGTCCGTGCCTGAGGACATGCCGCCCTCGGTCCTGTATCCGTTGCCGACGACCGTCGAGATGGGCAAGCCGCACTATCGACAGTCGGAATTCACCTGGCAGGGCGCGGGCGCACCACGCGCGACCGTGACCGTCACGCGGCCGACTCGCGGCACAGTGCTCGTCGAAGTGGAGGTGCCCGCATCGCAGCGGCTCTTCGTGCCGCTGACCACCGAGAATCAACTCGACAACGAGCCCGCGTCGATCAATGGCGATAGCGTGCAGCTGTACGCGATCGCCGGCGCGCGCAGTGCCGGCCTGTTGCTCGTGCCCGAGCGGAACTCGGTGAGCGTTCGCCCGGTTGATGGTTGGACGAACGACCTCTCCGTGAACGCGGAGTGGAGTCCCACATCGTCAGGCTACCGGCTCGAGGCGACTATACATATCGGCGGCGGCGCGCCAGAGTTTTCGCTCGACATCATCGTCAACGAAGTCGTGGCGGGGCGTGCGCGACGTCGAGGGCAGCTCGTGCTCTCCGGCGCCGCCGGTGAATTCATCTATCTTCGTGGAGACCGC
>DATCGM010000171.1:0-6895 GCA_036508915.1 Gemmatimonadaceae bacterium
CTGCGCCGCTGATTTCGCCAGCGGCGCAGTAGCAGTGTCGATGACGTGCTGAAAGATCACACGTGCGTCTTTCGTCGCACCCTGGGTATCGAGTCGCGATGCTTGCTGGAGCGGGCCGCTGGCACCGCCCTGCGCGACGGCGAGTGAGGGTGCGGCTATCAGGACGGCCGCGAGCAGTGAAGCCCGCAGCGTCCTGAGTGCGTCGAAATTACCCGAGGCTACCCTGTTCTTACTCATGGACCGCTCCCGAACGTATAATTGGTGGTCGCCAACCTTCTTCAGCGAGAGGACATAACATGCGTCGCGCCTACGGTTCCGCGCTAGCAGTTGCCGTCATCATGCTGGTTCCCAGTGTGAGCATGGCCCAAGCTCAGATGGAAACGTCCCGCAGCGTTGCGGCGGGCGGTATCTCCGTCCCGGGCTGGTCGGGAAAGATCGACGCCAGCGAGGAGAAGAGCGGACAGGTACTGAACAACTCGAAGCTCGCCAAGGACGGCGATGCGCTCCACGTGACCACCGGCCCCGCAGTGGCGTACTGGAATCCGGCCAACACGGCGAGCGGCAACTATACGGTCAAGGCGACGTTCAGAGAGCCGAAGTACATGGCATTGAACAGCCATCCGCATCCGTACGGGATCGTCATCGGCGGGAACGACATGGGCACCGATCAGCAGAGCTATCTCTACTGCGCGGCATACGGCAACGGCAATTTCATCGTCCGCGGCTTTGGTCCTGCCGCCTTCCAGCTCAATGGTCGCGGCGCACCGAGTCCGGCGGTGAACAAGGCAGCGGCGGTTGGCGATCCGGTGTCGCAGGAGATCGCCATGTCAGTGAAGGGCGACAAGGTCGAATGCGCGATCAACGGCACCGTCGTCGGCAGCTACGACAAGTCCGCGGTCGTGAGCGCCGGCAAGCTCAAGTCCACAAATGGTGTGTACGGAATTCGCTTTGCCCACAACACCGAAGCGACGGTGAGCGGCCTGACGATGACGAAGCGGTAACCGTTGAATGACAGGCGGGAAACAACGCGCGATCCTGGCTACGGCGCGCCGACGATCCTCGCCGTCTTGATGTAGTCGAGCTTGGGGAACATTCGCTTCAGATAGGAATTTCCGAGCGTGGCGAGGAGGTGATAGCTGGGCGTCTCTCCATATCCTGAATAGATCGAGTCCGCGACACTCATCCCTGCGACCACGCGGCCGATCGGCGAGAATCCCTGCTGATCGAGATTCTTGTTGTCGGCAAGGTTGATGAAGAGCTGATGCGACCGCGAGTTTGGGCCGTCGCTCGCGAACACGAGCGTTCCGTGCGAGTTGCTCTCCTTCACGGGATCGTCGGCGATGGTCTTCGCTTCCCACTTCTCGTTGAGCTTCTTGTCGTCGTTCACGCCGAACTGTGCGATGAATCCCGGCAGAACGCGGAAAAAGCGATTCTCGTCAAAGAAGCCTTCCGCCACGAGATCGTAAAATCGGTCCGCGCCCTTCGGGGACCACGCACGCTTCACCTCCACGACGAAGTTGCCTCGCGTGGTCTCGAACGCCACGCGGAACGAGTCGGGAGCCGGCCCAACTGGAGCCGTCCTCGCCGGAGCCGGCGGTTTGTCCTTGCAGGCCCCCGCGATGATCGCGAAAGCGGAGAGCGTGAACAGCAGAGCAGATCGGCGTGTGAGCGACGTTGCCATTTAGGCCTCGTGAGTGCGCAGTCTGGTGAGGACGCTGTGAATCGTCGTGATGGGCGGTGTGAAGAGGGACAACTGGTCGGGATCGGCGAAGACGACGGCATAGTCGCCTGGCGTGAAGGCGCGCGCCAGACGCGCCGCGAACGTATCGCGCAGCAGACGCGAGTAGTGGTCGGCGTCATAGTCTCGGGCGTCGGCACGCTCGGCGTCTGGGTCGCCCGCTTCCACGACCACACCGCCCGAACCCGTCTTCGTGCGATAGACGCGGACGCGGTCGCCGACGCTCCACGATGTCCGGTCGCTCGCGAGCATCGCCTCGTACGAGAGCTCGCGCCGGCTGTCTCGGATCTCGAGGTATTGCGCGGGCGTCTTGGTCAGCCGCACGCGCGACGACACATCGTACGTCGGAAGCTCACGGCGGCGCAGCGCCCCCAACGTGGCGAGGTAAGCCTCGCGCACGCCCACGACGTCGCCGACGAGCAGCCGTCCGATCGCGCGAAGCAGGAACGCCTCGCCATACGGCTCCGCGCGACTCGACCGAAACGCGACTCCGCGCAGCGTGAGCGTGCCGTCGTATGCAAGCAGTGCGTAGTTCTTCGGCTCGTGCGACAACATCGCCGCATAGCGGCCCTCGAACTCGAGCTGCACGAGCGGTGGCAGCAGCGCGGCGACCTCCGCCACCACGCGGCGCTCATCGGCCTCGCTCCAGGATTCCGGCACCGCGAAGTAGACGCCATCGGTATCGGCTTCGAGCAACGTGACCCCGCGCGCGTCGAGCTCGCGGCACATCAGTTCCAGCGTTTCGCGGCCGCGACGGGTCACCTCGTTCGCCGCGTGGACGTCGGCGAACCGCGTCAGGCTGCCTCCCGCGGCCATGTAGCCGTATGCGGTATTCACGACGATCTTCATCGCCGCCGACATCGCCTCGTGGGTGTAGCGTTCCGCCGATCCTGGCGGCGCGGCCCGCGCGCTCGCCTTTGCCGCAAGGCGCTGCTCGACGAGCCGGTCCACGAGCGCGAGCAGCGCGCCGAGGCGGTCCCGCGCCGGGCCAATCCGGTAGGCGCGCATCAGCGACGGATACAGGCTCGCCACATCCGCCTTCACCACACGCCACGCCACACCGGTTGCGAACAGGTGCAGCGCCGCGCCGGTGTGCGTCGTGCCGTCGCCTTCCTCGTGCGCCGGCAGCGCCATGCCGGAGCGTATGTACGCGCGCACCAGGAGCGGATCGATGACACCCGTCGCCGCCCCGGCGTCCGCGAGCCGCTCGTACCGCCGCGGGGCCATGCGCGCCAGCGCGAACGCTGCGCCACCAAGCATCCGCGAGAGCGCCGCCACCTCTTCGACGTCCGCGGTCGCGTAGCGGCGCACGCGCGCAGGATCGCTGCGAAAAACGGTGTAGATCTGGTCGCCGCGGATGAGCTCACGATCCGGTCCCGCGATGCCAAAGTGCCGCGCGACCGCCTTGAGCCCGTGCCCGGGCAGATCGCGATTGGAGAAGTCGTAACGTCGTACCGCATCGAGCGTGTCGATCAGCTCGCGACCCGGCGCCACGAACCGCACGCGACGATGGGGGTCCGTTTCGCTGGTGGCACCGCGCCGGGCTGCGCGCTGTCGCAATCCGGGCAACCCGTTCCGCCCGAGCGCCAACCGCACTCCAAGTATCCGCGCGCGCCGATCGAGGAACGGGAGGTCGAATCCGTGCAGGTTGTGATTCTCGATGACGTCCGGATCCACCGTCGCCACCTTCGCGACCAACCGGCGGATCAGGTCGGCCTCGGCCGCATCCCCCTCACCACACGCCTCGAGCACTTCAGTCGTTCCCGCCGGGTCTCGCACCGAAACCATGAACATCCGATCGTGCTGGGGGTCGAGCCCCGTCGTCTCCAGATCGAATTGCATGCGATGCAACTGGTCGAACGTGAGATCACGGAAGTAAGTGCGTCCCGTCGACACGAGGTACTGCTCCTCTGGTGGCAGCGAGAGTACCCCGTCCTGTCCAAGGTCGCGCAGGTGGGCGACGTGACGGCCCAGCCGCTGCGTCGCGCCCTCCAACACCGCCGACGTCAGCGTCCGTGTGTCGTCTGCGGACACCAGAAATCGCAGCGTGCCCGGCCCCTCGAGCTCGCGATAGCTCACCTGCGCGCCCTGCGTACCTTCGCGGCCGAGCCGCGCACCGAGATGCTGAAGATCGTCGAGCCGATCGAGCAGCAGCCACGGCCGGAACCGTTCCTCCTCACGCACCAGCGCGCCGGTCTCCGCGATCCTGCGCCAAACCGTTGCCCGGCCATTCGCCTCCGCCCACACCGAGACGATGCCAGGCGTCAGATCCCAGCCCCACAGCCACTCGTCTTCGGTGCGGCGCGACCGCGCGTAGTCCTGAATCGGCTCGGGCTCCATCGCTCAAAGTTACAGCCGTAACCGCAGCGCGACTCCCAGGCATCGACGCGCCCCTCCGCCCGACGTAGTTTCGCGCCATGCGAATCTTCCGACACATCTCGATGCATCGACTCGTTCCACACCGCGCGGCCTTCGCCTGCGCCGCTGTCTTCGCGCTCACGACTGGCGTCGCGCGTCCAGCCGCCACTCAATCCACCTCGATTCCCAAACCGGAATCGGTGCTGGGCTTTCCGGTAGGCGCCGATCTCAAGCTGGCGAACTACGATGAGTCGATGCGCTATTTCCAGGAGTTGGCGAAGTCGAGCGACTATATCAAGCTGATCAACGTTGGCAGGACGTCCACCGGACACGAGTGGACGCTGGCGGTGATCTCCTCGCCGGCCAACCTCGCGAAACTTGATCACTATCGAGACATCGCGCGCCGCCTCGCGCACCCCGATGGTCTCACCGACGAAGAGGCGCATCGCCTCGCGCGCGAAGGCAGAGCCTTCGTCGATATCAGCGGCGGCCTCCACGCCTCCGAGATCGCGGGCTCGCAGCACACGATCCAGCTCGCCTACGACCTGCTCTCCAGGACGAACGACCCGAAGACGAAGCTGATCCTCGAGAACACAGTTCTCTTCCTATGGCCGTCGATCAATCCTGACGGGCAGAACATTGTCGCGAACTGGTACAAGGAAAATGTCGGCACACCGTACGAGGTCGCGCCGCTGCACGAGCTCTATCAGAAGTACATCGGACACGACAACAATCGCGACGCCTACATGCTGAACGTCGTCGAGTCGCGCGTCGTCGCGCGCACGTGGCGCAACTGGGAGCCCCAGATCATCTACGTGCAACATCAGACGGCGCCCTTTCCGACTCGCATCTGGCTTCCGCCCTTCGCCGAACCGATCGCGCCTCGCGTCCCGGCGCTCATGTCGCGTGAGGTGAACACCATCGGCATGACGATCGCGCAATCGCTCGAGTCTGCCGGCATGGTGGGCGCGACCCACATGGGCACCGGGTTCGACGCGTGGTACGCCGGCTATATCGACTACCTGCCAATGCTACAGAACATCGCCTCCTTCTGGACGGAGACGGCGCTCTATCGCTATGCGACACCGCACTTCTACACGATCGACGAGTTTCCGAAGGAGATGCGTGATCTCCGGCCGCAGTCGCTCTACGCGAGCCCGTGGCCAGGTGGCTGGTGGCGCATCAAGGACGCCATCGACTACATGGAAACCGGCTCGCTCGCGGTGCTCGACTATGCGTCGAAGTATCGCGAGGAGCTCCTCTACAACCGGTATCAGGCCGGCCGCAACACGATTCTGCGCTACAGAAAGGATCCACCGTACGCCTACGTCGTCCCGCGCGCGCAACGCGATCCCGTCGCCGCCGCGGAGATGATGCGGCGCCTCGCGTTCAACGGCGTCCGAATCAGCGAGCTGAAGAGCGATGCCACGATCGACGGCGCGGCATACCCGCGCGGCACGTGGGTCATCCCGATGGACCAGGAGTTCTCGGAGCTCGTGCGGCAGTTGTTCGAGGCACAGGACTATCCGGATCTGCGTGAGTCGCCCGACGGCCCTCCCGAACAGCCATACGACGCAGCAGGATGGACCCTTCCCTATCAGATGGACGTCCGCGTCGTGGAGACACGAACGCCGCTTACGAGCGAGTTGAAGTCGGCGCTCAAGCCGGTGGTCGGAAAGATCGTTGACTGGCGAGCCGCGCCGGATGCGCCGTTCGCGACCGACTCCGTTGCCGCGGGCATCGTCCCGCTGCCGGGACGGATCACCGGCGCTGGCGACCAACTCGCCCTCGACCCTGCGGAGAACAACACCTTCCGGCTGATCACGCGCGCACTCGCCGGTGGCGGTACGGTGCGCTTCGCCGAGGGCTCGGCTGGACGCAGCGGCCGCTATCTCGTCTCCGGCATTGCCGACGCGACGATGAGTGCGTGGGTAAACGAGCTGTCCCTTCGCGCGGACAGAACGACGCTGCCGGCCGGCGCGGAGAAATCGGCGGCGGTGCATTCTCGGATCGCGATCTACAAGCCGTGGACCGCGAGCATGGACGAAGGTTGGACCGAGTGGCTTCTCGACGACTACGGCTTCAAGTACACGGCGATCACCAATTCAGATATCCGTGCCGGCAACCTCGGCGCGCGCTTCGACGTCATTCTCCTCGCATCCGATCGCGCGCGCTCGATCGCCGACGGGTTCGCGAAGGGAACCGTTCCGCCGCGCTACGAGGGCGGACTGGGAGACGAGGGCGGACGTGCGCTCGATGAGTTCGTGCGCGCCGGCGGAACACTCGTGTGTCTCAACCAGAGCGCCGGCTATGCGATCTCCGCACTGCACCTGCCGGTGCGCAACGTGGTCGATACCCTTCCGCGCAAGAGCTACTTCTCGAGCGGATCGATCCTCGAGGTCACGACGGACCCCACGCATCCCGTCATGGCGGGCATGCCCGAGCGCGCGAAAGTCTTCGTCGACGGCAGCCCCGTGTTCGCGACATTGGACGGCTTCGAGGGAACCGCCCTCGCGAAATATGCCAGGGACGGTTCGCCCAGACTCTCCGGTTACCTGCTCGGCGAGAAGTACATACAGGGCTACGCCGCCGCACTCGACGTCAAGCACGATCGCGGGCACGTCGTGCTCATCGGATTCCGTCCGCAGTGGCGCGGACAACCGTTCGGCACATTTCGCGTGGTGTTCAACGCCGCGCTCTTCGGCGGAGAGGTCGCGAAGAACGCCAGGGGCTCGGCTGGATTCTGGACCATGCCGAAGGCTGCCGTGAAGGCGGACTCGCTGAAGAAGGGGATGTAAC
>DATCGM010000172.1:0-6019 GCA_036508915.1 Gemmatimonadaceae bacterium
GTGCGCCGCTCGCCCACCTGCTGCCTCCACATGGCGTAGTAGAGCCCCTTCCTGCCGAGCAGCTCGTCGTGCCGACCCTCCTCGACCACGCGGCCGCGCTCGAGGACGAAGATGCGATCGGCGTGCAGGACGGTGCTCAACCGGTGCGCGATCAGCACCGTGATCACGTCCGCGCCCTCGGCGACGTCGCGCATCGTGCGGCTGATCTCTTCCTCCGTCAGCGAATCGAGCGAGCTGGTCGCCTCGTCGAAAACAAGGAGATGCGGGTTACGCAGCAGCGCACGCGCGATGCTCAGGCGCTGCTTCTCGCCGCCGGAGATCTTCATACCGCCCTCGCCAATCACGGTATCGAGGCCCTGATCGGCGCGCGTGAGCAGCGAGTGCGCG
This sequence comes from Gemmatimonadaceae bacterium, assembly GCA_036508915.1. Taxonomy (GTDB): domain Bacteria; phylum Gemmatimonadota; class Gemmatimonadetes; order Gemmatimonadales; family Gemmatimonadaceae; genus AG11. The sequence goes on from DATCGM010000172.1 coordinate 388, forward strand.
GCGGCGCGGCGCAGCACGGCGAGACACTGGTCGTCCGTCGCATCGGGCCGCACGAAGAGGAGGTTCTCGCGAATCGTGCCGCTGAAAAGCTGCGCGTCCTGCGTGACGAAGCCGATGCGCTCGCGGAAGCGATCGAGATCGACGCGCTCGCTCGACACGCCATTGTAGAGAATGCGGCCGTGGCTCGGACGATAGAGTCCGACGAGAAGCTTGACGAGCGTCGTCTTGCCGGCACCCGAGGGCCCGACGAAGGCGATCGTGTGCCCCCGTTGCACGTCGAACGCAACGTCGGCGAGCGCAGGCTGCGCCGCAGTAGCGTGCGTGAAGCTCACACCTTCGAAGGCGAGCGTACGCAGATCGTCCACCGCGATCGGATCTACCGGCTTCAGATCGATCGGGACCTCGAAGATCGCGTCGAAGTTCGCGAGCGATGCCTCCGTCTCCCGGTAGATGTTGATGACGTTGCCGAGCTCCTGGAGCGGGCCGAATATGAAGAAGGAGTAGATGAGCAGCGAGAAGAACTGTCCAACCGTGATCTGCTTCTCGAAGATCAGGTACAGCATGAGGAAGAGGATGCAGGTGCGCAGAAAGTTCACGAACGTTCCCTGGATGAAGCTGAGGGAACGGAGATAACGCACCTTCTTGAGCTCGAGGCGCAGAATCTTCTCGGTCGTGGCGTTGAGCCGAAGCTCTTCCTGCTTGGCGAGTCCGAGGCTCTTCACGAGCTCGATGTTGCGCAGCGATTCGGTCGTCGCGCCGGCAAGCGCGGTGGTCTCGGCGACGATCACCTTCTGGATGACCTTGATCCGCTTGCTGAGCACCGAGCTGAGGATAGCGAGCAGAGGTACGGTGAGCAGAAATGCCGGCGCGATGGACCAGTGCACATTGTAGGCGTAGACCATGACGAAGATCACGCCGACGATCGTCGTGAACACCATGTTCACCAAGGAGGCGATGAAGCGTTCCGTGTCGGAGCGCACCTTCTGTAGCTTGCCGAGTGTCTCGCCGCTGCGCTGGTCCTCGAAGGTCTGGAAGGGCAGCGCGAGCGAGTGACGGATGCCGTCCGAGTACAGATCGGCGCCAACTCGTTGCACGACCACGTTGACGAAGTAGTCCTGGAAGTTCTTCGCAATGCGTGACACGAACGCGACGCCGACGGCCATGCTCAGCAGGAGGGAGACGCCGCGGAAGAACTGCGAGCGATTGTACTTGCCGTACTGCGTGGCGTAGCCGTCTATGATGTGCCGGAAGATCAGCGGGTCGAGCAGCGAGAAGATCTGGTTGATCGTGGCGAGGACGAGCGCCAGGGCGACGACGCGCCAGTAGGGCTTCAGGTAGCGGAGGAGGGTGTTCATGAGAAGAGAGTAACTCCTCAGCCGCGATGAAGGTTCGTGACGGGACTGACGTGCCCCGCTCGTCCATCGGGTGCGCTACGACCCACGCTCCCGGCGCCTTGGTCACGCGGCGCTCAAGAGTCGAGTGGCATGACCTCCTCGGCGAATCGCTCCATCTCCTCGAGCTGCGGGCTGCACTGGAGCAACAGGAGACCGACGCCCGCGTCCTGGAAGGCGCGAATGCGCTCTGCCACCTGCTCCGCCGTGCCGACGAGGCCGGCCTGCAGGCCGCGGTTCGACACCGAGTAGTCTTCGAGCGACACGCGTTGCTCGAGCTGCGTGTTGGCGAGCCAGTCCTGATAGTTGTGGTAGCCGGCGGACCCCACGTCGACGTTCGTGATGCGCACGCGCTCACGCTGTGCTTCCTCCGCCGTATCGCGAACGATGACGTAGGCGGCCATGCCGTATTTCATCGGGCTGCCCTCCGCGAGCTCGCGGCGCGTGCGCATGTCGGTGACCTTCGGCGCGATGCGCTCGACCGGGTCGCCGTGCATGACGTACGCGTCGCACTTGCGGGCGATGAGATTCTTGGCCGTCTCCGATTCGCCACCGGCGTAGATCGTCGGGCCGGGCCGCCGAACGGGCTTCGGCTCGACGATGAGGTCATCCACGTTGTAATAGCTGCCTTTATGCGTGAGACGCGACTCGCGCCACGCACCGCTGACGACATCGAGCCATTCGGAGGTGCGCGCATAGCGATCGTCGTGCTGATCGAAGTGGACTCCGTAGCGGCGCGCTTCGTCCGCCCACCAGGCGCTCACGACGTTGAGGGCGAGGCGGCCGTTGGAGATCTGATCGATGTTCGCCGCCTGCTTCGCGAGTTGCGCGGGTGGGTGGTACTGCGGCCGCACGGCGACCATCAGCTCGAGCCGCTCGGTCACCGCCGCGAGTGCCGCCGCCGTGCTCCACGCGTCGAGCGCGGGTGCGTCGGCGCCCTTGATGTCGTTGAGAAACAGCTCGGCGATGAGGGTGAGATCGAAGCCGAGCTCCTCGCTGCGCTGCGCGAGGCGGCGCGTGTAGCTCCAGCTTGCATCCATGCGCTCATCGTCGACGTTGCGGAGCCAGCCGCCGAAGACGGGAAGCCAGTAGCCGAAACGCATCTTGTTTGGGGACGCCGGGCCGACCCCACGCAATTCGCGCTCGGGGGCGAGGATCGCACTCATGCGCCCACCTCTACCGGTGCGAGCGTGATGCGCTCCTCGAGATAGTCCACGAAGTTCGTCCACGGATCGAAGCCGATCACGTTCGGCGCATCGGCGACGAAGTTGGAGAGGGCGTTGATGTCGTAGAAGTAGTGCTTGCCGTCGCGATCGTCGACGAGATACTCGATGCCGCCGATGTCGAGGCCGGTGAAGCGCGACATGCGCTCGACCTGCTCGACGATCTCGGCCGGCGGCGTGTAGCGTTCCACGCGCAGACCGCTCTTCACCGCATCGGCCGCACATGCGGCGCCCACGAGCTCGATGCCGGTGGTCGTCTGGCAGGCATCGGCGGGACAGAGATCGAACGAGCCGGTGGCGGGATGAACGTTGATCGCGTAGAGGTAGCGGCCGTTGAGCGTCTCGACGCGCGTGATGTGCCCGTCGCGAAGAGGTGCGGACTCCTGCACGAGCGCGACGCCATCGATTCCCAGTGCGACCTCACCGCGTGCGGCTGCACCCGCGAGCGCATCGGCGGTTTCGTAGCGCGTGATGCCCGCGCCGCTCCCGCCGATGTTGGCCTTCACGAGCACCGGATAGCGCAGATCCGCTGCGGCCGCGACAGCGAGTGACGCGACGTTGATGACGACGGAGCGCGGGAATGGCAGACCGAGCTCGGTGAGCGCGTCGAGCTGTGACGCCTTGGAAAGCTCGTAGCCGTAGACCTTGCTGCCGTTGACGACGGGCACGCCGATGCGCTCGAGATGCCGAAGCCAATGCAAGGTGTGGAACGTGGACCCGCCGTGCCCGCGGAGGTATGCGGAAGGACTCGCACGGTTGACGACGAGCGAGTATGACGACGTGCGCTCCGAGGGATCGTAGCGGTGGCCCGCGGCGTCGAGCCGGACGAAGGGAAGCCCGCGGCGCTCCAACTCGGTGAAGAGCGGACGGAACCAGTCGGGATGTTCGTGATAAACGGCGATTGGACGCATGGTCGGACAGTCGGGAGAGTGGAGGAACGGTGGACGTCGTTCTGCGTCTCTATCCCAGCGCGCGCCGTGAGGTTCCGGGAAAAAGGAACGCCCCGATTCGCGTGGGAATCGGGGCGCAGTATCGACGATGATTACGTCAATGACTTACTCGTGCGCGCCACTCTCCCCGTGCGGTTGATGCCACATGAGTTGGCACGTGCACATGCACATTTTCGTGGGGGCGGAGTGGTGAGTCATTGGTTTTGAGTATCGAGGGTTGGTGGGGGGAAGTCAAGAAGGACTGGTTGATCGGTTGATCGGTGAATTGGTTGGTCGACGAAGGCGCGCGCGCGCGCGATCAACCAATTCACCCGTTATTCGGTCTTCTAGAAGCGCGCCTCGACGTAGGTATCGATCCGCCACTGCCGCTCCGGATTGATCCCTCGCGCCACATCGAATCGAATCAACCCATCCATGATGGACGTCCCCGCGCCGACGCCGGACATCGGGACTCCAATCCTGCTCCAGTTGCGCCGGTCGCCGGCCCATCCGAAGTCGGCGAAGACGACGGGACGGATGACGCCGACGCCATGCGCGGCTTCCACGCGGGCGAGCCAGAAGGCGTCGCCGGCCTTACCGGGCTCGATGCCGGGACGCTGGCCGCGCACGGTCTGCGAGCCGCCGAGATACCAGAAGCGTTGCGTGGGGAGAAGTCCGACCGAGCTGCCTGCCGCGACGGTGAGTGCGGCGGCTCCGTCGCCAATGCCGTGCGATGCGGTGATGTCGAGCGCGGCGCGACCGTATGCACCCGTGTCAGCGTACGCACCTTCGAGACGGAAGTCGGAGAAGAGCCGGAAGCCCTGCGGATCGAGCCCGTAGGTGCCCGTGTATCGCGTTCGCGCGCCCAGATACGCGCCTCGCACCGCCTCGAGGTTGGGCTCGAAGGTGGAGCCGTGCACGAGCCGCGCGAGCGAGAGCGTCGTGCGCTGACGTGCCGTTCGCTCCTGTTCCGCGAACAGCGACCAGGTGAGTGCCCCGCTGCTCGGCTCATCCGGCGCCGAACCGAGCTCCAGGCCACTCGCGCGATAGTAGAACCCCTCGTCCCTGCCAAAGAGAAAGGCCGAGATCGAGCTGCCCAGGCTGAGCGGATTGCCCCAGTCACCGGCCGACACGAGTCGATTGTAGGCCGTGATGGAGAGCGTGCGACGCAGGTCGCTGCGCGAGCCGGTGAGCTCGACGTTCGGCTCGCGATCCGCGACGCCGATCCGGCCGGCAGCATGCAGCGAATAGCCGGCGCCGAGCGTCTGGTCCACGCGTCCGCCAACGGAGAGACCCTCGATACGATTGTAGCGTACGTTCTCGAGCTCCATCGTCGGCGGAAGCGGCGCGAAATCAGGCTGCGCGCCCATCGACAGGGCCTGCGCAACGAGCGCGTCCATCTCCGCGCCGCCGAACACCTCGTCGCCCTTGTCGAAAATGGAGGCGGGGAGATCGGGAGAATTCGCGAGCTGGAGCGAATCGCAGGGAATGCGCGTCATCACGGGGTCGGGATTGCCATTGACGCGACCGGCGCGGCTGGAGCTGCGCGTGCCGGTGCTGTCGCACTGCGCTTTCCTGCGCGCGGTACGGCTTGCTTCGCGAATCGAATCGGCGCGGCTCGGTCCACCAATCATCACGCCCACGCTCCCACCGCGTCTCGGCCGGGAACTCGAATCCACCACGATCGGCGGCAACTTGTCGCCGCCATTCACCTGATCGTATTGGAACTTCTGCTCGAGCTTGAAGGGCACGCGCATGAAGCTCATGTTCGCGCCGCCTTCCATCACCTGCACGCGCGGCAGCCAGAAACGCCCCTGATAGAGTCCGTACTCGACGCCGATCGCGCTCACCGACGCCGTCATTGGAAAGAGCATCGGCTTGATGAGCGCCGGCACATCCTTGAACGACGTCGAGTCGTCCTGCTCGGCGACAGCCTTGATGTCCATCGGGACGCTCATGCGGTATGCGGCACGCACGAGCTGGCCGCCGGAGAGATCGAACCACAGCGAGCCGACGGCGAGATTCCATTTCGGGGTGCGCGGACGGACCTGAAGCTCGCGCAGGCGAATGGCTTTGCCGTCAGGCAGGC
>DATCGM010000173.1:0-9597 GCA_036508915.1 Gemmatimonadaceae bacterium
CCGCCCGATCCCGCCGATCGTCGGCACGACGATTCGCGAGATGCCGGGCTACCCGCTCTTCGGCTGGTGGCAGCGGCCCTACACGTACGACGACACCAACCACGACGGGATCATCACACTCAACGAGATCCATGTCGCCGACTCGGCTGTCTTCATCGGCTCTTCGACGCCGCGCTACGAGGTGTCCCTCGCCAACGGCTTCGACCTGTTCTCCCGCAAGCTGCACATCAACGCGCTATTCGACTACAAGGGCGGATTCAAGCTCCTGAACAGCACCGAGCGCATTCGCTGCTCGGGCCGCAACAACTGTCGCGGCGCCTCCGACATCACCGCACCGCTCTGGATTCAGGCGCGTGCCGTCGCCGTTCGTGAAGACCCGTCTCACACGTACTACGGATTCTTCGAGGATGACTCCTTCCTGCGCTTCCGCGAGTTGTCGATGAGCTTCGCGCTGCCGCAGGCCGTCACGTCGCACCTCGCCGGCAGTCAGAACGCATCTCTCAACGTCGCTGTGCGTAACGTGCACGTGTGGACTCACTACACCGGCGTCGATCCCGAGAGTAATGCGTCGGCGGGCGCGACTGATACGGCGCCGAGCGATTTTCAGACGATGCCGCCACCAACCTATTTCACGTTCCGACTCAACGTGGGTTTCTGACATGCCCACCTTACGGACTCGAGACTCTCATTCGATGATGCCATCCACCCGCATACTTCGCTGCGCTGCCGCAGTCTGCTGTCTCGTCCTTGGAGCGTCAGCCGTGGGATGCCGCGATACGCTGCTTCAGGTCCAGCACCCGGACATTCTCGCGCCGATCGACCTCAACTCATCCGACGGCGCCGAGGGGTTGCGCGTCGGAGCCATCGGCCGTCTCGCCTTCATGACGGCTGGAGACGAAAGCAGCTGGCTCTACGGCGGCCTCATGGTTGACGAGTGGCGGTCGTCGGACACCTTCATCCAGCGCGATCAGGCAGACTCGCGCACGATCGACGCGGCGAACAGCTTCGTCGCGGCCGCTTTCCGCAGCATCAGCCGGGCCCGCGTCGCATCGTATCAGGCAATCGGCGCCCTCCGACAGTACAGGCCCACGGCGGTCTCCAGTGTCGGTCAGATGTTCTTCGTGAAGGGGTTTGCCGAGATGCAGGCGGCGGCGGACTTCTGCAACGGCATCCCTTTCGCCGACCTGAGCGGCGCGACGCCGACAGTCGGCAATCCGATCAGCGGTGCCGAAGCCTTCACCATGGCGAGCGCCTCGTTCGACTCGGCGCTCGCCAATGCCGGCGGCGACGCGACGGTCATCAACTCTGCGAAAATTGGGAAGGCACGGGCGCTGCTGGGACTCGGGAAGATCGGCGAGGCCGCCGCGGCGGTCGCCGGCGTGCCGACCAGCTTCAGCTACGACATGACCTTCACACCGGTCAAGGAAGACAACTACATCTGGACGATCGCCAACAGCCTGAAGCGCTACTCCGTGCAGGACTCGGTAGACGCCACGGGTACGATCCCGAATGGACTGCCCTTCGTGTCCGCCAAGGATCCCCGTGTGCCCACGTCCGCCACGGCGGCGACGGGCATCGACGGCGTCACCCCTTTCCAGGCACAGCTCATCTGGCAGGTGCGTGACGCGGCGGTTCCCGTGACCAACGGGATCGACGCGCGACTCATCGAGGCCGAGGCGAAGCTCGCCGCCGGTGACATGACGGGATGGCTGCAGATCCTGAACGACCTGCGCACCGGCCCGACGACCGACGCGACGCTCAAGATCAGCGGCATGAAGCTCCTGACCGACCCGGGAACCACCCCCGACCCGAACGCGCGACTCAAGCTGATGTTCCGAGAGCGTGCCTTCTGGACCTTCGGCCGCGGCCAGCGCCTGGGTGATCTGCGTCGCATGGTGCGCACCTATAAGCTCCCAGTCACCGCCGTCTTCCCCGGGGAGGGGGGCGTGTGGTTCAAGACGGCAGCGAAGTACGGCACCGACTACAACATCCCGGTTCCGGGCGACGAGTTGAACAACCCGAACTTCCACGGGTGCACCGACCGCGCCCCCTGACTGGCAGGGCAGTCGCACGCACGGGGAGCGCGGCGCGGGATTTTCCGTCGCGGCGCACTCCGGATCGAACGGGCGAGCGGGAGAGAGTGCAAGCTCTCCTGCTCACCCGTTCGCTCCTAATCAATCAATTCACGACGACCACCCCGTATACGTGAAAACATTCGCGATCGGTGTGCTCCTTCTCGTCTCCGTCGTCGGGTGCGCCCGTCCCAGTGCCCGCGCCGGCGTACCCGCGGCTAGTCTCGCGGGACTGACGGGCGGTCTCGCCCGCGCCGATTCCCTGATCGCGGCCGCGGTCGGCACGCAATTTCCCGGCGCGGTGTTCGTCGTCGCCATGGACGGGGTGCTGCTGCACGAGCGAGCATTCGGCTACGCCCAGCTCTTCGATTCCGCGGGGCAGCGCCTCGTCTCGCCCCCTCCGATGCGAACGTCCACGCTGTTCGACCTCGCGTCCGTGACCAAGGTGATGGCGACTACGAACGCCATCATGCTGCTCGTGGATCGTGGGCAGGTCGACGTGGACGCCCCGGTGTCGCGCTACCTCCCCGATTTCCGAGGGCCGCACCTCGACAGCATCACGGTCCGGCACCTGCTCACCCACTCCGCCGGACTCGTGCAGTGGCAGCCCCTGTACTACCACGCATCCAACACGGCCCAGACATACGCCCTCATCCGCGACATGCCCCTCGGGTTCGGCGTGGGTGCGGGCCGGCACTACAGCGACCTCGGGTTCATGCTGCTCGGCGTGATCGTGGAGCGGGTCAGCGGCCAGCGGCTGGACGCATTCGTCGAGCGGGAGCTATATCGGCCGCTCGGCCTGCGCTCCACGCTCTTCGAGCCGAAGGCCCGCGGCTTCACCGACTTCGCCGCCACGGAGACGGGGAACGTCTACGAACGGCACATGGTGTACGACTCGACCTTCGGCTACCGCTACCTCGGCGACCCCGCTGCATGGAACGGGTGGCGGCACGACGTGCTACGCGGCGGGGTGGACGATGGGAATGCCTGGTACGCGAATGGCGGCGTGGCGGGCCACGCCGGCCTCTTTTCCACCGCGGGCGAGCTCCGCGTCCTCGTGGACTTGCTGGACTCCCATGGCATGCTGGGAGGACACCGGTACCTCCGTCCCGAGGTTGTCGAGCAGTTTCTCACGCGTGACCAGTACGACAACTATCTCGGCTGGATGCGCCCACGAGATCTGCCGGAAGGGAGCTTCATGCACACCGGTTTCACCGGCACCTACGTCCTCGGCGTGCCTCGGTATGGGCTCTCTGTGGTCCTGCTCACGAACCGCCAGAACATGGGCCCAGACGCGCGCGGCTACTTTCCCAACCTCGCGCCGCTCCAAGAGGCGGTGTCGCGCGCGCTCGTCGACGGAGCGCGCCGCGCACGCGAGACGGCGCACCAGCGGTGCATGACATCGCTCCTCTGCGCGCCTCCGCGCCCTCCGCAGTGAAGACAACATCCAATCCGCCAACACGATTTCAATTACGGTCCACTAGAATGTTGGGGCGGTCATCTTCCTCACGAGGAGCAACGCGGTGAAAGGCGGCAAATCGGGTCGGCGCAAGAGCTCCAGCACGCGCGCGGGAGGCAAGCCTAAGAGTGCGAAGAAGGGCGTCAAGCACGATTGGAGCGTTCCTCCCAAGAAGAGCGACAAGAAAACGACGAGACTCGGCGCCAATCGTATACCGGACGACAACTAACGTGACATGGGAGCTACAACCGATGGGCAATCGTCTCACCGGGCACAGTCTTGGACTCGCCCTGCTGGCTAGCAACGAGCGTGAGAGAAGCATGTCGTCATGAGTTACACCGGATTGCAGGTCAGCGCACGATTTGCACGACGGTGGCGCCGACGCGGTCGCGCAGCGTGGCGGAATATTCGCCCTGTTGTCGGCGTGTGACGGAATCCGGCTGCATACGCGCCCCGGCGGCGGTCAGTGCATCGCTCAAGCCGCGCAATTGTGTCGAATCACGCAACAGGAAAACACGCATGTGTGTCCACGAGAGCGTGCTGTCGTTCGCCAGGTAGGTCGTGACGGATATGAATGCTCCGGCACGTTGCGCCTCGTGATCGATCGGTTCCGCGTGATCGCGAACGTACGTAGTGTATTCCTCGAGCTTGGCGGGCCGCGCGCGCCAGAAGTACACCTGCGCGAGCGTCGCGACGGCCGGCGACGGCGACGGGGTAGGCTGCCTTCCCGCGCACGCAACCGACGTGATCGCGACAGCGCCGAGCACAATCCTGGTGAAGGGACGCATGTCTACTTCCCCCACGCATTCAACACGTCTTCCGCCACTCTCCCCTCCGTTGCCTCGAGATCGAAAAAGTTTCCGGTATTTCCATTCGTGAACACCGCCATCACGATCGGCCCGCTCGGCGGCGGCGCGTACATGATCCCCACGTCATTCCCGAGCAGCGGCGGCCAGTCGCCGGTCTTGTGCCCCATGCCGACGCGAAAGCGCACTCGCTGCGGCAGGCGCGACGTGTAGAGCTGTTGCCGCAGGATGCGCCGCATCTCGGCGGTGGACTGCGCCGTCGCGAGCTGGCCGCGCTCGAGCTGCTCCAGCAAGCGTGAAATTTCCCGCGCCGTGGTGCGGCCGAGCCATTTCGTCGAGTCGAGCACGAACGCCGTGTTTCGCCGCGCCGCGCCACTGTCGTTGGGCGAGCCGCGCTCGAACACCTCGCGATCGGTGAGCGATGCGTACTTCGGGTCGAGCGCTTCCCACACCGCGCGGAATGTCTGTCCCACGGTCATGCGGAGCCGCGTTTCGCGATAGCCGAGCGAGTCGAGCATGCGATTGACGCGCGGCAGGCCCACCTTGCCGATCATGACGTCGGTGGCGGTGTTGTCGCTCGTGATGATCATTTCGGTGATCAGGTCGCGCACCGTGGGTTGCAGACCCATCGCGAACGTCTGCAACAGTCCCGTGCCGCGGCGCGCGTCTTCCGGGCGGATGGTGTATCGCTCGTCGAGGTTCAACCGTCCGGCATCGGCATCGCGATAGGCAAGGACCATCACTGCGATCTTGATGACGCTCGCCGTGTTCATCGGCTCGTCGGCGCGAATGGCAACCTCGCGTCCGGTGGAGATCTGCTTCGCGTAGAAAGTCGCGTGCGCCGGCAGTGAGTCGAGACGAGCGCGGATCGTCGCCTCGAGAGTCGCTGCCGACGGCGCTTGCGCGAAGAGTGCGGCGGGAACAGCGGCAATGATGGTCAGCCAGCGAAATGTGCGCATGAACATCCTCCTCGATGGCGTCCAATGTGTGCCGGAGCCACCGCTTCCGCCACTCTCCGCTGTCGTTCAGCTCCTCTCGCCGCGTTGCGTACGACATGGGGCCACCGCATACTCCACTGGCCACGATTGAAATTCCACTCCCTCGGACTATCCATCGCGAGCGGACGCTGAGCGCCAGCGGCCATCCCGCACACAATGATGGAGACTTCAGAGGGTGGCGTCGTTCGTCTCTCCGACGACAGGGTTGATCGATACCTAATGAAGTCCGTGCGATGACACTCCGGCGGCTCGCGCTTCGCGTCGTTGCACTGAGCGCTCTGTGCGCGCTTGCTCATTCGTCGGCGCGAGCGCAGACGATGCGCGTGTCCGGCGTCGTTCGCGACACGGGGACGACGGCTCCACTCGCTGGAGCCGTCGTCACCGTGCTCGATTCTCTGCGGCAGTCGCTCGGACGCACGATCTCGGATGTAGCGGGGCGGTACTCGATGGTATTGCCGACGATTGCGACGCGACTCCGCGTCGTGCGCATCGGGTTTCAGCCTCGAGACATTTCGTTGCCCGCTCGGCGCGAAGGGAGTCAGCCTGTAGATATATGGATGACGAAGGTGCCCACGCTGCTGTCGGCCGTCACCGTCAGTGATGACAGACTGTGCTCGGCGGATCGTGATCGAACCGGCGCTCTCTCGCTGTCGGAACAGGCGCGCGCGGGTTTGTTGGCGACCATCGTCGCGCGTGAGACACAACCGGCGCGTGCGATGCTCGTGAGCTATGACCGCGTGACGGACCTCAAACCCGGACGAGTAATCCGGCAGACCACGCGAGCCATGACTGGCAGCACAACTCGTCCGTTCGTTTCTCCAGATACACCGCGACTGCTCGCAGAACACGGCTACCTGGAGATGGAGGGTGATGTCCAGCGATTCAAGGCCCCCGACGCCGACGTGTTGCTCGACGAGAGCTTCGCCGCAACGCACTGCTTCAGCGTGCGGACATCGGACCGCAATCATCCTGGAGCCATCGGTCTCGCGTTCGAGCCGGCGCGCGGACGCGACACGCTCGTGGATGTGCGCGGAACGCTCTGGCTCGAGTCCGGCGTCCCCGCCCTTCGCTCGCTGGAGTTTCGCTACACCGGGCCGAACATGGTCATGGCGAGCGACTCCGCGCAGGGCGTTCTCCACTTCCGCGCAATGGCGAACGGCGTCGTCTTCATCGACGAATGGAAGGTGCGTCTTCCGATCTTCGCGCAGCAGCGGTCGCCTGCACAGGCGCCGAGCGGGCGTGTAGCTCGCGGAGCGGAATTTCGGGCGATCGCGGTCCCGGATCAGCCACGCATCGTGCAAATGAGCGAGTCGGGCGGCGTGGTGTTGACCGCGGCCTGGCCGGATGGTCTTCGCTATGAGAGTCCGCTGAAGCCACTCACGGGAATCGTAACCGAAGCCGGATCGCCGACGCCGCTTCCCGGAACGATCGTCAGCCTGGAAGGCACCGTCGATTCCGCTCTCACGGACAGCGCCGGCCGCTTCACGCTGTTCCCGGTTCTGCCGGGGCGGTACGCTGTCCACGTTGCCGACACGACGTTCGTCGACTTCGCGCACGAGCGCTCAGAGAAGCGTGACGTCGAGATCGCGTCCGGACAGGCGGTGGATCTGCACCTGGAACTCCCCGCGCGAGCTGCATCGCTGAGGCAGTTCTGCGGTAGGACCGAAGCGTCATTCAACACGGCGACGCTCGTCGGCAGAATCGTCGATGGCGTCGCCTCGACGCCAATGCCGCGCGACGTGCACGTGTCGGCGTCGTGGTGGCACGTGAGTACGACGTCGACATTGTTCTATGCCAGGCAGGACACGCAGTCGGTCAACGTCGACGACCTCGGCCGCTTCTCCCTGTGCGGTGTCCCGCGTGGCCGCGCGATCCTGCTCACCGCGAGTCATTTGCGCGCGCCCTTCTCGGACACGCTCGTGACGATCGATCCCACAGCGGACATCATGGCGATCCGGTGGAGTCTCGACGTTGCTCGGCTCGCAAAGCTGGTCCCCGCGGTACCGGCCCGGCGGAGTACAACGCCACCGACGCCGGCTGCGGAATGCTCCTGCTCTGGACGCGGGAGCGGTGACGCGCAACGTACGGGATACTTGGTGCACGTCGTCGCGCTTAGGGAACGGGCCGTCCGAGCAGCGCATTCCACAGCAACGGATACGTCGCCATCGTCTGCCCACGGTACTGCGGCCGGAAACCGAACAGTACGACGTGCCCCTTCCCTCGCTTCACGTCCACCATCGCTGCCTTGCCCGCCAGCTTCGGTGCGCCGAGCAGCCAGCCTGACATCAGCGGATCGACGCTCGCGGCGGGGTAGCGTGCGACCACGGACGCGCGCGTCGAGTCCGTGACGGTGAAGGCAGGTGAGCCCTCGAACCACACCGCCTGCTCCGGCGCGGTGTAGCCCGCGGTGAGCGGATTGGAACGGTCGAGCACGACGCGCAAAATCGAGCCCGGCGCGTAGAAGTCGTTCGAGCGAACACCCGCAAGCTCGTTCTTCACCGGAAGCGCGAGCGCTTCGATCGCGTAGTTGCTCGCTTCATTGAACGCGACCACAGTGCCGCCCTCATCGACGAATGCGCCGAGCGCCGCGGCACCCGGCGCACCGACGCCGCCCTTGAGCGAATCGGGATACGCACCGTTCGGCCCACCGGCGATGGCACGCGTCTGCTGATCGGGAATGATGATCGCATCGAATCGCGCGCCAAGGTTGCCGGCACGGATGTCCCTGGCCGAGATGGTCGTGAAGGGAATCTTGTACTGGTCGAAGACCCAGCGCGTCCAGCCTTCGTCCATCGACGGTGACGAGTTTGCAAAGATCGCGATGCGGCGCGCCTTGCTGTTCGACAGACCATTCGCGACCCAGGGCGTCGCTTGAACGGGAGCGAGCGGTGTGGCTTCGACGGTGACCGGATCGGGGAGGAACGCGACGTCGAATCCGAAGAGCAGCGGCAGCGTGTGTGCGACGACGTCGTACGGGCGCTTCGGCGGACCGCCCGGATATTCGTGCAGATCGGGATAGTGCTGATTCTCGAGGAGGGTCTTCGCGAATCCACCGTACGGCTGCGCCGTGGAGATCAGGTAGCTGCCGGCGGGAAAGGTGCGGCCGCTCGCCGTGAACGGCGCCGACGTGCGGCGAATCTCGACCTGACCGCGCTGCAGGATGCGCAGGGCGAAGTTCACCGCCGTGTCGCGCGCGGGCTGCGCCGGGATCACGAGCGTTGCCGGCCAGTCACCGCGTCCGATCGCGCCCTTGCCCTGCACCGAATGCCGCTCCACCGCGCTATAGCTCGAGAGCCAGAGCGCGCGATCATCGGCCGCCTGTGCGAGCAGCGCCCACGATGCCGCCATCTGATACTTCACGATGTCGCCGACCGTCCACACCCCACCCTGCCAGCGCGTGAGGAAATCGACGCCCGTCACCTTGGGATCGACGTTGTAGCCGGCGCGCAGCGACTCGAACGGAACGGTGATCGGCGAGGCGAGCGACGCGCTCGCCGTCTCGGTGAGAATGCGAATGGCGCCGTGGTAGTGCTGATATGCGCGAGCCGGAGTCCACGCGTCGTACGACGTGTTGTTCGCGACGCCGACGAGCCCCTGCATGGTGAGACGCCAGGTCATCGACTTGCCCATTTGCGCGACGCCGGCCGCGAGGATCGGATCGATGTTGGGCTCGATGGGATCCATGTAGGGTGGAATGAAGATGCGCGTTCCGTTCGCGCCCTGCTGGTGAATGTCGTTGACGATCTGCGGATGCCACTGGCTGTAGAGCGAGTCGATGACCATCTGCGTCTCGACCTGCGTGAACGCATACCAGTCGCGGTTGTTGTCGTGGCCGGTGTAGTAGTGATAGAGCCTTGGCGGCTGACTGCCCTCCCACGCCGTGCCGAGCGAGCTGCGATACCAGTTGCCGACGATGTCCACGCCATCGGGATTCAGCGACGGCACCATGATGACGACGGTATTCCTGCGGATCGATCTCGCTTCTTCGTCTTCCGATGTCGCGAGCCGGTATGCGAGAGAGAGCGGCGTGAGAATGCCGCCGACCTCAGTCGAGTGGACGCTCGACGTCACGAGCACGACCACCTTGCCATCGCGCTCGAGTGCCGCGCGCTCCTGCGCCGTCGCGAGGCGTGGATCGGCGAGCTTTCGCTGCGCGTCGTGAACCTTTGGCAGATTGGCGAGCGTGGCCGAGTCGGAGATGAAGACCGCGATGAAGGGCCGGCCGAGCGTCGTCTTCCCGAGGACGCGAAGCTGGACGCGCG
>DATCGM010000174.1:0-3878 GCA_036508915.1 Gemmatimonadaceae bacterium
CACTTGCCGAAGACGCGGGGCTGCGCCGCTACCTCACGCTGCTCGCGACCGCGCTGACGACGGACAGGTATCAGCCGAGCGATTTCGCGTGGATGGACATGAAGAACAACACGCTCGATCTCGTGCTCGGTCCGATCGAGACGTACGAGGACGAACTGTTCGGCTACAAGGCGTCGAACGAGGCGTTCGTGCTCGTGAAGGATCAGGCGTGGAGCAAGAGGCTTGCAAAGTACGCGAGCCAGTTGCCTGCGCTTCAGACCGGAATCCCGGTGGACGCGCAGTACAAGCGGGAGAAGCCGGGCACCGACGCCGATCTTAACGCCTACGACGTCGTGTACGTCGCCGGCCAGGCGAACGTGGGATCCAAGACCATCGCCATCAACCTTCCGAACGATGAAGAGGTTCAGCTCGAGAAGGGATCGCGGCGACTCCAGCTCAAGAACGCGGTGCGGGCAAAGTTCGACCGCATTCTGGTTCCGCTGGCGCATGAGCTCATCGTCGACGATCAGTTGCCGCGCGTGACCTTCGACGCTTTTTTCGAGAACGTGATGTTCCACGAAGTCGCACATGGCCTCGGTATCAAGATCACGATCGACGGCAAGGGCACGGTGCGCGCCGCGCTCAAGGAGAAGGCCGGCGCACTCGAGGAGGGCAAGGCGGACGTACTTGGCCTGTACATGATCCGGCAGCTCAATGCGCAGGGCGAGATGGGGAAGGAGTCGATCGAAGACAACTACGTTACCTTTCTCTCGAGTCTGTTCCGGTCGGTGCGCTTTGGTGCGGGCGACGCACACGGCCGGGCGAACGTCGTCGCCTTCAACTTCCTCCAGCGCGGTGGCGCGTTCAGCCGAGAGGCCAACGGCAAGCATCGCGTGGATTTCGCGAAGATGCGCGCCGCGACTGATGAGTTATCGAAGCAGATCCTCGTGCTGCAGGGCAACGGGGACTATGCGGGCGTCTCAAAGCTCTACGTCGAGTACGGCGTCATCGGCCCACAGCTCCAGGCCGATCTCGATCGCCTGAAGGCGAAGGGAATCCCGGTGGACATCGTCTACGATCAGGATCGGTGAGCCGGTGCGTGTAAGGGCGCAACTGCGACTACGTTGGTCGTGGTCATCGCGGATCTGGCGGATCTAGCGGATCTCCACTGATCTGAACTGCATGAGGGCTCGCATCGGCACACCGAGGCCTGCCCTCGCAGCGTCAAAGTTTTTGCTTGTTATTCTTCACGCGCATCGGAGCGATCCGCGTGGATCCGTGAGATCTGCCAGATCCGCGCTGCATCCGAACAACGCTTTCTGGGACCGCCATATGACCCTGCTGCCACTCCTCTCGCTTCTGCTGGCACCCATCGTTCCCGGCGTCTCTGGAGACGGTCTTACCGGTCCAGGCGTGTCGCGTGCGCTGGCGGAGCGCCGAGCGGCGCAGATCGCTCAGGTGCGCTACGCATTGCAGCTCGACGTCACTCGGCGCGACACCGCGGTCGGCCATGCGCGCGTGCGCTTCGTACGCCGCGGCGGCGGCGACGTCATTCTCGATTTTCGCGGGCTGGGGTACTCCAATGTCATGGCGAACGGAGCGACCGCGTCGCCGCGCGACGAGCATGGGCATCTCGTCATCGCGGCCGCTGCACTTCGCGATGGCGAGAATGAGGTCGCGCTCGACTTTCAGGCGGCGATCGCGCCCGCGGGCGCCAGCGTGATTCGCGTGCACGACGCCGTCGACAACGCGGACTATCTGTACACCCTCCTCGTTCCTGCCGACGCGAACCAGCTCTTTCCCTGCTTCGATCAGCCCGATCTGAAGGGGCGCGTCACTCTCTCGCTTACGACCCCGCGCGACTGGACCGCCGTCGCGAATGGACGGGTCACGACGGTAGATTCCGCCTCGGCGCTCACCTTTCGGTTCGCCGAATCGGAACCGATCAGCACCTATCTCGTCGCCTTTGCGGCTGGGCCATGGTCCGTGAAGTCCGCGGTGATCGACGGTCGTCCCATCTCGATCTATGCGCGCGCGTCGCGTGCGCGCGAGGTCGAATCTGACACGCTGATCGCGCTGAACGCACGTGCGATCGCCTGGCTCGAGAAGTACACCGCGAAGAGTTTTCCATTTCAGAAGTTCGACTTCGTGCTCGCGCCCGCCTTTCCCTTTGGGGGCATGGAGCATCCCGGAGCGATCTTCTACAACGAAGAGAGCTTCATCTATCGCGAGCGTCCTACGCTGTCGCAGCTACTCGGCCGCGAAGCGACGATCTTTCATGAGGTCGCGCACCAATGGTTCGGCGACTTCGCGACGATGCGCTGGTTCGACGACCTCTGGTTGAAGGAAGGCTTCGCGACCTACCTTGCGGCGGTCATGCAAGCCGATCTCGATCCGGGCGCAAACGCGTGGAAGACCTTCTATCTGCGCAACAAACCGGCGGCATACGCGGTCGATGCGTCTTCCGGAACCACGCCGGTGTGGCAGCAGCTCGGGAATCTCGATCAGGCGAAGAGCAACTACGGCGCGATCGTCTACAACAAGGCGCCGGGCATCCTCAAGCAGCTCAACTACCTCGTCGGCGACACGGCGTTTCGTGATGGCCTTCGCGCCTACCTGCGCGACCACGCGTACAGCAATGCGACCTGGCGTGACCTGCTGGGCGCCGTGGGCGGTGCCGCGCACCGTCCGCTGGATGGCTGGGGTGCCAGCTACATCCTCCGGCCCGGCATGCCGGTCATCACGCCGCATGTCGAGATGCGTGGCGGGAAGATCTTGCGCCTGACGATCGAGCAGCACCCCGCGCGCGCTCTCTCGGGATCCGCGCCATGGCCCGCGCGAGTCGAACTGCTCTTGGGCTACGCCGGCGGGCCCTCCGAACGGATACAGGTCGAGCTGCGCGGTCGCGTCACGGACGTGCCGGTGGCTGGGCGACGAGCGCCGGATTTCATCTTCGCCAACGCGGCCGACTACGGGTATGCGCTCGTGCATCTGGACGATCGCAGCGTGCGTTGGCTGGAAACGCACATCGGAGAGCTGCGGGACGATTTTCTCCGGGCGATGCTCTGGGGCGCACTGTGGGACCAGGTGCGCGACGCCCATCTTGAGCCGGTTCGATTCGCTCGCACGGCGCTGCGCGAGCTGCCGCGCGAAACCGACGAGCAGCTCGTGCCGGTGATCCTCGGACGGCTCTCCCGCGCCGTGTCGGCCTACCTCTCCCCGACGGAGCAGGGCCGGCTGCGTCCCGAGCTCGAGCGTGTGCTTCTGGCGAACGCGAACGACTCCACGCGCTCGTACGGCGTTCGCAAGAATCATCTCGATACCTACGTCGCGTTGGCGCATTCGCCTCAGGCTTTGGCGACGCTCGACGCCCTGCTCGATAGCACGGCCGCGGCGGGAGCGCCCCTTCGTCCGCCCACACGCTGGGCGATCGTCACGACCCTCGTCGCGCGGGCGGCGCCGAGCGCGGAGGCACGGCTCGCGGCGGAATGGCGGCGCGACTCGACGACAGAAGGGCGGCGGCGCGCCTTCGTCGCCAACGCGGCACACCCGGACTCGGCGACGAAGGCGCAATACTGGGCGCGCTATTTCGGCGACCGGGCGCTGAACGAGGATTGGGTGACGGCGAGTCTGCGCGCCTTTCATGATCCCGAGCACGACGAGCTCACGCGCCGCTATCTGGTGCCGGCGCTCGACAGCCTGCCGTGGATCCAGCGCAATCGGCGCATCTTTTTCCTTGGCAACTGGGTCAGCGCCACCCTCGATGGCCAGCGATCCGCATCTGCTCTCGCGGCGGTGGACGAGATGCTACGACGGCGCGCGGGACTACCGCGTGATCTCCGGGCAAAAATCCTTCAATCGCGTGATGAGCTCGAGCGAACCGTTGCAATCAGGCGTGC
>DATCGM010000175.1:0-41088 GCA_036508915.1 Gemmatimonadaceae bacterium
CCCACGGTTGCGAAACTGCGAGAGAAGGATGTACGCATGCTGTCAATCTATTCGTTCGCGGTTTGCTTGCCCGGGGGTGTCCACCGAATAACATTCGAGCTTTGATTCGTACTCATTTTTCGCTCTCATATCATGCCTTCATTCTCTCGTTCGCTCATGACTGTTCGGCGCGCAGTCACCACGTGCGCGGCCGTTGCGATTGCGTCCTCAGCGGCCGCGGCTCAGGGCACAGGATCTTCGTCGGCACTCCCGGCGGACTCCATTCTCGCACGCGTCCTCACCTTCCGTTCGATCGGGCCCGCTCTCATGGGTGGAAGAATCGCGGATATCGCGGTCGCGGAGAATCCGAAGGCCGTTCGGGGAGGACGCCTCGGCACCGTCATCTACATAGCCGCCGCAACCGGCGGAATCTTCAAGTCCACGAACGCGGGTGTGAGCTGGACCTCGGTGTTCGATTCCGTGCGCACCGGTTCGATCGGCGCCGTCGCCGTCTCACCGTCGAACTCCGATATCGTCTGGGTCGGCACCGGCGAGGCGAACAACATGCGCAGCTCGTCGTGGGGAACGGGCGTGTACAAGTCCGGCGACGGCGGCAGGACATGGTCGGGCGCGATGTTGCCCAAGTCGCAGCACATCGGACGCATCGTCGTCGATCCGCGCGACCCGAACGTCGTGTACGTGGCCGCGATGGGTCCGCTCTGGTCGAGCGGCGGCGAGCGCGGGCTCTTCAAGACGACCGACGGCGGAAAGACTTGGACGAACACAAAACAAATCAGCGCGAACACCGGCTTCACCGAACTCGTGATGGACCCTTCGAATCCGGACGTCCTCTACGCGGCGGCGCTCGAACGCGAACGGCGCGAGTACGGATTTCTTCCCGCGGGTCCCGAGAGCGGCATCTGGAAAACACGCGACGCGGGCCGCACGTGGACGCAACTCGCAGGCGGTCTTCCGACCGGTGAACTCGGGCGCATAGGACTCGCCGTCTGTCGATCGCACCCATCCACCCTCTACGCCGTCATCCACGCGAGGGGAACAGCGAACGGCATCTATCGCTCCGACGACACGGGCTCAACTTGGCGCCAGGTCAGCGGCGTGAACGCCACGGCATGGTACTACAGTCAGGTGCGCTGCGACCCGAGCGATCCCGAGCACGTCGTCAGCCTTAGCGCCACGTCGCGCGAGTCGCTCGACGGCGGAAAAACGTGGGCGACCTTCGCTCAGGGGAACGGCGTGCATGGCGACCACCACGCGCTCTGGTTCAATCCCGAGACGCCGGAGCAGATGATCCTCGGTACCGACGGTGGCCTCAACATCTCGTGGGATCATGGCCGCACGTGGAGTCACGTCGAAAACATCGTGGCCTCGCAATTCTACGCGATCGCGGTGGATGACGCGCAGCCATTCTACAACGTCTACGGCGGACTGCAGGACAACCAGCAGTGGGGCGGGCCGAGCCGCACCCGCAACACCTTCGGACCGACGAACGCCGACTGGTTCCGCATGCACGGCGGCGACGGTTTCTACGCCGTGCCCGATCCGTGGGACTACAACCTCGTGTACGCCGAGATGCAGGGCGGCGGCGTGGTGCGCTACGACCAGCGCACCGGGCAGGCGAAGAACATCAAGCCGGTGCCGAAGGAGAACGAGACGCATCGCTACAACTGGAGCGCACCGATTCTTCCGTCGCGCCACGACCCGAAGACCGTGTACATGGCGGCAAACGTTCTGTTTCGTAGCCCGGATCGCGGCGACAGCTGGGTGACGATCAGCCCCGACCTTACGCGTGGCATCGACCGCAACAAGCTGCCGGTGCGTGGCGGCATTCCGGATTCGCTCGCGCTCGGCCGCAACGAGGGAACGGCGGAGTTCAGCAACATCTCGGCGATTGACGAATCGCCGCTGCGCTCGGGACTTCTCGCCGTCGGCACCGACGACGGGTTGATACAAGTCACGCGCGATGGAGGGAAGAGCTGGACCAAAACGGATCACTTCCCCGACGTTCCGGACACGACGTACGTGAGCCGCGTGGTGTTCTCGAAGGCGAGCGAGGGAACGATCTACGCGACGCTCGACGGGCACCGCAGCAACGACTTCAAGCCGTACGTGCTGAAGAGCACGGACTTCGGCAAGAAGTGGACGTCGATCGCATCCGACCTGCCGGACGGCGGCACGGTGCATGTGATTCGCGAACATCCGCGTCAGCCGAACCTGCTGTTCGCTGGCACGGAATTCGGCGTGTATTCCACGATCGACGGCGGCGGGCACTGGATGCAGCTGAAGAGCGGCATTCCGGGCGTGCCCGTGCACGACCTCCAGATCCAGTCGCGCTGGAACGATCTCGTCGTCGGCACGCACGGCCGTGGAATTTACATTCTCGACGATCTCGCGCCCCTCGAGCATCTCGCTCAGGCGAAGCAGGCGCAGGTCGCGTTCATGTTTCCGATTCGCGACGAGCTCGAGTACCAGCCGAACGCGACGCGCAGCTCCGGCATGGGAACGAGCGGCTTCACCGGGCAGAATCCGGAGCTCGGCGCGCGCATCGCCTACCTGCTGAATGAGATTCCCGCGGATGCAAAGGCAACGATCTCGATCGTCGACGCAAGCGGCACCGTGATCCGCCAGATGGCGGCGAACAACAAGCAGGGACTCTTCCGTCAGTACTGGGACATGCGCGTCGGTCCGCCGCTCACTGGAGTTGTGACCGACACGTTGCCGCCGGGAACGATCGTGGCCGGTGGCCGCGGCGGACGCGGCGGCGCGGGTGGAGCCGGTGGTGGCGGCGGTGGTGCGGGTGGTCCGGGCGGCGGGCGAGGCGGCGGTGACGCGCTGTTCCCGGCATTGCCCGGCACGTACAAGGCCCGGCTCACGCTCACATCCTCGAAGGGATCGCCGACGGTGCTCGAGCAGTCGTTCACGCTGCACCGCGATCCGATGGTAATGCTCGCGGCATCAGAGCTGAAGCAGCTCTACACGTTCCGGCTGAGCGTTGCCTCGTTCCAAAGGACGCTGCGCGAGAAGCAGTCGCAGGCCGACACGGCTCGGAGAAAGCTCGCGGAGGTCCGGCGCGTCGCGGATTCGTCGATGGCACGGATGACACCGGATGCGAAGAAGAAACTGGCGGCGCTGACGAAGGAGATGGCTGAGATCATCGCGCAGGTCGGCGCACCGCCGGGAGCGGGGCGGGGCGGCGGCGGCGGCGCGGGCGGCCGAGGTGGAAGAGGCAGCGCGGGTGGTGGCGCGGGTGGCGGCGGCCGAGCCGGTGCGGCCAACCCTGCTGCCGGCGGCGGGCGAGCCGGTGCAGCCGACTCGACCGCAGCCGTCGGTGCGCCGGCGGGCGGCGGTGCTGGCGGTGGTGGCGGAATCGACGACCAGAACGCGCTTCCGCCGAGTCAATCGTTCACCACGGTGCAGGCGAGGTTCAACTCGCTGGAGGAAATGCTGAACGTGTCCTTTGCGGTGAGCGACGATCAGCGCAAGACGCTGCAGGCGCTCCCAGCCGATCTGCAGAAACAGATGGATCGGGTGGCAAAGGTCGTGGGCGACGGACTGCCGGCGTTGATCAAGGCATTGAAGGACGCCGGCATCGAGGTCAAGACGGGCGGCAACAACTGAACCACCGGCCGTGCACCGGTGTACCTTCATCGTCCGCTCGACGGTTCCTCTTGCAACAAGGCTCGTGAGTCACGACGACGACGAAAACCTGGACGATGAATTTCCCGATGGTGACGGCACCGCGCAGACCGAGGCGACGGTGGTGTGCCCGTATTGCGCGGAGGAAGTGGAGATCGCCATCGACCCCGGAAGTGGTCCGGCCCAGCTGTACATCGAGGACTGCGAGATCTGCTGTCAGCCCTGGCGCGTGAGCGTGAACTACGACGAAGCGGGACAGGCCGAGGTCGTCGTCACGGTGCTGGACGAGTAGCGTGTTTCTCTAGCCGGATTTCAGTTCGGCAAGAATCTCCTCCGTGTGCTGGCCGAGTGCGGGCACGGCGCCCATGCGAGGCGGCGCACCCTGAAGATTGTGCGGCGGAAGCAGCGCGGAGAATTCTCCGCCCGCTGAATCGACAGTGACCCAACGGCCGCGCGCCGCGAGCTGCGGATGCGCGGCGACCGCGGCGACGTCGTTCATCGCGCCGGTGGGAATGTCGGCCGCCTCGAGCAACGCCACGACCTGCGCGCGTGTGCGCTGAGAGAGGTGCGCGTCGATCAACGATTCGAGCGGCGCGCGGTTCGCGACGCGCAGTTCGTTGCTGACGAACCGCGGATCGTCGGCAAGTGCGGAAGCGTCGAGCACGATCGCACAGAGCCGGCGCCATGCACGATCGGTCTGCACCGCGAGCAGCACGTCGCCATCCGAGCAGCGGTACGCGCCGTACGGCACGACCATGTTGTGGCGCACGCCCGCCCGCTGCGGCGATCTTCCGGTCCCTTGAAACACATTGAGCGGCGGCATCATCCATTCCGTCATGCACTCGAACATGGAGATGTCGATGCGGTCGCCGCGGCCCGTCTTCTCGCGGTTGAGCAACGCGGCGAGGATCGACGAGTACGCGTAAAGACCGCCGCCGATATCGGCGATCGACACACCGACTTTCGCCGGTGAAGCCTCGGTTACGGTCATTCCGATGATGCCCGCCTCGGCCTGAATGAGCATATCGTACGCCTTCCGGTCGCGATATGGACCGTCGGGGCCGTAGCCGGAGATTCCGCACCAGATGAGCCGCGGATGACGCGAAGAGAGCTCGTCGTACCCGAACCCCAGCCGTTCCACGGCGCCGGGCGCGAGGTTGTGCACGAACACGTCAGCGCCGGCGAGCAGTTGCTCGCACACGCCGTGGTCGTGCGCGTCCTTCACGTCGAGCACGATGCTGCGCTTGCCGCGGTTCAGCCACGCGAAGTACGCGGAGACACCGTTCAACGCGCCGTCGTAGGCGCGTGCAAAGTCACCGTCGCCTGGACGTTCGATCTTGACGACATCGGCGCCCATGTCGGCGAGCTGACGCGTGCAGAACGGCGCCACGACCGCCTGCTCGAGCGCGACGACCCGAATTCCGTCGAGCGGCAGCGCGGCCTCGCCGGAAACGCGTGTCAAAACGACCTCGGCATTCCGAGCACGTGCTCGCCGATGTACGAGAGGATCATGTTCGTCGAGATCGGCGCGACCTGATACAGCCGCGTCTCGCGGAATTTGCGTTCGATGTCGTATTCGGCGGCGAATCCGAAGCCGCCAAACGTTTGCATGCATACGTTCGCGGCCTCCCAGCTGGCGTCGGCCGCGAGAAGCTTCGCGAGGTTCGATTCTTCGCCGCACGCTTTGCCCGCGTCGTAGAGTCGCGCGGCTTCGTACCGCATGAGATCCGCCGCGCGCACGTTCGCGTATGCGCGCGCGATGGGAAACTGCACGCCCTGGTTCGTTCCAATGGGACGGCCGAATACCACGCGCTCGTTGGCGTAGCGGCGCGATTTCTCCGTGAACCAGTAGCCGTCGCCGATGCACTCGGCGGCGATGAGGATCCGCTCGGCGTTCATGCCGTCGAGGATGTAGCGGAACCCCCGCCCTTCCTCGCCGATGAGATTCTCCGCCGGAATCTCGAAGTTGTCGAAGAAGAGCTCGTTCGTCTCGTGGTTCACCATGTTCTTGATGCGGCGCAGCGTCATCCCCCGCTGTTCGGCGCCACGCAGGTCCACGAGGAAGACGGAAAGTCCGTCGGTCTTCTTGGCGACGTCCGCGAGCGAAGTCGTACGGGCGAGCAGGAGCATGAGGTCGGAGTGCTGCACGCGGGAGATCCACACCTTCTGCCCGTTCACGACGTACCGGTCGCCACGGCGTTCCGCGAAGGTCTTCATCTTGGTGGTGTCGCTGCCCGTCGTCGGCTCGGTGACGGCGAACGACTGGAGCCGAAGCGCGCCGGACGCTATCTGCGGCAGGTACTGCAACTTCTGCCGCGCGGATCCGTGTCGCAGCAGCGTGCCCATGATGTAGAGCTGCGCGTGGCAGGCGCCGGAGTTCGCGCCGGACCGGTTGACTTCCTCGAGAATTACCGAGGCCTCGGTGATTCCCAGGCCTCCACCGCCGAACTCCGCAGGAATGAGTGCGGCGAGCCAGCCGGCGTCGGTGAGCGCCTTCACGAACTCCTCGGGATAGCCGGAGGTCGCCTCGACGTCCTGCCAGTATCGGCTGTCGAATTTGCCACAGAGCTCGTGAACGGGCTCGCGATATTCGCGAAAGCTGGATTCGATGTCGCTCATCATTGGTAAGATGCTGCCGGACGCGCTGATTGCCACCTTTCGCCTGAGTGCTAGTTTCTGGGGAACGAAACGCGTTCACCACACCCTTGGAGTTGCATGCAGCGGAGCCTGATTGCGCTCTTGCTCGCCCCCGCCTTCGGCTGCACTCCGCAGCCGGTATCGCCGCACAGGCTCGAGGCCCTCTGGTATTCCGTAAGCGGCGAGCAGAGCGTGCAAAGCTTCGTCGCGCACGCGGACCAGATCTCGATCGTCTCGCCGCAGGTCTTCTCGCTCGACAGCAACGGGATCATCACGGGAAGCATCGACCCGCGCGTGGTCGCGGCCGCGCACGAGAAACACGTGAAGCTCGTGCCGCTGGTGATGAACCCCGGATTCAATCAGCCGTCGATACACCGCGTGCTCACCGCTCCGGATGCGCGGGCACGGGCGATTCGCAGCCTCGCGGCCCTGTGCCGTGACCAGCACCTCGACGGCATCCAGTTCGACATCGAGAACGTGCACCTGCGCGACAAGGACGCGTTCACGTCGTTCACCCGCGAATCGGTGGACTCCGTGCACCACGCCGGCTGCACCCTCAGCGCCGCCGTCGTGCCGCGCACCGGCGAAGACCCCGGCCCCACGAGCTACCATACATGGATCTACGATAACTGGCGCGCCGTCTACGACTACAAGGCGTTGGCCGACACGCTCGACTTCATCTCGTACATGACGTACGCCCAGCACACCGGCGGATCGCCCGCCGGACCGGTGGCCGGTTATCCCTGGATGAAGGCGTCGCTGGAATACGTGCTTTCCCTTGGTGTGCCGCCCGAAAAGATCTCGCTCGGCATTCCCGCATATTCCGACTGGTGGTATCCCGCGTACGATTCCATCGGCGGCTCGAAGATGCGCGGCAGCGATATTTCGTATCCGGCGGCGCAGGGAATCCTTGCGAAAAGCGGCATCAAGCCCGTGTGGGACGACGTGCAAAAGGCGCCGGCCGCGGCATGGAGCGAACACGACGTGTTTCAGTACGTCTGGATGGAGGACTCGCGCGCCTTTCTGGCGAAGCTCGGCCTCGTCACGAACCACCATCTGCGCGGCTATTCGGTGTGGGTGCTCGGCTCGGAAGATCCCGCAACCTGGAGAGCACTCAAATGAGACGACGCGATTTCGTGCAGGCGTTCGGCGCCACGTTCGCGGGCGCGGCGTTCCTGCCGCGAATCGCGCCGTCCATCGCGGCACGCAAGGATCACCTCTGGCGCGTCGGACTCGAGCTGTATTCGGTGCGCAACGCCATGAAGAAGGATCCCGAGCGCACCCTCGCGGCCGTACGCGCGATCGGGTACGACGACGTCGAACTGCTCTGGAGCTTCGACAACTTCGGGCGAACGCCGCAGCAGGTGCGCGAGACTCTCAAGCACGAAGGGTTGAAGGCGCCGTCCGGGCACATCGCGCCGGAAGCCCTCCTGAAGGACTGGGAGCGGAGCCTCGACGCCGCGAAGCTGGTTGGACACCAGTATCTGATCGTGCCGAGCCTCCCGGACGAAACGCGGACCTCTCTCGACGCGTGGCGCCGCTGGGCCGACCGCTTCAATGCCGCCGGAGATCTTGCCCGGCGCGCCGGCATCTGGCTCGCGTTCCACAACGAGCCCGACCACATGAAACCGATCGGCGGAGCCGTGCCGTACGACGTGTTCGTGGACCAGACCGATCCTTCGCGCGTCCGCCTTCAGCTCGATTTCGGCAACATGGAAGTGGGCGGAGGAAAGCCGATGGAATATCTCCAGCGGTACCGCGACCGGTACTGGAGTTTCCACGTGAAGGATGTCGTTGACGACGGCTCGCACGACACGGAACTCGGCGCGGGTCGCGTGAACCTGCGGGCGCTGCTCGCGGCGATTCCCGACGTGCAGAAGAAGCCATGTTACGTCGAGCAGGAGAATCCGAAGGACGAACTCACGAGCGTGCGGCAGGACTACAACTACCTCAAGAAGCTGGAGTTCTAAGATGATCGTCGTTCGCCGTCTCGCATTCGCTCTGCTCGCGCTCGCCGCCGCCGGCTCATCGTCACGCGCGATGGACGATCCGCGCCTCATCCCCAAGCCGCGTGAAGCGACGACAGGCGATCTCGTGCCGCTCGCGCGATCCGTTACGATCATCGGCGCGGGCAACGACGACGATCGCTTCGCGGCGAAGGACCTCACCGAAACGCTGAAGGCGCGCGGCATTCGCGTCGCCACCGGCGCGAATGCGGGCTTCCGGATTTCGTTGCTTCGCCTCGATTCACCGACGGCGCGCCGCGTGCTCGACGACAACAAGATCGCGTTTACCGACGAAATGAAAGCCGAGGGGTATGTGCTCCTCGCGACAAAAGACGGCGTGGCAATCGTCGCGGCAAGCGGCGCCGGACTGTTCTACGGAGCACAAACGCTCAAGCAGCTGATCCGAACCGATGGTGCCGCGCCACGCGTACAGCTCGCCATCATCCGCGACTGGCCCGCGATGAAGTACCGTGGATTCCACGACGACCTGTCGCGCGGCCCCGTTCCAACGCTCGAGTTCCAGAAAAAGGAAATCCGCACATTCGCGGCATACAAGCTCAACGTCTACTCGCCGTATTACGAGCACACGCTCGCCTACAATTCGAACCCGCTCATCTCGCCCCCCGGCGGCGGCATGAGCCACGAGGACGTGCGCGCGCTCGTCGCCTACGCAAAGCGCTTTCACATCGACGTCATCCCGGAACAGGAGGCGTTCGGCCACCTGCATCACGTGCTCAAGTACGACCTCTACGCGCCGCTCGCCGAGACGGACCACGGGCACGTGCTCGCGCCGAACGACCCCGCGTCTCTGCCGCTGATCAAGTCGTGGTTCGCCGAAATCGACTCGCTCTTTCCATCGAAGTTCGTGCACCTCGGTGCGGACGAGACCTTCGAGCTCGGCATGGGCCGCACGAAGGACCGCGTGTCGCAGACCGGCCTCGGCCAGGTGTACATCGACTTCCTGAAACAGATCGAGGGCGCGCTGCGCTATACGGGCAAGCGATTCCTGTTCTGGGGCGACATCGCGCAGGGCAGTCCCGACCTGGTGAAGTCGCTGCCGAAGGACATGCTCGCCGTGGGGTGGGGTTACGGCCCGAACCCGAGGGCGGAAACGCTGCTGCGTCCGTTCATTAATGCCGGGATCGAGACGTGGGTCGCACCGGGCGTGAACGGATGGAGTCGCGTCTATCCGAACAACGACGTCGCGCTGAAGAACATCCAGGCGATGGCACGCGACGGACAGCGGCTCGGCGCGACCGGCCTGCTCAACACGAGCTGGGCCGACGACGGTGAAGCGATCTTGAATCAGCAGTGGTACGGGATCCTGTTCGGCGCCGCCGCGAGCTGGCAGGCCGGCGAAGCATCGATCGACGATTTCGAGCGGAGCTTTGGCCTGCAGTTCCACGGTGACGCGAGCGGCAGGATCGACGCGGCGCAGATGAAGCTCTCCGCGGCACACGCCCTGCTCGCGAAGGCCGGACTCGGCGACGGCAACGACTATCTCTACTGGGTCGATCCGTTCTCCGCCGAAGGGCAAATCAGCGCGCAGAAGATGCGCGTGGTGTCGCGGGATTTCCGCGTGCTCGCCGAGAGCGCGATGGTGCTGGTCGCGCAGGCGCGACAGGCCGCCAGGAGCGGCCTGCGCGAAACGGACGCGCTCGAATCGATGGAAATGGGTGCGCGCCGCATGGACTTCATCGGCATGAAGTTCGAGCTCTCGGATGAAATCTCACGCCTGTACACCCACGCGTATGACACGGTGCAGGTGGGCGGCAGTCCCGGCCATGATCTGGGCGAGATCACGTCGAACATCAATTCGCGCACGGCGGATCTGCGGGACGGATACGTGCTCGGCCGCGAGCTGTACGAAAAGAGTTGGCTCGCGCAGAACAAGCCGTACTGGATGTACAACGTGCTCAACCGCTACGATCTCGCGGCGCAGACGTGGATCCAGCGGTCGGACAAGATTGCGCAGGCACGATCGGCGTATGGACGCACCAAGAAACTTGCGAGTCCGGAAGAGGTGGGCATTCCGCGATGGGCGCCGGTCATACCGTAGAGAGAAGAGATGAGTGGGGAGATTCGACCCAATGCAGAATGCAGAAGAGGAATGCGGGATTCGGACAAGAGGTGAGATGTGAGATGAATGTGAAAAGGGGGAACGAGGAAGGGCGCGACTTCACATGAGGTCGCGCCCTTTCCGCATCTCGTATTCAAGCTCAGATCTCATCTCTACTCCGCATCCCGCATTCCTCTTCTGCATTCTGCATTGGGTCGAATCTCGCCACTCCCCACTCGCTATAGCGTTCTCTTGAAGAGCATCGTCGCCGCCGTCATGCAGACAACCGTGAAGACCGAGAGAAAGAGCAAGTCGAAACCGATCGCGCCGAAGCCCGTGTTCTTCAACGTGAGGCACTTCAACGCATGCACTGCGTATGTGAACGGATCGGCGACCGCGATGACGCGCAGCCATCCCGGAAATGCCTGCTGCGGATACACCGCGCCGCTCGGGAAGTAGAGGAAGGTGTTCAGCACGCCGAACAGCGCGCGCGGCACCAGCGGATCGGACATCCGGACCATGAGCAGGAACATCATGCTCACGAGCGCCATCGACGTCACGATCACGACGACGAAAAGGCGCATGAGCCGCAGCGGCTCGAACGCGTCGGGCACTCCGGCGATCACCGAACCGACCGTCACCACGACCGACGCGGCGAGCACGGCCTTGATCGCGCCCGAGATCGTGAACCCCATGACCAGCTCGAGCTTGGTGATCGGCGTGACGAGATAGCCCTCGTGCAGCCCGCGCGACTTGTCATCGATGAAGATGATGCCGCCGCCGATCATCACCATCATGAAGATCGACATCACAATGGATCCCGAGAGCAGGTACTGGATGTATGGCACGTACGGGTAGATCTCGACGACGTCGAGCGTCGTCACCGGCGAGACGCGCCGTGTGGACGCCGCCGGCTGGTCGTACGCACCCACCATGCTGCTCGCGGTGGCGGCCATCGTGCCGGCGACGAAGCCGTCGGTGTTGTCCTCGATGATCGCGACGCGCGGGTCGTCCCTCGCGAGCACGCGGCGTGAAAAATCGGGTGGGATCGACAGCACGCCGTTGAGCTCGCCGTTGCGCAGCGCGGTCACCGCCTTGCCGAGATCCGGATACTGCATGGGGACGAACGTCTTCGCGTTGGACGAGACCGCACCGGCCAGTTCGCGCATGTGCACGGCGGGCATGCCGCGATCCTGGTCCACCACGCCCAGCTTCAGGTTCTTGACCGTGCCGCCGAAGGCGTACCCGAGCACGACGAGTTGCACGATCGGCATGAGGAGCGACATCACGATCAGCGTGGGGCTGCGGCGGAACCGCCGCATTTCACGTTCGACGATGGCGAAGGTGCGTTCCATGCCTGCTCCTTGCTATTGCCGCGCGGGGGCGGCGACGGCGGGGGTCGTCTCGGGCTGGTCAGGGTGGAGCTGGCGGCCCGTGAAATACACGAACACGTCGTCGAGCGACGTGCTCTGCACGGCGAGCGTCTTCACCGTCACGCCGGCACTCGCGGCGGCGTCGAGCAGCGCCATCGTTGTCGCGGGACCGTTCTTCGACGAGATATGATAGGCATCGCCATCCGAGGAGACCGCGGCGACCGCCGGCAGCGCAGCCACCCTGGCTTTCCAGTCGGCCGGCGTGCCGCTGAACAGCACCTCGAGCGCGTTGTCGCCGGGAACGGCGGCTTTGAGGCGAATCGGCGAGTCGAGCGCCATGAGCTTGCCGTGATCGACGATCGCGATGCGGTCGCAGAGCTTGTCGGCCTCGTCCATCAAGTGCGTGGTGAGCACGAGCGTGAGGTCGCGCTCGCCCTTGATGCGCTCGAGCATCTCCCACACGTTCTTGCGCGAGACCGGATCGAGACCGGTGGTCGGCTCGTCGAGAAAGAAGATGCGCGGCTCGTGCACCAGCCCGCGCGCGATCTCGAGCCGCCTCCGCATGCCTCCCGAGAGCTTCTTCACCTGGCTGTCCGCCCACTCGGAGAGATCGACGGCCGCGAGCAATTCACCGATCAACTTTTCGCGCCGCTGCTTCGGCACACTGTACAACTTCGCGTAGATCGAGAGGTTCTCGCGGCAGCTCAGTTCGAGGTCGCTCGTCATCGCCTGCGGGATCACGCCGATCGCGTGGCGCACCTTGTCGGGATCCTTCACGATGTCGGCGCCGTCCACCAGGGCCGTGCCCGCCGTGGGAAGCATCAGCGTGGTGAGCATCCGGATGAGCGTGGATTTCCCCGCGCCGTTCGGACCGAGCAAGGCGAACGTTTCTCCCCGCTCCACGGTGAACGAGACCTCATTCACGGCGGTGAAGTCGTCGAACCGTTTCGTGATCCCGCGTACGTCGACGGCGAGGGTCACTGTCTCTTCATTTGGAGGTCACGCTCTTCGGGAGCAGCACGTACGCGGTCATGCCGGGAGCGAGGTGCCGGTCCTTATTGTCGAGGCGGATGCGGATCTCGAACGTCTTGATGTCGCGCTTCGTCCTGCTCACATCGCGCTGCGTCGCGAACCCCGCGTCCACGCCACGATAGAAGACAGCGCCCCGTTTCAAATCGCCGGAGGGAAGGCGAACGGTCAGGGAGTCGCCGAGCTTGATTCCTTCGATGTAGCTCTCTTCGACGTCCGCGCGCACCCACAGGTCATCGGGATTGATGAGCGTGACGATCGCCTGCCCCGGGCTGACGATTTCGCCCGCGCGCGCGGCGGCCACGTCGACGATCCCTGCGATCGGCGCGCGAATCTCGGTGTACGCGAGGCGCACATCCGCTTTCGCGGTTTGGGCGCTCGCCGCGGCCTTGCCGCGCTGCGCCGCGAGCACTCCGCCCCGGCGAACCGCAATCTGCTCGGCCGCGGACTGCGCGAGCGCGAGCGCGGCGCGTGCGGATTCGACCTGCTTGGCCGTTGCGTCCACTCGCGCGCTCGCAACAGCGCTGTTCGTGCGCGCCTGATCGAGGTCCTGGTTCGAGATCGCGCCGGCCTGCAGCATCGCCTCACTCCGGCTCAGCGAGAGCTTCGCGATGCCGAGATTGGCGGCGGCTTCCTGCTGCTGCGCGATCGCGGTGGCGACGTTCGCCTCGGCTTGCTTGATCTGGTCGGCGGTCTGCTTTTCCTGGTAGCGAAGCGCGGCTTCGCTCACCTGCACCTGGTCGCCGAGGCCCTGTTCGCTCTGCGCGGCGAAGGCGCGGTCGGCGCGCAACTCATCGGGAGAGAGGACGGCGAGCAGCTGGTTCGCGTCGACCTTGTCGCCCTCCTTCACGAGCAGCCTGATGAGCTGCGCGCTGACCTGCGGACTCACGATGACGTCGTTGGTCGTCACGATCCCGGTGAGCACGAGCTGCCCCGGACGCGTGAAGATGACGACGGCGACGACGAGAACGATTACGATCGCACCGATCGCTACGGCGCGTTTCCTGGAAGCCATTGGTGAGACTCCGGTAGACTTCGAACGGTGGAGCAACCCGCCAGGGAGCAATCTGCGCGCTGGGGGAATGATGTATGTACGGCAATCCCCGCGCGATCCCCGGGGAAACCCCGTCAATTGGAGCGGGCGGTCTCTCTGGCCCAATCCAGCGAGCGGCCGTTACCTTTTGCGCTCCCTCTCACCTCTTCTTGCGCGGACGCCCGGAACCAACATGATCGCCGTTCGTGAACTCACGAAGCTGTACGGCTCGTTCAAGGCCGTCGATTCCATTTCATTCGACGTCGGGCCCGGCGAGGTCCTCGGGCTGGTCGGCCCGAACGGAGCCGGCAAGACCACCACGCTGCGCTGCCTCGCCGGAATCATGCGGCCTTCGCGCGGCACGGTCAGCATCGGCCGGCACGACATTCAATCCGATCCGGTCGCCGCGAAGCGCGAACTCGCGTTCATCCCGGACGAGCCGCATCTCTTCGACTACCTCACGGTGCAGGAGCACCTGCGCTTCATCGCGCGCTTGTACGGAGTGGCCGATGCCGAACAGCGAATTCCCGAACTGCTCGCCGAACTCGAGCTGACCGACAAGCTGGAGACTTTGCCGGGAGCGCTTTCACGCGGCATGAAGCAGAAACTCGCGATCGCGTGCGGGCTCCTGCACAATCCGTCGGTTCTCATTCTCGACGAACCGCTCACCGGTCTGGATCCCGCCGGCATCCGGAAGATGCGGCAGACGATCGCCGACCGCGCAAGGGCCGGCACCGCCGTAGTCCTGAGTTCGCATCTGCTGAATCTGGTCGAGGAGCTGTGCACCAAACTGTTCATCCTGCGGCGCGGACAGTGCGTGGAGTACGGTACGTTCGACGAGATTCTCGCGCGCCGGCCCGAACTCGCCGGCCGCTCGCTGGAAGATGTGTTTCTCACGCTCACGGCGGACGACGACACGCCGAGGAGCCCGGACCGCGCGTGATTGCCGCGTTTGCGTACCTCATCTTCAACTCGACGAGAAACCGTCTGCTCTCGCAGCTGCGGCGCCTGCGCACGCCTCGCTACGCGGTGGGGTTCGTACTTGGGCTCGGCTATTTCTGGATGGTGTTCGGCCGCCACGCGGTGAGAGCCGGGGCGCGAGGAGATGGATCCGAGGCTGCGGCCAGCGGGGCATTTGCGTCGATCGCTCCGGTGTTCATCCTCATCGTGATCGCCGGGATCTGGATGTTCGGCGGCGACATGTCGGCGCTTGCATTCACGGAAGCGGAAGTCGCGATGCTGCTGACCGCGCCGGTCTCGCGACGCACGCTCGTGAAATACAAGCTCACGCAGTCGCAGGTCATCATCCTCATCAACGTCGTCATCTGGACGTTCATCCTGCGACGCGGGAGCGGCTCACTGTCCGGCGTGCTCTCGGCAGCCGCCGTGTGGGTGATGTTCACGACGCTGAGCCTGCATCGCATGGGCGAGGCGCTGCATCGCGCATCGCGGGGGGAGTATCGCGCCGCCGGGCAGAAGCGCAAATGGATGGCGAAGGTTTTCGCCATGGTCGTGGGGCTGATGATATTCGGCGCGTTCGTCGCGGTTCCGCTGAGCGCGATCGGCGCTCCCGACGGCAAGAACCCGCTCGCGTTCCTGCGCAGCATCCTGCTGTTCTTCGAGTCACCCGGCGTGCGAACGGTGCTCTATCCGTTTCACCTGGTGATCGCGCCGGCGTTCGCGCCGAACGCGTCCGCGTGGGCCGTCGCGATGCTTCCGGCACTCGGCATCGTGCTGCTGCACCTCTGGTGGGTGCTGAGTTCCGACGCGGCGTTCGAGGAAGCCGCTGCGCTCGCGTCCACTGAGCGCGCCAAGCGAATCGAGGCCATGCGTTCGCGCAGAATGACCGCGTTCGATCCGGAGACGAGCGCGGTGAACAAGACGATTGCGCTCGCGCCCACAGGCATCCCCGCGATCGCCGTCGTGTGGAAGAACGCGATCGCGCTCCGACGTACGATAAAGCCCGGCGCGTTGCTCAGGCTGCCGATTCTCGCGTTCGTGGTCGCCGCGCTCTTCGGGTGGAAATCCGGCAACCCCGCGCGCAGCATAGCCGTGACCGCGTTCTTCCTGGCGATGATGCTGCCGCTGTTCGGAATCCAGGTGCTGCGAAACGACCTGCGCAGCGACATGCTGCACCTGCCCTTCCTGAAGTCGTTGCCGCTGGCCGGCGCGGATCTGGTGCTCGCGGAGATCGCGTCCGGAGCCGTGATCATGGCGACCGCGCAGTTCGTGCTGTTCGCGATCGCGGGAATCGCATTGATGGCCGCCCCGGGCGTCACGACTATTCGCGCCGACATGCTCGTCGCGATTCTCAGCACGCTGCCCCTCACGCTGCTCGCCCTCGACGGTGCCATCTGCACGATCATCAACGGCTCCGCGGTCCTCTTCCCGGCGTGGATCCGGCTCGGTCCGTCGGGCCCGGGCGGAGTTGAGGTGATGGGACAGATGATGCTCTCGATGGCCGCGTCGTTGCTCGCGTTCGTCCTGATGCTGCTGGTTCCCGCCGCACTCGGCGGCGGCGCATGGTTCGTGCTGAGCGCGACGCCCGGCGCGGCCGTGGCGGTCGCGTGCGTGCTCGGATCCATCGCGCTCGCGGCAGAAAGTTACGGATTGATTCTCGCGCTCGGCTCTGCCTTCGAGCGCGCGGAGCCGCAGCAGATCACGTAACGGCGAAGAGCGAGGAGCGACGCGTGAGGGGCGATCCGGCGAAGAGCGACGTGTGAGGAGCGCGGAGAACGTCTCCTCGCTGCTCACGCGTCGCTCTTCACCAAGTCGCCCCTCACGCGTCGCTCGTCCCGGCCTCTAACCCTGCCGGAACGCAGTTCAGGGCATCAACGCCTGTCCCGGTCCGCCCGGGTTTCCGCGATGGCAGGTGATGCAGCTGATCCTCGGGGGGTTCTGACCGGGGCGAACCGGCAGCTTGGTGAGCTGTTCCGTGTTGATCGCCTCCACCATTCCCGCCATCATGCGCGCGGTCTTCTTTCGGTTCAGGCTGTCGCTCGCCCACTGGTTGGCGATGTGGCAGTCGGTGCAGTTGCGGTTGAGCGCGCGGCCCCAGGTGGAATCCATGAGGACGACGAACCGTCCCGCCGGCATGTCCTTGAGGACCTGCACGTTCTTGAACACCGTGCCGGCCGGCTCGGTCTCACGGCCGGCGATCTCCTTCATTAATCGCGCCCGCGTCGCGGCACGCAGCGTTCCGATCGAATCGCGGCGGACAGCACGCTGTTCGGGGGTCATCGGCGGTCCGCCGCGGCCGCCGGCCGGCCTGTTCGCGGGCGCCGTCGCCGGAGCCGCCGCTGGAGCGGCTGCGGGTCCCGTGCCTGTGGCGGGCGCAGGAGCCGATGCCGGCTTCGGCTGCGAGCACGATGCAGCCACGATCAACAGCAGCGGAAGAGCGGTGAAGCGAAAGTTGGAGCGCATTAAATAAAACTTCGTCGGGGAAGCCCATTCTCAGGTCACCAACTTGCGCCCCCTCTGCCGCTATTTCAAGTCGCGCCCGATGAACGCTTCGATCGCCGCCTTGGCCGTGCGCGCAGTGAAGCGCGCGTTGATGAGAAGAATTCGCTGAGAGTCGAGCGCCGTCTGCGACGTGAGCAGGTCGAGATATGAGGACGCGCCGAGCGCGTAGCGCGACTGCTGTGCCGAAAGATCCTCCTGAGCCGCGGCGATCTGCAGCGTCTGCAGCTCGACCGTTTGCGCGGCCGTGCGGAACTGATCGATCAACTGGGCGAGCTGGGCCGTCGCATTGAATCGCGCGTCACGAAGTACGGCCTCAGCATTGTCCGCGGCGACCGTGGCCTGCATGCTGCTCAATTCACGGCTGAAGTTGTTGAAGATGGTGTAGCCCACGGAGAACGTGTACTGCGTCTGAGTCGACGCCGCCGGACCGCCACCCCAGTTGAACGTGGGAGAAGTGAACCCACTCGCGTTGTAGATGTAGCTGGCGCGCACCTGCGGGATGTACTGGGATGTGAGCGTCGAGCGGCGCCCTTGCTTGGCCGCATCCAAAGCCGCGACCGCCTGCCTGACGCTCGGGCCGTCTTCGGCCATGCGCGCAAGCGAGGCGTCGTCCACGTCCAGGCGGGGAACGTCGCTGGTATCGGATGCGACCGTAGTCACTGGAACATTCGATGCCACGAGACGAGTTAGCGCCGCGTTCGCGTCACGCAGCTGCGCACGCGCATTGAGCAACGAGAGTTGCGCGCTGCCGACCTGGATCGCCGCCTTCAGCGAATCAGTTCGAACGACCTGACCCACCTTCACTTTCGCCGCCGACGCATTCAGCGCGACCTGCGCCTGCTCGAGCGCGCTCGCACCAGCAGCTTCCAGCTCGCGCGCCTGCAGTATGGCGAAGTATTGCTGCTTCACGGTAGCCGCCACGCCATAGCGCTGAAGCGTTTCGTTCTCCTCGTTCGCCCGCTGACTTGCCAACGCCTGCCGATATCCGAAGTACCGCTGACCTCCATCGAACAGCACCATGCTGGCGCTGTATCCCTTTCCGTAGTTCCAAGGATCGCCCTTGTATGGGAGCAACTGACCCTGTTGATAGATGCCACCGGAAAAATTCGAGGCACCGTAATTGACGCTGAGGTTCGGCAAGTACTGACCGAGAGCGTTCAACTCGGTGAGCTTGCCGGTGCGAAGCGCATTTCGAGCGCTTACCGTCAGCGGCGAATTCATCTGCGCGAGCCGCACCGCCTCGTCGAGAGTAATCGGACGCGCGCCGTCGCCGCCCTGCTGCGCTGCCAGAAGCGCGGGCGCGGCCAGCAGGGCAAGAACGGCCATGCGATTTCGGAACAGTCTCATGCTGCTTCTCCTTTCTCGATGCGATGAAGGACCGCTCTGCTGAATGGCAACTTGTGTGCCGCGAACGACTTGGCCCAACTCCATCCCCTGCACAGGGTTGCGTTCGATCCGCCGATGCGCTTACGGGACCGGGCGTTCGAATTCGGGAATCGGCGGCCCGAAAGCGAACATGTCAACACGGGCACGACTCGCGGCAACACACCGGCCCGCATAGGTTGACCGTTCACCGCGCTTTGCCAAGGAGTCCATCTCGTGAGACGCTTCCAGGCCGTCCTGCTCGCCGCACTCGCTCTCGCCGCCACCAACGCGCCGGCGCAGCCGGTGCCCGCCATCCGGTTCGACGCGAGCATCGACTTCCTCAAGCTCCCCGCGAACCTGTACCTCGGTGAAGTCGCGGGAGTGGCGGTGAACTCGAAAGGACACGTGTTCGTGTACAGCCGCGCGGGCGAACGCTCGACGGTCCACGGGGCCACCGCCGCGCAGCTGTTCGAGTTCCGACCTGACGGCGCGTTCATTCGCGAGATCGGGAAGGACCTGTACGGATTCGCCTTCGCCCACACCGTTCGCATCGACCGCGAGGACAACATCTGGGTGACGGACGAAGGCACGAACATGATCATCAAGTTCAATCCTGCCGGACGCGTGACCATGGTGCTCGGGCGGCGCGAGGAAGCCGCGGAACCCGCCGCTCCACGCCCGGCGAATGCGCCAACGCCCGCTCCGGGATGGGGGTCGTTCAACCGCCCGACCGACGTCGCGTGGGACCCGCAGGGGAACGTCTTCATCAGCGATGGATACGCCAACTCGCGCGTCGTGAAGGTGGACAAGAACGGCCGATGGGTGAAGACGTGGGGCGAACGCGGATCGGGACAGGGCCAACTGAACACGCCGCACTCGATTGCCGCCGACGCGAAGGGCAACATCTACGTCGCCGACCGCGGCAACCGCCGCATTCAGGTATTTGACAGCGACGGAGGGTTCCTCCGTCAGTTCACTATCGATGTTCCGTTCGCCGGAGAGCCGAACATCATGCTCGGATCCATGCCTGCTGCTGCGGGTACCGCAGGTGGCGGGGCGACCATGGCCTCCGGCGCTCCTTGGGCCATTTGCATCAATCCGGGCGCCAACCAGTTCCTCTACGTCGCCGACGCTGTGCCCGGGCGGATTTACAAGGTCACGCTCGACGGAAAGGTGCTCGGGACCATCGGCGAAGCCGGCAAGCAATTGAAGCAATTCGGCTGGATTCACGAGATTTCGTGCCCGTCGGAGAACTCCCTGTACGTGGCCGAGCTGCTCAACTGGCGGATGCAGAAGCTGACCCTGCATCCGTAACCGCCCGAAAGGTGGCTGATGGTGGTCGCAAGCGACTTCGGGCCCTGGTGCGTAGAGCTAATTCGCGATGCTGCGGCCCCGAAGGAATTCAACAGCACCGCCCAACTTTCGAGCGACCATTCAAGATGATACGTCCTCCACTCTCCGGACACGGCAGCTTCAAGCTCGTCGCGGCTCTCGGAGCGATCCTCGCTGCAGGTGCCTGTTCAAAGGCGCCTGCGAAACCGGCACGACCCGCCATTTCCGTGGCGGTCGTTCCCGTAAAGAAGGTGACGCTGCCCTACACCCTTGAGGCGAACGGCATCGTCACGCCGATTCAGACGGCCGCGGTCGCCTCGCAGGTCGACGGCATCATCCTCGATGTTCCCTTCGCCGAGGGATCGGAGGTGACAAAGGGACAGGTGCTCTTCAAGATCGAACCGCACCAGTACCAGGCGGCGTACGACATGGCGCTGGCGCAGCTCGCCCGCGACCGCGCCACGGCGGAGAACGCGAAGAGGGACTACGCACGCTTCGAAACGTTGCGCAAGGAGAACGTCGTGTCGTCGGCGGACGCGGAGCTCAAGGCCGCTACCGCTGGGTCGACCCAGGCCACGGTCGAGGCCGATCTCGCCGCCGTTTCCAACGCGAAGTTCAACCTCGACAACACCACGGTGCGTGCGCCCATTTCGGGCCGAACCGGCAGCCTGCTGGTGCGCACCGGGAACCTCGTGCGTGCGGGTGCATCGACACCGCTCGTCGTGATCAACCAAGTGCGGCCGATCTACGTTCGATTCGCCGTTCCGGGATCGTTGCTGCCGCTCGTCCTGCAATACGGCGCCAAGGGCGGCTTGCCCGTGACGGCAACGGCCAGCGCCGCGTCGTCGCCCACAACGCCCAAGGACACATCGAGCTCCTCGATGGACGCCGGACAGAAGTCGAGTCTCCAGACGGTGAAGGTCGATCCGGCCGCGAGCAATCCGGACGGACACGGCACACAGACGTTCATCGATAACGCGGTGGACACGACGACCGGCACGGTGCAGCTCAGGGCGAAGTTCGCGAACGCGGGCGGCACGCTCTGGGCGGGACAATTCATGGCTGTCTCGATGCGACTGTTCGACGAGGAGGGCGCGCTCGTCGTCCCGTCGCAGTGCGTCGTCACGGGACAGCGCGGCACCTACGTATACGTAGTCGATTCGGCGAGCACCGCGTCGCTGCGCATGGTGAATGTCGAGCGTACGGCGAACGGCCTCTCGGTGATTTCGTCGGGCCTGAGCGAGGGGGAACGGGTCGTTTCGGATGGTCAGTCGCGCCTGACGCCGGGCGCGCCCGTTGATCTCCGGAGCGCGATGGATTCAGCCGGCGCGACGGGTCGCGGTGGCCGCGGCGGTGGTCGTGGCGGAAGGGGACGCGGCAAGGCACCGACGCCTTGATGCGGGGATGAGCGGGACATGAACCTCACCGGACTCTTCATCAGGCGCCCGGTCATGACGATGCTCGTCATGATCGGGATTCTGGTGTTCGGGATCATCGGCTACCGGCAGCTGCCGGTGAGCGACCTCCCGACGGTCGATTATCCGACGATCAGCGTGAGCGCGAATCTTCCAGGCGCCAGCCCGGAGACGATGGCCGCCACCGTCGCGACACCGCTCGAGAAGTCATTCTCGGCCATCGCCGGCATCGACGAGATCACGTCCAACAGCAGTCTCGGATCGACGAACATTACGCTGACGTTCGCACTCGACCGAGACATCGAGTCGGCGGCGCAGGACGTCAACGCGGCGATCTCCAAGACGCTCGCATTCCTCCCGCCGAATATCCTCCCGCCGAATTATCACAAGCAGAATCCGGCGGCATCGCCGATCCTGAACATCACGCTGACGTCGAGCGTGCTGTCGATGCAGCAGATCGATGAGTTCGCCGAGACGACCATCGGCCAGCAGCTCTCGATGGTGGAGGGCGTGGCGCAGGTGAACGTGATGGGCGCGAGCAAATACGCGGTGCGCGTGCAGCTCGATCCGGCCAAGCTCGCGAGCTTGGGGATCGGCGTCTCGCAGGTCGCCGCGGCGATCAGGAACAACAACGTCCTGCTCCCGACGGGCGTGCTCTACGGCAAGGACCGGACGCTCACGATTCAGGCCACGGGGCAGCTGTCGAATGCCGCCGAGTTCAAGCGGCTGATCGTTTCCTGGAAGAACGGCGCGCCCGTAAGGCTGGGCGACCTCGGCAACGTGCTGGACGACGTGCAGAACAACAAGGGAGGCGCCTGGTTCGGCAACGACCGGACCGTCTTCCTGATGATCAACCGCCAGCCGGGCACCAACACGGTGGAGATCGCGAGCAAGGCCAAGGCGATGCTCGCCGAAATCGAGAAGGGGCTGCCGAAGACGCTGAGCGTGCACATCCAGTACGACCGCTCCGTCTCGATCCAGCATTCCGTGAACGACGTGAAGTTCTCGCTGTTCCTGGCGCTCGGCCTCGTGGTGATGGTGATCTTCGTCTTCCTGCGCAACATCGTCGCGACGCTGATCCCGAGCTTCACGCTGCCGATGGCGATCGTGGGGACGTTCTCCGTCATGGCGCTGCTGAACTTCAGCATCGACAACCTGTCGCTGATGGCCCTCACGCTCGCGGTCGGGTTCCTCGTGGACGACGCGATCGTGATGCTCGAGAACATCTACCGGCATCTCGAGATGGGGAAACCGCCGATGCAGGCGGCGCTCGACGGCGCGCGGGAGATCGGCTACACGATCCTCTCGATGACGCTCTCGCTCGCCTCCGTCTTCATTCCGCTGATGTTCATGGGCGGCATCATCGGCCGGCTGTTCCGCGAGTTCGCGATCACCATCATGGTGGCGGTGCTCGTATCCGGATTCGTGTCGCTCACGCTGACGCCGATGCTCTGCAGCCGGCTGCTCAAGGCGCACGGCACGGTGACACACGGAAAACTGTTCGAGTCGACCGAGCGGACCTTCGAGGGGGCGAAGCGCGGATACGCGCGCGCCCTCGGCTGGGTGATGCGCCACCGCCCGCTCACGCTCGTTTTTTCCGCCGTGATCCTCGCCCTGATCGGGACGCTCTGGACGATCATTCCCAAGGGACTGTTCCCGCCCGACGACACCGGATCGCTCAACGGCACGACGGAAGCGGCGCAGGGAACATCGTACGTCGACATGGTGCGGCTGCAGAAGATCGCGATGGGACGACTGGCGAAGGACACGAACATCGTTTCCTTCACCTCGTCGATCGGTGGATACGGCGGTGGAAATCAGGGAAATTTGAACGTCACGCTCAAGCCGCAGGGACAGCGCCCGTCGGCCGACGCGATGGTCGGCGAGCTCACGCGCCGGCTCAGCGGCATTCCCGGACTGGCGGTGTACTTCCAGAACCCGCCCGTGATTCGCATCGGCGGTCGGTCGGCGAAGACGCTCTACCAGTTCACACTGCGCGGACCCGACATCACCCAGCTCTACTCGGAGTCGGCCAAGTTTCTCACGAAGCTGCAGGCCGAGCCGATGCTCAGCGGCGTGACGTCGGACCTGCTGAACCGCAGCCCGATCATCCGGGTGCGCATCGACCGCCATCGCGCGCTTTCGCTCGGCGTCACGCCCGCGAGCATCGAGAACGCGCTCGCGAACGCGTACAACCAGCAGCAGGTCTCCACGATCTACACCCCCACGAACGAGTACTGGGTGGTGATGGAAACGGTGCCGGAAGCACAGCTCGATGCAACCGCGCTGCAGCGCTTCTACATGCCCGGCACGGGCGGGCGGCTGGTGCCGCTCGCCGATCTCGCCACGTTCGAGAACGTCGTGGGACCGCT
Source organism: Gemmatimonadaceae bacterium (assembly GCA_036508915.1). GTDB lineage: Bacteria > Gemmatimonadota > Gemmatimonadetes > Gemmatimonadales > Gemmatimonadaceae > AG11. The sequence continues at coordinate 23,717 of DATCGM010000175.1, forward strand.
GAGCATTCCGCATTCCGGGCAAATGGCGTCGGTGACGATTTCGTTCAACCTCGCGCCCGGCATCGCGCTCGGCGGGGCGGTCGATCACGTGAAGCAGGTCGCGGCGCAGACCCTGCCCGCGAGCATCACGGCCGCATTCAACGGCACGGCGCAGGCCTTCGAGCAATCGCAGAAGGGGCTCGGCCTCCTGCTGCTGATCACCGTGTTCATCATCTACCTGATTCTCGGCGTGCTGTACGAGAGCTTCATCCATCCGATCACGATCCTCACCGGATTGCCGTTCGCGGCGTTCGGCGCGCTGGCCGCTCTGTACGTGACGAAGGTGGAGCTCGGCGTATACGGGTACGTCGGGATCATCATGCTGATCGGCATCGTACAGAAGAACGCGATCATGATGATCGACTTCGCGATCGCCACCGAGCGGGCCGAGCATTCGCTTCCCGCCGAGGCGATCATGCGGGCGGCGGTCGTCCGCTTCAGGCCGATCATGATGACGACGTTCTCCGCGATCATGGGCACGCTCCCGATCGCGATCGGCGTCGGCGCGAGCGCCGCGTCGCGCCGTCCGCTGGGCATCGCCGTCGTCGGCGGCCTGGTCTTCTCGCAGGTCGTGACGCTCTTCGTCACGCCGGTGTTCTACACGTACCTGGACGAGCTACAGACGTGGTTCGGCCGCACGAGCAGGCGCTCCGCCGAGGGAGGTGCACTCGCTCCCGGCCTCGCGCACGCTTCCACGTCCGCGGGTAACTGACCGATGAATTTCACGACCCTCTTCATCAAGCGTCCCGTCATGACGACGCTCGTCATGATCGGCATCCTCGTCTTCGGCATCGTGGCGTACCGGCAGCTGCCGGTGAGCGACCTGCCGAACGTGGACTTTCCGACGATCACGGTGACCGCGATGCTGCCGGGCACGAGCCCGCAGACGATGGCCGCCACCGTCGCGACGCCGCTGGAGAAATCGTTCTCGACGATCGCCGGCATCGACAACATGACGTCCACGTCGAGCCTCGGGCAGTCGCAGATCGTCGTGCAGTTCGCCCTCGACCGCAACGTGGACGCCGCCGCGCAGGACGTGCAGGCCTCCATCGCCCAGACGCTCCGGCAGCTTCCGCAAGGGATCATTCCCCCGTCGTACCAGAAGACGAATCCGGCCGACGCGCCGATCATGACGCTCGCGCTCACGTCCACGGAGGTGCCGCTCTCGACGCTCGACGAGTACGGTGAGACGACCATCGCCCAGCGGCTCTCGATGGTCGGCGGCGTGGCGCAGGTGCTCGTGTACGGCGCGCAGAAGTACGCGGTGCGGCTGCAGATGGATCCGTCGGCGCTCGCGACGCGTGGCATCGCGCTCGAGGACGTCGTGACCGCCGTGACGAACCAGAACGTCAACCTGCCGACGGGCGTGCTCTGGGGGCCCAAGACCGCGCTGACCGTGCAGGCCACGGGCCAGCTCGACAGCGCAAGCGCGTTCGGCGACATCATCGTCGCATATCGCAACGGCGCGCCCGTTCACCTCAGCGAAGTCGGGCACATCACCGACGACGTGCAGAACAACAAGACGGCGAGCTGGTACAACGGAGCGCGCTCGATCGTCCTCGCCATCCAGCGTCAGCCGGGCACGAACACCGTGGATGTCTCCGCGCGCGTGAAGGCGGCGCTCGCGCGGATCCAGACCGAGATTCCCCCGTCGGTGAAGGTCGACATCCTCTACGACCGTTCGGCGACGATCCAGGCCTCGGTTCAGGACGTCACCTTCACGCTCGAGCTGACGCTGGCGCTGGTGGTGCTGGTGATCTTCCTGTTCCTGCGCAATTTCTCGGCGACGTTCATCCCGAGCCTCGCGCTGCCGATGTCCATCATCGGCACGTTCTCGGTGATGTACCTCCTGAACTACAGCCTGGACAATCTCTCGCTCATGGCGCTGACCCTCGCCGTGGGCTTCGTGGTGGACGACGCGATCGTGATGCTCGAGAACATCGTGCGCCACCTCGAGATGGGAAAGCCGAAGCTGGAGGCCGCGATCGACGGCGCCTCGGAGGTCGGCTTCACGATCCTCTCGATGACCTTCTCGCTCGCGGCCGTGTTCATTCCGTTCCTGTTCATGGGCGGCATCATCGGCAAGCTCTTCCACGAGTTCGCGGTGACGATCGGCGTGGCGATTCTCGTCTCCGGCTTCGTGTCGCTGACGCTCACGCCGATGCTCTCCAGCCGGTTCCTGCGGTCGTCGCATGCCGACCAGCACGGCAGGCTCTACCAGATGAGCGAGCGCTTCTTCGACGCGTGGCTCGGCCTGTACGAGCGGACGCTCGCCACCGTGATGCGGCACCGCCCCGCGACGCTCGTGTTCTCGTTCGTGATCCTCGTCGCGACGGGCTACCTGTTCTGGTCCACGCCCAAGGGACTCTTCCCCACCGACGACACGGGCCAGCTGCTCGCGACGACGGAAGCGGCCGAAGGCGTGGGCTTCGACGCGCTCGTGCTGCACCAGCAGGAAGTGGCCGCGATGGTCGCGAAGGATCCCGACGTCAAGTCCGTGACGTCGTCCGTGGGGACCACGGCGGCGGCCAATCAGGGACAGCTGACGATCGACCTCAAGCCCATCACGGAGCGCAAGCGCAGCGCGGACCAGATCGGGCGCGACCTCTCGAAGACGCTGCTGCAGGTGCAGGACATCGCCGTGTTCGTCCAGAATCCGCCGGCCATATCAATCGGCGGGCTCGCGTCGAAGAGTCTGTACCAGTACACGCTGCAGGGCGGCGACATCACCACGCTCAACAGCGCCGCCGCGCAGCTCGAGGCGCGTTTGCGCCAGCTGCCGATGCTCGCGGACGTCACGAGCGACCTGCTGATCGAGAATCCGCAGGTCACGGTGGAGATCGACCGCGAATCGGCGGGCCAGCTCGGCGTGTCCGCGAGCGAGATCGAGAACAACCTCTACGACGCGTTCGGCCAGCGGCAGGTGTCCACCATCTACACCGCGACGAACGAGTACTGGGTCGTGATGGAGCTGCTGCCGAAGTACCAGCAGGACGTGGACGCGCTCGGCAAGCTCTGGGTGCGCTCGACTCGCGGCCCGCTCGTGCCGCTCAGCGCCGTCGCGAAATTCACGTATTCGGTCGGACCCGTGACGGTGAATCACTCGGGACAGCTGCCGTCCGTGACCATCTCGTTCAACCTCGCGCCGACGGCGTCACTCGGGACCGCGGTGGACGCCATCACGAAGGAGTCCGCGCTGCTGCTGCCGGCCAACGTCTCGGCGCGCTTTGCCGGCACGGCGCAGGCGTTCATGGCAACGCAGCAGGGGCTCGCGCTCCTCCTCGTGCTGGCGGTGTTCGTCATCTACATGATCCTCGGCGTCCTCTACGAAAGCTTCATCCATCCGATCACGATCCTCACCGGGTTGCCGTTCGCGGCGTTCGGCGCGCTCGTCACGCTCCTCCTCTTCGGGCTCGATCTCGACATCTACGGATTCGTCGGCATCATCATGCTCGTCGGCATCGTGGAGAAGAACGCGATCATGATGATCGACTTCGCGATCGAGACGGAGCGCAAGGAGCACAAGGCGCCGGCCGAGGCAATCCTGCAGGCGGCGAGCGTGCGTTTCCGGCCGATCATGATGACGACGATGGCGGCGCTGATGGGCGCGCTGCCGATTGCGTTCGGATGGGGTGCGGGCGCGGCGACGCGGCGGCCGCTCGGCGTGGCGGTGGTGGGCGGCCTGGCATTCTCGCAGCTCGTCACGCTCTACGTGACGCCGGTGTTCTACACCTATCTGGACGAGCTGCAGACCTGGCTGCGCCGGAAGCGCGTGAAGGAAGGTGCGCCCATCGAGGTCGGGTCCGCGCATCCCGTCAGCGCCTGAATTCGAATCCGGGACGCGACGAGACGAATCGAAACCCGCCGATGATATATTGAGCGGGTGAACAGGACCCGCTTATGACGCGCTGGGTGCAGCGCCTGCTAATCGCCAACGTCGGGATGTACTTCGTCCAGCAGACGATGCCCGGCGTGACCGACAGCTTGATGTTCGTCCCGGTTCTCGCGCTCGCGCGACCGTGGTCGATCATCACGTACATGTTCCTGCACGGGAGCATCACGCACATCCTGTTCAACATGATCGGGCTCTTTTTCTTCGGCCCGCGCGTGGAGCAGCGGCTCGGTGCGAGCCGGTTCCTCTGGCTCTACTTTCTGAGCGGCATTTCGGGAGCGCTCCTCCACCTCTGGCTGGCGCCGCACTCTCCGATCATCGGCGCGTCGGCGGCGATCTACGGCGTCGTGCTGGCGTTCGCGCGCTTCTGGCCCACCGACAAGATCTACATCTGGGGCGTCCTTCCGCTCGAGGCGCGCTGGCTGGTGGGCATCACCGTCGTCATGGCGATCTACAGCGGACTCAACGGCTCCACCGGCGGCGTCGCCGATTTCGCGCACCTGGGAGGATATGTGGGCGCCTATTTGTACCTGCGCTGGCTCGAAGAGACGAAGGGAAGCAAGCGGTTCAGGGAGCTCGCGGTGACCGCGCCACCCGACCGGCAGCTCTCGAACTGGAAGCGCGTCAACATGCAGTCGGTGCACGAGTTGAACCGCGACGAGGTAAACCGCATTCTCGACAAGATCAGCGCGTCGGGGCTCGGCAGCCTCACGCCGCAAGAGAAGCAGTTTCTCTCGAACTTCGTGCCGCCCGACGACCGCGTCACGCCCGCTTCGTAAGACGTCTTCCACATGAGGTCTTCTTCTCCGTCGCGCACGACCCAACCGAACTCAACCGGCAGGGTCCGGACGAAGGCACGCAGTACCGGTCGGCGATTTTCTACGCCAACGCCGATCAGCAGCGCGCCGCGCAGGCCGCCATGCTCATCATCTCACGCAGCCCTACATCGTCTACAACGACCTTCCGAAGGTCGAGAACCTGAAGACCAGATATCCCGAGTTGTACCGTCCGTAACCCCATAGCTCCCTACCCCATGCGCACAGTTCGCACGCTGCCGCTGCTGCCGCTGCTGGCACTGCTGGCATTCGCCTCCGCCGTACCACTCGCGGCGCAGCAGCCCGACTCGCTCACGATCGCCGGCATGCGCTGGCGCAACATCGGACCCGCCAACCATCAGGGCCGCGTCACGGACGTGCAGGGAATTCCGTGGCCTTCGCGCACGTTCTACGTCGCGAGCGCGGGCGGCGGAGTATGGAAGTCTACGAATGCCGGCACGACGTTCCGTCCGGTGTTCGAGAACGAGCACGTCTCCTCCGGAGGGATGCTCGCGATCGCGCCGAGCGACACGAACGTCGTGTATTACGGCACGGGCGAGCCGAACTCGCGCAACTCCATCTCTCCCGGCGCCGGCGTCTACAAGACGACGAATGGCGGCAAAAGCTGGGAGTTCATCGGCCTCAAGGAGACCGAACAGATCGGCCGCATCGTCGTGCATCCCCACGATCCGAACACGGTGTATATCGCCGCGCTCGGCCACGCATGGGGGCCCAACAAGGAGCGCGGCCTCTACAAGAGCACCGACGGCGGCAAGACCTGGGCACTGAAAAAGTTCATCAGCGACAAGGCCGGCTTCGTCGACGTGGCGCTCGATCCGCGCGATCCGAACGTCGTGTGGGCATCGAGTTACGAGCGCGTGCGCGGGCCGTACTTCCTGCAGTCCGGCGGGCCGGGTTCCGCGTTGTGGAAGAGCACGGACGCCGGCGAAACGTGGACCGAGGTGAAGGGCGGCGGATTCCCCGAGACGATGAAGGGGCGCATCAGCATCGCCATCGCGGCGTCGGATCCGAACGTCATGTACACGCAGGTCGAGGCGGACACGACGGCGAATCCGAAGAAGGATCCCAAGGTGAAGGCGCAGAAGTCGCCGACAGGGCTCTATCGATCCGCGGACGGCGGCAAGACGTGGGAGAAGGTGAACGACGAGAACACGCGTCCGTTCTACTACTCGCAGGTCCGCGTGGACCCGACGAATACGAACCACGTGTTCTGGTCGAGCACGCCGATCAAGTTTTCGCTCGACGGGGGCAAGACCACCGGCAACACCACGAACAGCGTGCACGTCGACCATCACGCGATGTGGATCGATCCGAAGGATCCGTCGCACATCATCGTCGGTGACGACGGCGGCGTGGCGCAGACGTGGGATTCCGGCGGCAACTGGGACTCGATGAACCAGCTCCCGATCGGCCAATATTACAACGTCTCGTTCGACATGGCGGTGCCGTACCACGTGTGCGGCGGCGCGCAGGACAACGGCGCGTGGTGCGGGCCGAGCCGCCGCCGCACGGGCACGATCACGAACTCGATGTGGTTCACGTTCAACGGCGGCGACGGATTCGTCACCGCGCAGGACCCGACCAACCCCGACATCATCTACGGCGAGTCGCAGGGCGGAAACATCGGTCGCTACGTGGTCTCGACGGGCGAGCGTTTCGGCCTCGTGAAGCCGCAGTGGCGCCCCAAGTACATCCAGTGGGAGGATTCGGTCGTCGTGCAGTGGCCCGACACGACCAAGCCGCTGTCGAAGGACGAGAAGAAGCGCGTGGACGGATTCCGCGCGACGCAGAAGCGCGACTCGGTCGATCTCGACATGCGCTGGAACTGGAACACGCCGTTCCTCATTTCGAAGCACAATCCGCAGGTGCTGTACTTCGGCGCGAACCGCGTGCTGAAGTCGACGAAGATGGGCGACGACATGTACCCGATCTCGCCGGACCTTTCCTACGCGGACACGACGAAGATCCGCATCTCGACGCAGACGACGGGTGGCATCACGACGGACGCGACGGGCGCGGAGACGTTCGGCACGATCGTCTCGCTGAACGAGTCGCCGGTCCGCGCGGGAATCCTGTTCGCCGGCACCGACGACGGCCGCCTCTGGACGTCATGGAACGACGGCGGCAGCTGGAACGAGGTCACGAAGAACGTGACATCCATTCCGGCGGGCACCTACGTGTCGCGCATCGAGCCCTCGCACTTCGATTCGCTCACGTTCTATGTGACGTACGACAACCACCGCCGCAATGACTTCACGCCGTACGTGCTCGCCACGAACGACGGTGGCAAGACCTTCAAATCGATCGCGAGCAACCTGCCGACGGGCGGCCCCGACTTCGCGTACGTGATTCGCGAGGATCTCAAGAACCAGGACCTGCTCTTCGTGGGAACGGACGTGGGCGCATACGTCTCGACGAACAGGGGACAGAGCTGGCAAAAGTTCATGGCCGGGCTCCCGACCACGCCGGTGATGGACTTGCAGATTCATCCGCGCGATGGCGAGCTCATCGCCGCCACGCACGGCAGGGGCTTCTGGATCGCGGACATCGCGCCGCTGCAGCAGTGGAACGCACAGATGGCCGACAAGGCGGTGCATCTCTTCACGCCGAAACCCGCATTCCAGTGGGGTGAGCACGCGTTCGACGGGCAGTCGGTGGGCCAGAAGCTGTTCGAGGTGCAGAGCCCGACGTATGGCGCGGAAATCGTCTACCGCGTGACGCAGCCGGTGACGGGTCAGGTGAAGGTGATCGTGCAGGACGCGCGCGGCGACACGCTCGCCACGCTCAACGGCCCCGGCCGCGCCGGCATCCAGCGCGTGGTCTGGAACTATCGCGGCAAGGCGGCGCCGTCCATCGCGCTCTCGCCAGCCGGCAAGCGCGATTCGATCACGAACGCGCGCAAGCTCGCGACGCTGCTCGACACGGTCGAGAAGGAAGGCACGCTCCCGAAGTCGACGGTCGACCGCATTCGCGCGGTGATGGCGAGCGGTGAGGGACTCCAGGGATTGTTCCCGGGCGGATTCGGCGGCGGTGGTGGCGGCGGCCGCGACGGATTCAACGAGCGACCCGGCGAGAACATGACGCCGGCACCCGGCGCCCGCGGCGCTGGCGGCGGACGCGGCGCAGGCGTTCCGGCGGGCGCGGTTCCGGCGGGCGCGGTTCCGGCAGGTGCGGTTCCGGCAAGTGCCGCGCCGGGCGGCGCGCCCAGCGCTGAAGCGCCGCTCGACCCGCAGGCGATGTTCGCCGCGCTCGGCGGCGGCGGACGCGGTTCGGCGCTCGCGCTGATCTTCGGCGGTGGCGGCGGCCGCGGCGGTCCGCCGCCGGTAGTCGGGACGGGCGACTACCTCGTGTCAATCACGATCAACGGGCAGACGCAGAAGCAGGTGCTGCACGTCGAGCGCGCGAGCGGAACGGGCGGCGGCGGCGGCGGATTCGAGGAGCTGCTGCGCAAGATCAAGAAATAGCGTCAGCGGTTCAGGTTCATGCGCGCCTCGGCGAGTTCGGTGGTCGCCGAGGCGCGCATGTTTTCGTCGAACTCGTTTTCGCTGCGCGAGATCACGAGCGTCGCAACGCCGTTGCCGATGAGGTTCGTGATCGCGCGCGCCTCGCTCATGAAGCGGTCGACGCCAAGGAGCAGCGCGATCCCCTCGATCGGCACCACCTTCATCGCGGCGAGGGTGCTCGCAAGTACGATGAAGCCGGAGCCGGTGACGCCGGCGGCGCCCTTCGACGTGATCATGAGAACCGCGAGGATCCCGATCTGCTGCACGAGCGTGAGCGGCACGCCGTACACCTGCGCGATGAAGACCGTCGCCATCGAGAGATAGATGCTCGTACCGTCGAGGTTGAACGAGTATCCCGTAGGCACCACGAGCCCCACCACGGGCCGCGCGCAGCCGTACCGCTCGAGCTTGGCCATCATGCTTGGCAGCGCGGCTTCGGACGAGCTCGTCCCGAGGACAATTAGTATCTCTTCGCGAATATATTTTAGGTACGCCCACAGGCTGAACCCGTACCACCGCATGATCAGGTTCAGCACCACGAAGACGAACAGGAACATCGTGAGGTAGACGTCGAGCATCAGCCGCCCGAGCGGCAACAGCGTCTGCAGCCCGAAGTTCCCGACCGTGAACGCCATCGCGCCGAACGCGCCGAGCGGCGCGACCTTCATAATGAGCGCCACGATCCGGAAGAAGACGTCGAGCGTCGTCTCGAGCACGCCGGTGAGCGGCGCGGCGCTCCCGCGGAGCATCACCATCGCGAACCCGAAGAGGACGGCGAAGAACACGATCTGCAGGATGTCGCCCTGCGCGAACGCGTCCACGGCGCTCGACGGCACGATGTGCGTCACGAAATCGACGAACTTCATTCCCTGCCCCTGCGCCGCGTACGCGGACACGTCGCCCTTGGGCATCGCGCTTACGTCAAGCCCCGCGCCGGGCTTCGTGACGTTCACCACGGTGAGCCCGATCGCGAGCGCGACCGTCGACACGATCTCGAAGTAGAGGAGGGCCTTCCCGCCCACGCGGCCGATCTTCTTCACGTCGGCGATGCGCGCGATGCCCAGCACGATCGTGAGGAAGATGATCGGCCCGATCACCATCTTCACGAGCTTCACGAACGTGTCGCCGAGCGGGCGCATCTGCTTCGCGAGCGCCGGATCGAGCACGCCGAGCGCGACGCCGCAGGCGACGGCGAACAGCACTTGCGCGGTGAGATTGCGCGAGAGGCGTTTCACGACGGAAGAAGAAAGGCGCCGGTCAGGGCAGGCGCAATGCCGACGCGCCGCTCGCCTTCCCCACGCGGTCCACCGCGGTCACCGTGATCAGGTCGGGACGCAACGCAGTGCCACCGGACGGTGGAATGCAGAACACGTGCATGGCGCCGTCGATCACGTGCGTCTCCCACGAGCCAGCCGTGCGAAGCTGAATCATCCACCAGCGCACCGCCGCGGCCGACCCGGGCGCGATGAGCAGCGTGTCGGCTTCCGCGCCCCGCTTGAGTCCGGTCACCGGGTCCGCGGGAGTGCCGGCCATCATCCAGGACGACTCGGGCACCAGCGCCGGCTGGGCGTACACCGTGCGCCGGAGCACCGTTCCCACGCTGTCGCGATCGGAGAGGAACGATTCCATCGAGAAGTACACCTCGCCGTCGGCCGCGGGCTGGTCGCGTGTGGCGAGCACCTGTGCGACGATCTCCCCGCTGCGCCACTCGGTGGCCGCGCCCGTTCGTACGCCCGACGTGTAGAGCCCCGGCCACAGGTGGCGCTGCCGCGCGTTCTGCGCCGCCCACCACCGCATCAACAGGCCGTAGCTGCGCTCCTCGTCCACGCGCCGGTAGAGCTGCGGCGAGAGATAGTCCACCCATCCGTTCGTGAACCACTTTCGCGAATCCGCATAGAGCGTGGCGTACGCGTCGAGTCCGGTGGTGACCGACTCCGGATATCCCGGTCGCCAGAGCTGGAACGGCGAGATTCCGAACTTTACCCACGGTTTCTCCTTCGCGATCTCCTTGTGCAGCGTCTCGATCAGTCCGTCGACGTTGGCCCGTCGCCAGTCGTCGCGCGCGAGCTTGCCGCCATGCCTCTTGTATGCCTTCCAGCTCCGGTCGTCGGGAAAATCCGTGGAACCGTTCGGACGGCGCTCGGGATACGGATAGAAGTAGTCGTCGAGATGCACGCCATCGATGTCGTAGCGCTTTACCACGTCGAGCACCACGCGCAGCGTCTGCGCGCGCACCGCCGGCTCGCCCGGATCCATCCAGAGCTGCGTGCCGTACTTCTTCACGAGTTCGGGATGACGCCGCGCGATGTGCGTCGACGCGAGCGGCCCTTTTGCCGACGGTTCCTTCGCGCGGTACGGATTGAACCACGCGTGCAGCTCGAGCCCGCGCGCGTGCGCCTGCGCCACCGCAAACTGCAGCGGATCCCAAAGCGGCGCCGGCGGCACCCCTTGCCTGCCCGTCAGATACTCCGACCATGGTTCGATCTTCGATGCGTAGAGTGCGTCGCCCGCCGGCCGCACCTGCAGGAGCACCGCATTGAGCCCGAGCGCCGCCGCGCGATCCATCAGCGCGATGAGCTCGGCCTTCGCGAGCGAGGGCGGCAGGCCCGGTCGCGACGGCCAGTCGAGGTTGCGCACGCTCGCGACCCATACGCCGCGAAACTCCCGCGCGACCGGAGGCGGCACGCAGGCCGTATCGGCTTGCGGACAGGGAACCGCCGCCGCCGGCGGCGGAACCGGGTGCGCGTTCGGTTGCGAGAGGAGCGCCGGCGGCGTGCCGCCGAGACACACGACCGCCGCGAGGATGCATAGGCGCGACATGGCGCGCGGCTGCATCACATCAGCCGCTTCAGATCCGACGCGATCTCATCCGGCTTCGACCCGGGCGCGAAAACGAACTTCATCCTGCCGTCGCCGTCCACGAAATACACGCCCGCCGGATGCGACACGCCGTACTCGCCCATCTTCATTCCCGGCATCTCCTCGCGCTCGACCGCGAAACCCCACGCGGCCTTGATGCTGTCGAGCTGCACCGCCGACGCGACGAGGCCCGTGAACGTCGAGTCGAACTGCCGGGCGTAGCGCTGCGCGACCTGCGGCGTGTCGCGTTCGGGATCGACACTCACGAAGACGAAGTGCACCGCGGCGCCCTTCGATCCGAGTAGCCCCCTCGCACGGGCCCAGTCGCCCAGCGTCGTCGGGCACGCGTCGGGGCAATGCGTGTAGCCGAAATAGACGAACATGAGCTGTCCGTGCTGCGCGGCGAGATCGAACGCGCGGCCCTGCGCGTCGGCGAGGTGAAGCGCCGGCGCGGGCAGTGGATCGTCGATGAGCGTGCCGTGCTCGGGCGGTTTTGCCCGGCACGCCAGGATCAGGACGACGGCGGCGGCGGCCGTGAGGGTGCGAACGGAGTGCGCAGGCATCATCATAAAGCCAAATGTAACGCGGCAGTCTCCAGCTTCGGAGTGCGCATGACGGCGAATCGCTTTTCACTCGATGGCAACGTGGCGCTCGTGACCGGCGGGACGCGTGGAATCGGCAAGGCCATCGCGCTCGCGTTCGCCGAGGCGGGCGCACGCGTCATGGTCGCGAGCCGCAAACCGGAAGCGGTCGAATCCACGGTGAAGGAACTGCAGGCCGCCGGCGCGAACGCCGAGGGCATCGCGGCGAACGTCGGGAAGCCCGGCGAAGCGAAACGGCTCGTGGACGCAACCGTCTCCGCGTTCGGCGACATCGGCATCCTCGTGAACAACGCGGCCGTGAATCCCGTCTTCGGGCCGGTCGAGAACACCGAAACCGACGCATTCGACAAGATCATCGCCGTGAACGTTCGCGCCCCGTTCGATCTCGCCAAGGCGGCGCGCCCGCATTTCATCTCGCGCGGCGGTGGAGTAGTGCTGAACATCGCGAGCATCGGCGCCATCACACCCGATGCCGGACTTGGCATCTACAGCGTGAGCAAAGCCGCCCTCGTCTCGCTGACGCAGGTCCTGGCGAAGGAATGGGGCAAGGACAAGATTCGCGCGAACGCGATCTGTCCCGGTCTCATCAGGACGGATTTCAGCAGCACGCTCTGGCAGAACGAACGAATTCTCGCGCATATGATGAACCGCCAGGCCATCCCGACCCTGGGCGAGCCCGACGACATCGCGGGGCTCGCGCTATTCTTGTGCAGCGATGCCGGGCGATTCTGCACCGGCGGGATCCACATGGCGGATGGAGGATACACCGCATGACCGTTCCGATGCGGTGCGTGACGCTGATAGCGCTTCTCGCCGTCGCCGCATGTTCCGGCATGAGCCGATCGGCATCCGGCTCCGGTGGTCCGCTCGCCGACCCGTACGCGGGCGGTCCTGCGCGATGGCAGCGCCAGTCCGTTCCCTCCACGTCGAGCTGCCGCAGCGTCTCCGCCGTCAGCGCGCTCATCGCATGGGCCGGCTGCAGCGCCGGCCGCGTGTTCCGCACCGTCGACGGCGGCGTCACGTGGACGGCCGACACGGTGTCGGGCGCGGCGCGCCTCGATTTTCGCGGCATCAAGGCCTTCGACGCGAACACGGCCGTAATCGCCAGCGCCGGGCCCGCCGAGCTGGGACAGGCGCACATCTATCGCACGGTCGACGGCGGAAAGCAGTGGTCGCTCGCGTGGAGTGACACGACCAAGGGAATTTTTCTGGATGGGATCGCGTTCTGGGATGCCCGGCATGGATTCACGTTCAGCGATCCGGTCGGCGGTCGGCTCGTGATCCTCACGACCGATGACGGCGGCTCGAGCTGGCAACGAACCCCCACCGTGAACATTCCGCCAGTGCTGCAACGTGAGGCCGCGTTCGCCGCGAGCAACACGCAGCTGACGGTGCAAGGTTCATCCAACGCGTGGATTGCGACGGGCGGCGGGGCCGAGGCGCGTGTCTTTCGCTCCACCGATCGCGGACGGACGTGGAGCGTGTCGTCCAGCGGTGTTCCGGGTGGCGCGAGCGCGGGCCTGTTCGGCATCGCGTTTTCCGATGCGAAACACGGCCTCGCGGTCGGCGGTGATTACGCAATCGCGCGCGGCCCGACGGATTACGCGCTTTGCACGAACGACGGCGGCGTGACGTGGACCAGCGCGGGCTCCCAGCGGCCGGACGGCGTCACGCAGGGACTCACGCTGATCCCGGCCAGCTCGCCGCCTGCTTTTGTCGCGGTGGGTGCCCACGGCACGGCGTTCACGCGCGACTTCGGCGCCACGTGGATCTTCGGCGACACGCTCACCTCGTGGGGCGTGGGCTTCGCCGGGCCCGGCACGGGCTGGGTGGCTGGCCCGCGCGGTCGCATCGCAAAATTCACGGGCAGCCCGAAATGACATACGACCTCCGCTCGCTCAAGCTTCCGCGCCTCGGCACGGGTGCACTGCGCCTGTTCGTGTCGGCCCTCGAAAATCCGCTCGTCGGCCCGATGCTTGTGCACCGGCTGAAGAACGACGCCGGGCTCTCCCGCATCGGCACCGACGACGTCGACGAAGCGCCGACCTTCTTGCCAATGCTCGCCGCCGACGAGCGTGCGACTCCGCCGCTCGCACGCTCCGCCCCGCCCGGCGAACCGCCCGGATTCCGGTTTCCGGGCGTCGATGACTTCACGCGGTCGTATCGCGAGGGGCGCGCCACACCAGAGCTGGTCGCCGAACGGTTCCTCGCGCAACGCGACCAGAGCGAGCGCGACGCGCCGTCGCTGAAGGCGTTCATCGCCGTCGATCATGACGATGTGATGGCTCAAGCGAAGGCATCGGGTGCCCGCTGGCGTGCCGGGGCGCCGCTCGGCCCGTTCGATGGTGTACCCGTCGCCATCAAGGACGAACTCGACCAGGCCGGTTATCCGACGACCGCGGGCACCAGCTTCATCGGATCCTCGCGCGCCGGGCACGATGCGACCGTCGTCGCGCGCCTGCGCGCCGCCGGAGCGCTGCTCGTCGGGAAGGCGAACATGCACGAGCTTGGCATCAACGTCACCGGCCTCAATCCCCATCACGGCACGACGCGCAATCCGTACGACGACCGGTTCCACACGGGCGGATCGTCGAGCGGCCCCGCCACGGTGGTCGCGTCCGGTCTGGCGCCGGTGGCGATCGGCGCGGACGGCGGCGGGTCGATTCGCATGCCGGCGGCGATGTGCGGGATCGTCGGGCTCAAGGCCACGTTCGGCCGCGTCAGCGAACACGGCGCGTTTCCGCTCTGCTGGAGCCTTGCGCACATCGGCCCGATGGCCGCGTCGGTGCGGGACTGCGCCCGAACGTACCAGCTGATCGCCGGCCCCGATCCTCTCGACGACCTCAGTCTCGCGCATGCCACGGTCGAGATCGACGACGCTCCGCCGTCCGACCTTCGCGGCGTGACGCTCGGCGTCTATTGGCCCTGGTTCCGCCACGCAACGCCGGACATCGTGCAGCGCTGCGAGTCGCTCCTGCGTGCGCTGGTCGAACGCGGCGCCGCACTGCGCGAGGTGGAGATCCCCGAGCTCGATATGATGCGCGTCGCGCACATCGTGACCATCACGAGCGAGATGGTGGCCGCGATGATGCCCTACGACCGCGATCACCGGCACGACTTCGGTCTCGACGCGCGCGCCAACCTGGCGAGCGCGCGCGGCTCATCGGCGGCGGAGTACGTGAGGGCGCAGCGCATTCGCACCCGGGCCATCGCGGCATTTCAGCGCGCGCTCGCGAACGTGGACGCGATCGTCACGCCGGCCACGGGAGTCGTGGCGCCGCGCATCAACCCCGCCGCGCAGCCGTATGGCGAGTCGGATCTCTCGACCACCACCGAGATCATGCGGTTCGCCTTTCCGTCGAACTTCACCGGACATCCGGCAATCAGCTTCCCTGCCGGCTACGACTCGGGCGGACTCCCCATCGGACTGCAGGCGATCGGCCGGCCGTGGGGTGAGCGCATGCTGCTTCGCATCGCGGCCGCCGCCGAACTCATCGTCGAACGGAAGGCGCCGCGCCGATGGTATCCCCTGCTGGACCTCTGACATGATCATGGTCGGACTGGCCCTCGCACTCGTCATCGGACTCACGCTGGGCCTGTTCGGCGGCGGCGGATCGATTCTCACCGTGCCCGTCTTCGTGTACGTGCTCGGCTTCGATCCCAAGCTCGCGATCGCGATGAGCTTTCCCGTCGTGGGCGCCACGAGTCTCGTGGGCGCAATCGGGCATTGGCGCGCCGGAAACGTGCGGCTCTCGAGCGCGCTCCTTTTCGGTTTGATCGCCATGGCGGGCGCGTTCGGCGGCGCACGCGCGTCCGGGCTGCTCGATGGACGCGCGCAGCTCCTGATTCTCGGCGTCGTCATGGCTGCGGCCGCCATGATGATGCTGCGCTCCGCGGGGCGCGACTCGGCGGATGTCCGCGTCCCGAACGTGCCGTCTCGCGCGCTGTATCTCGTCGCGCTTTCGGTCGGAGCGCTCACGGGCGTGATCGGCATCGGCGGCGGGTTCCTCATCGTTCCCGCGCTCGTCGTGTTCGGACAGGTGCCGATGCGCGAGGCGGTGGGCACATCGTTGCTGGTCATCGCGATGAACTGCGTAGCGGGATACGCCGGACAGCGCGACGTTCGCGCGATTCCGTGGTTATTCGTGTGTACCTTCAGTGCGGTTGCGATCGCGGGAATCCTCGCCGGCACGTCGCTCGCCCGGTTCGTGCCACAGCGTACGCTGAAAAAAGGCTTCGCCGCGCTGCTGCTCGTGATCGCGGTGCTGATGCTCCTGCAAAACCACGCAAAGCTGTAATCGCCCAGGAGAGATCGACCGATGTTCCTCAGGCGTTTCTACGACGAAGGCCTCGCGCAGGCGAGCTACCTGATCGGCTGCGACGGGAGCGGCGAAGCCGTCGTCATCGACGCGAACCGTGACATCACGCAGTATCTGTCCGTGGCGGCGGTGGAGCGGCTCCGCATCACGCACGTGACCGAAACGCACATCCACGCCGATTTCGTATCGGGAAGCCGCGAGCTCGCCAGGCGCACCAGCGCGACGCTGCTCCTCTCCGCGGAAGGCGGGCGCGACTGGCAGTACGGATTCGCCGCGAGCGACGGCGCCACGCTCCTCCACGACGGCGACGCGTTCCACGTGGGCCGCGTTCGCTTCGACGTGCTGCACACGCCCGGCCACACGCCGGAACATCTCGCATTCCTCGTGACGGATCTCGCAACCTCCGACTGGCCGGTCGGCCTCCTGTCGGGAGACTGCGTGTTCGTCGGCGACGTCGGCCGCCCCGACCTGCTCGAGCGCGCGGCGAAGGTCGCCAACACCATGGAAGCATCCGCGCACACACTCTTCCACTCGCTGACGCGCGTCCGCGACCTCCCCGACTTCGTCCAACTCTGGCCCGGTCACGGCGCCGGCTCTGCGTGCGGCAAGGCACTCGGTGCGCTGCCGCAGTCCACCATCGGATACGAGCGCGTCGCCAATTGGGGCCTGACGACGCTCGACGAGGATGCGTTCGTGCGCGAGGTGCTCGCCGGACAGCCTGAGCCGCCCGCGTACTTCGCGGAAATGAAGCGCATCAATCGCGACGGCCCGCCGCTCCTCCGCGAGTGGCCGCAGCCGGAGCGTCTCGAGGCGCGCCGCCTGCGCTCGGTGCTGGCGGAGCGCGGCGTCGTGGTCGACACGCGATCCGCCGAGTCGTTCGCCGGTGGACATGCGCCCGGCACGCTCAACATTCCGCTAGGCAAGTCGTTCTCGACGTGGGCCGGCTGGCTCCTGCCCTACGACCGCGACGCGTACCTGATCGCTGCGACGCAGGGCGACGCGGCGCGCGGTGCTGGCGAGATGGCGAAAATCGGGCTCGATCGCGTGGCCGGATGGTTTCCGGCCGAGGCGCTCGCTGCCTGGTCGGACACCGGCGGCGCGGTCGAGCGGGTCGCGCAGACATCACCGGCGGCGATCGCCGCGCGCGTGATGAGCGGCGAGGTGACCGTCGTCGACGTGCGGAGCGCGTCGGAATGGGCGCACGGCCACCTGCCCGGCGCGCTGCACATTCCGGTGGGTCATCTCACGCAGCGTCTGGCCGAAATTCCGCGCGGCTGGCCGGTAATCGTGCAGTGTCAGGGCGGCACCCGCTCGGCGATCGC
>DATCGM010000176.1:0-19630 GCA_036508915.1 Gemmatimonadaceae bacterium
CGAGCGGCGATCCGAGTCCGCCCGCGCCGACGAGCAGGACGCGCGCGGCCTTGAGGCGCTTCTGTCCGTCGATGCCGACATCCGGGATGATCAGGTGCCGGGCGTACCTGCTGATTTCGTCGCGCGAGAGATCGGGAAGCATAAGCGAACCTGGCGAAGCTTGCGTGGCGCGCCCGGCGAAATCAGCGCGGCGTCAGGCGCAGCGGAACGCCGTCGCTGGGCTGCATCACCGCGAGCACCATCTTGTCGAAAAGCTCGGCCGCCGGCGTTCCGGTCTTGTACGGATTTCCGCCGGCGATCGAGAGCACGAACACGTCGTTGCCGCGTTCCTTGAGCTTCACTCCGATTGCGGGGCCCGGACGTGCGGACGCCTTCGCCCACGCATCGGGCGTGAAGATCCGGATCGCGAGAAGCGTGCGCGGATCGACTTTCCACGAGGGATCCGGCTTGAACCGGAAATCGAGGATGAAGCGCGATCCATTCGTGGTGTCCGCGTGCGCCACGCCGGTGTAATTGCCCTTCCACGGGGGTGGGAAATCGACGGCGAATTTCCCTTCTCCGCTCTCGAAGTGATCGAGGCTCTGGGCGGCTCCGGCGATGACGTCGGCGGGAGTGATGTCGCCCTTCTTGGTGACGGGACGCTCACCGCAGGCGGTGGAGGTCAAGGCGAGCGCCAGCGCGCACAAAAGGGAGCTTTTCATCGGTCGCACCACGCCCATTCTCGCCGCCACCATGAGGGACCTCGGGAACCTATCGTGGGGTGGTGGGGCGCGCCATGCGCCTTGGGGCTCAAGGCACGGAGCCGACCGACCGGTTATAATTGATAGACGAATCCCGACCCAGCACGTGGGGCCGGGATTCGCGTCGATGGGGTGTAGCTCAATTGGCAGAGCATCGCACTGTTAATGCGACGGTTGGTGGTTCGAGTCCACCCGCCCCAGTTTTACCTCAGGAGTCAGGCGAGACGCCGATGTGCCGCTCGAGAATCCACCGGCGGTGCAGCATCCCCGCCGCCGAGATCTCCCATCCGTATGAGATCGGAATGAGATACAGGAACAGGACGGTCGTGGCGCCGGCCACTCCAACGAAGACGCGCCGCGAACTCGCGCTCGGGAACCGCCAGAACGATCCATCATCCCCGTCCCAGCCGGCGAGCGCGCCGATTCCGACAGCGGTGAAGAGTACGCTATAGACCAGCGCAAAAAAGTAGTGATATACGAACATCGGCCGGTGAATGAACGCGAACGGCGCGAAGTTGAGCAGGTATCCGGCGCCCAGCGCCGCCAGCACCGCTCGCCGGGGCGCGAGTGCCTTCGCCCCGCGCATCAGCGCCACGACGACGGCGATCGCCCCGAACATGACGCCCCACCACACGAACGGATTCGCGAAGAGAATGATCCAGCGCTCCGTACCGGCCTCGGCGTCGATCTGGTTCCAATAACCGATCGAATGCTTCGCGATCGGCCAGGTATACCATTTCGATGCCGAGGGATGTTCTTCTGTCGCCCATCCTTCGTTGATCGTTTCCATCTCGCGGTTCAGTTCGATGAACGAACTCGCGAAAGACGTGGCCGATGCCGGCTCACCCACGGATGAACCTCTCAGTATCGCCCGCGTTGAGTTCGACATTTTCAGTTCGCCCGCCCTGCCATTCGGCAGCAGCGTGAAATGCGCCCAGAATGCACCCAGATAGATCGCGACGGGAATGACGGAGAGGAGCGCTGTCTCTCTCGCCAACGCGCGCCAGTCACCACGTCGATCCCGAAAGAACTCGAGTGCCCATGCGAGCCCGATCAATCCAAGCGCCGAGAGCCCGGTCCACTTGATGCTCACCGCGATTCCCGCCGCCGCCGCTGCGCCTGCGAGCCACATCCCGCGCGCCGCGCCCGTCGCGCGGCGCGCGAACGCGTACGCCAGAACGGCGAGCATTCCGAAGAAGAGCAGAATGACGTCCGGCAGGATGAATCGCGATTCCACGAGCAGCGCGTTGTCGACGAGCAGCAGCAGCGCGCCGAACGTTGCCGTGCGCCGGCCGCTGCCGAGCTCGCGCAGCAGCAGGTAAACGAGCGGAATGAGCAGTGAGCCCGCGAGCGCGGGAACCACGCGTAGCAACGGCGCCGGCTGACCGTTGGCGAGCACTGCACCTGAGATTCCGAGCAATTTGGCCGCTCCGGCAAAGATGAGTTTGCCGAGTGGTGGGTGCACGTCGAGGTAGTAGGTGCCGGTGAAGTACGCTCCGGCGAATCGTTCGTAGTGCATTTCGTCCCACACCACCGCGCGAGGGGAAAGAAGTCCCCAGAACCGCGTGATCAGCGCGAGAATCGTGAGCGCGAGAAGTTCTGGCTGCAGTCGTCGAGCGACGAGGCGGGCTGTCGGCATCGGGAAATAAGTCGGCGCGCTACCGCTTCGCGAAGACGCTCGTCTTGCCCGCCTTGTCCCACGCGATCACGTCGTACGGCGTCTTGCCATTTCCCATCCCCGGCGCGTCCACCGGCATTCCCGGCACCGCCAGCCCGGTGATCTTCGGCCGTTCTGCGAGGATCTTCTTCACGAGATCCGCCGGCACGTGTCCCTCGATGACGTACGCGTCGACGAGCGCGGTGTGGCACGATTCGAGTTTTATCGGCACACCGGACGACCGCTTGATGTCCGATAGATCGTTCATGTCGACGACGGCGGCCGAGAAGCCCTGACCTTCCATGTACTTCACCCACTCTTTGCAGCACCCGCACGACGGCGATTTATAAACGGTCATCTTCACGGGCGTCTCGACTGCGCGAAGAGCCGACGGCGCGATCGTCAGCGCTGTGCCCGTGCTGACGGCAATTCGCATGAAGTCACGGCGATTCACTGAATACTCCTGTTGAGAGACGGGCGTCGAATCCGCCTGAACCAATTGGCAGGGTCTGGCACGGTTGGCGCAACAGCCGGTAGCCGGGCTTCCGCCACGGTAAGTAGATCGTTCGTGCGATAACGCTCGCCGCGTCGATAGCTTAGCCTTCCTCGAAGGACCACCTCATCCAGGCGGGCAACGATGGCGGCAATCATTCTAGAACCTGTGCGCATCACCGATGCGCGAGAGGGTGAATTCGCTGGAAAGATCGAGGGATCGCATACCGCGGTCTCGTGGCCGGCGGTGGCCGCCGGAGCATTCGCTGCGGCAGCGCTCGGCTTGATCCTTCTCGCACTCGGTGCGGGAGCCGGACTTTCGTCGCTCTCTCCGTGGCAAACGTCCGGGTTGACTCCATCCGCAGTCGGCCTCGGCGCGGTTCTCTGGATTACGGGCGTGGAGATCGTCGCGTCCGCGCTCGGCGGCTACATGGCCGGACGCTTGCGGACGAAATGGGTGAACGTGCATTCGGACGAGGTCTACTTTCGGGACACCGCGCACGGGTTCCTCTCATGGGCCGTCGCGTTGGTGCTCACCGCGGCGTTTCTCACCTCCGCTGCAAGCGTGATGGTCGGCAACGAAGCCCGGGGTGCGACGGCCTCGCGCGCGGAACAAACCGGTGAGGGCGCAGACCGCTATTTCATCGACGAACTGTATCGCGCCGAACCGAACGTCGTGCCCGCCGACGCGGCAGTGCGCTCCGAGACCGGCATGATCTTCATGCACGCGCTTCGCCAGCGTGAACTGGCAGCGGCGGACAAGAGTTACATCGTCTTGAGCGTCGCGGCGAGAACCGGACTCACTCCGTCGGCGGCCGAGCAACGCGTGACGGATGTGTTTGCGCAGGCGCAGCAGGCGCTGGACACCGCACGCAAAGCGGCTGCACACGCGCTCTATTGGCTGTTCGTCGCTCTGCTACTGGGCGCGTTCTCCGCGAGCATCGCCGCAATCTTCGGCGGCCGGCACCGCGAATTCGCGCACGTCGCGTGATCAGCCGAATGAATGTCATCCGCAAGCCGCTGCCCTGCGCAGCGATATCATAAACAGGAGACTCATATGCGATCGATCCTACTGCTATTTCTTGGCATTCCGATTCCCATCATCATTCTGATAGGACTGTTCAGCCACTTCTAGACCACGCCCGCAACACGAAGAAGCCGCGCACCATCGGAGCGCGGCTTCTTCGTCGTCACGGCGTCACGGCCGTCCAGCTGTTGTTGCTGCGATCGATATCCACCAGCCGGTGATCCGGATCGAGCTCGATCTTCACGACCTTCTTCCCCACGAACGAGTACCGCCGGATGTAGCGAATGGTGTTCGTGCTCCACACTTCCGCCGGATAGTTGAAATCCTCCGTCGAGCCGTCGCTCATCGTGAATCGCGCGCGAATCGGCAGCACGCCGCGCGCGCGATTGCCGTACGCCACGGCCACCTGGTTGGTGTCGCCAGAGCTGAAGGTGCGCACGCCGTCGATCGCCTGGTCGAAATGTTCGTTCTCCACGAACCACTCGCGCCAGAACCAGTCGAGCCGGTGCCCCGACGCATCCTCCATCGTCCGGAAGAAATCCGCGGGTGTCGGATGCTTGAACGCCCAGCGCGCGACGTAGGTGCGGAACGCGTCGTCGAACGCGTCGGGGCCGAGGATCTCCTGCCGCAGCAGCTGCAGTCCCACCGACGGCTTCACGTACGCCGCGATACCGAGCAACAGCTCCGCGATGCGATCGGGCGGCGTCATGACCGGTCCGTCCTGATCGGCTTTCATGCCCAGCTCGACCTGGCCGCGCTCGCTCGCCGCGCGCTGCATCTGGTCGCCGTCCTTCGGGAAGCGCCGCGACTCCGAGAACGTGTTGACGAACGTGTTGAATCCCTCGTCCTGCCACATGTACACGCGCTCGTTCGAGCCCACGATCATCGGGAACCAGTTATGCCCGATCTCGTGCGTGATTACGCTGTACAACCCCTGCTTGCTCTGGCTGTGGTCCTCCATCGCGAGCATCGGGTACTCCATCCCGCTCACGGGCCCCTCGACCACCGAAATCTGTGGCCACGGGTATTGGAACCAGCGCTCCGAATACTCCTGGATCGACATCTTCGCCATGTCCGCCGATTCCGTCCACAAATCCGCGGCACTCGGCCGATAATAGCCGAACGCGTATGCGCCCTTGTAGCTCGTCGCGTCCCACTGATACTCGGGAGACGCGGCCCACACCGCATCGCGCACGTTCTTCGCGCGGAATTTCCAGGTGAGCATCCCGCTCTTCGCCGGACGCGCGGCGCCGCTCTTGAGCTCGTCGGCCGTGATCACGCGCACGACCTTGTCGCTCTTCAGCGCTTCATCGAGCCGTGAGACCTGCGTTGGAGTAAGCACGTCCTTCGGATTCTCGAGCAGACCCGTACCCGCGACGATATAGCCGACGGGCACCGTCACCGCGACCGTGTAGTCGCCGTAGTCGAGATAGAATTCGCCCTGACCGATGTAGGGGTCGTTGTTCCAGCCGCGCAGGTCGTCGTACACCGCCGCGCGAGGATACCACTGCGCAATTTCGTACAGCGACTTGTCGCGCCCCATCCGATCGGCGCCGTGCTCGGGCACCAGGAAGTTCCACGCCATCTCGAGCGTCGCGGTCCTGCCCGGCGCGAGCGGCTCGGCGAGCGGCACCTTCATCATCGTCTCGCCTTCACGAATCGTGATCGGCACGCGCTTCTTCGTGCCGCCGCCACCGGCGAGCACCTGCTCCACGCGCGTGAGCTTGTCGCCGCCCTCGAACTGCCCGGGGTTCCAGCGCGATCCCTGCGAGTACAGCTGCGAGCTCAGTGAATTCTTCCGGAACGCGTTCTGCTCGAGCTGCATCCAGATGTAGGTCAGCGTATCGGGCGAGTTGTTCGTGTAGCGGAACACCATCTCGCCCGAGACCGACTTCGCGGCGGTGTCGAGCGTCGCCTTCAAGTCGTAGTCGGCGCGGTTCTGCCAGTAGCGCGCGCCCGGCGCTCCGCTGGCGGCGCGCGTCGCCGACGGCGTCGGAAACACGAGCGGTGCGAAGATCGAAGTGTCGCGCACGCCCGTGCGGTCGAACTTCGGGGCGGCGGGAGCCGGCGTCTGCTGGGCAATCGCCGGCATCGCAATCGTGAGAAAAGCGACGGCGGCGTAGAAAGAAATCCGGGGAGAGTGCACGGTCTGGGAGACTCCTGAGTTTGATTTGTTGACAGCCCTACGGCGTGACGGACGCGCGGGTTCCGGCAAGCGCCGTCACGATCAGCAATGCCCACTGCGGTCCTTTATACCCGTCAGGCGTCTCTTCGAACGTCTCGGTGAGCGAGTGGGCGCCTGATCCCTTGCCGCCGCCTCCGATCGTGATCGCCGGAATGCCCAGGCTCATCGGGAGATTGGAGTCGGTGCTCGACGCGCCCGTCGGTGTCTGTTCGGCGCCGAGTGCCTTCGACGCTTCGAGCGCGGTGCGCACGATGGGTGAATCGTCGGTCTGCAGCTTCGCCCCGATCGGCCGGATGCCGATCGTGTCGAACTTCACCGCGATCTTCGCCGGCGAGTTCGGCCACCGCTTGTTCTCGGCGGCCACACCGGCGTCGATGGCCCTCCGGATTCGGGCTTCCGCGGAGTCGAGATTCGCAAGCGACTCTGACCGCATGTCCACTTCCATGGACGCGTCGCCGGCGATCGAGTTGACGGACGTCCCACCCTTCACGATGCCAACCGTATACGTCGTCTTCGGACTCGCCGGGACCTGAACGTCCGAGATCAGCGCGATCGCGCGCCCCATCGCATGGATCGCGCTCGGCATGCCGAACGCGCCGTAACTGTGCCCGCCCGGGCCCTTGAACTTGACGTCGTAGCGCTTGCTCCCCACCGCGCGATCGACGACGTGCAGCCCGAGCCCGTCCACGGAAATGAAGTAGTCGATCTTTCCCTTGTACCCGGATGTGAGGAGCTCTCGCACGCCGCGAAGGTTTCCTTCGCCCTCCTCGCCGACGTTGCCGACGAGAATCACCTTCCCGTTCGTCTGGATCTGTCCCTCGTTGAGCGCCTTGGCCACGGCGAGCACGACGGCAAGGCCGCGACAGTCATCGCCGATTCCCGGCGCCGCGAACTTGTTGCCGTCGCGCTTCACCTTCACATCGGTTCCTTCGGGAAACACGGTGTCGAGGTGACCGGCGAGCATGACGGTCGGCCCGTTTCCGGTGCCTGCACGCTCGGCGATTACATTCCCAGCAGTATCGATTCGTGTGTTCGGATAGCCGAGCGCGATGAGGCGCTTCTTGAACTCGGCGGCGCGCGCCTGCTCCTTGAAATCGGGCGCGGGGATCTCGCAGATGGAGAGCTGTTGGTCGAGCATCCACGAATTCGACGACTTGATGTCGTCGAGCGCGCGTTTCACCGACGGCTGGTCCGTCGGAATGGCGAAAGAGCCCTGTCCGGCAAGGATCGCCGGAACGAGGCAGAGGCAAAGCAGCGTGTGGCGCGGGCGAAGCGGGTGCATATTCGGCGTTGGACCTGGAAGGCTGTGTGAAGCGGGCATGAACGAGGAGGGACAGATCGTGGAAGGTATCGCGAACGCTCTCGACGCGCACCGATGACCGGCCCGCCGGCTGGTCATCCCCCGACGTATCCGTGGCTGGCGCATTACGACCCGGGCGTGCCTGCGTCGCTCGAGCCGTATCCGCACCGAACGCTGCTCGATTACGTGAACGAAGGCGTGCGCGAGCGCCCGCAGCATCCGGCCTTTCTCTTCAAGGGGCGTCCGTTCACGCTCGCGGAGTTCGAGCGCACATCCGACGCGTTCGCCGCGACGCTGGCGTCGCTCGGCGTCAAGCGCGGCGATCGCGTGGCGGCGATGCTGCCGAACTGCCCGCAGTATTTCATCGTGGAGTTCGCCACGTGGAAGCTGGGCGGGATCTTCGCACCGCTGAATCCGATCTATACCGAGGATGAGCTCGCCGGCCCGCTCACGACGATCGATGCGAGCGTCGTGGTGACGCTCAGCTCGTTCTACGAGCGACTGAAGAAGGTGCAGTCGCAGACGCCGGTGAAGCGGATCGTGACGACGAACATCAAGGAATGGTTCCCGCCGCTCCTCAGCCTCCTTTTCACGCTCTTTACGGAGAAGAAGGACGGATACCGTGTGTCACATCGCGATGGCGACCTTGGCATGGCGGAACTGCTCCGGCGGTTCGACGGCAAGAAGTCAGTGGAAGCACCGCCCGCACCCGAGGACATCGCGATCCTGCTGATGAGCGGCGGGACCACCGGGACGCCCAAATGCGTGATGGGCGAGCACCAGGCACTGGTGATGACCGGACTCCAGCTCCAGGCCTGGCTCGGCGAAGCCATCGTGCCGTGGCAGAGCGTGTACATGATGCCGCTCCCGCTCTTTCACTCGTACGGCGCGTGCGCGGTGCAGTCGATCTGCTTCATCGGGCACAACCCGATCTCGCTGATCCCGAACCCGCGCGATCTCGACGACATCGTGAGCAGCATCGCGAAGGTGAAGCCGACGGCGTTCGCCGGCGTGCCGACGCTCTTCAACGGACTGCTCAACCACAGGCGCGTGAAGAGCGGCAAGGTGAGTTTCGAATCGCTGAAAGTGTGCGCGAGCGGTGCTGCGCCGCTGCTGGCCGAGACGAAGAAGGGATTCGAGGAAGTCACCGGCGCGAAGATCATCGAGGGATACGGCCTCACGGAATCGCTGATTGCAGCGTGCGTGAATCCCGTGAAAGGAGAATCGAAGATCGGCTCGATCGGAATGCCGGTGACCGACATTTTCGTGCGGATCGTCGATGCCGACGATCCGTTAAAAGTGATAGAGGGAAAAGGTGAAGGTGAGATGCTGTTGCGCGGGCCGCAGATCATGAAGGGCTACTGGCGCAATCCGACGGCGAGCACCGAGATGATCTTCACCGATGCGGACGGCGTCGTGTGGCTGCGCACCGGCGATCTCGCAACCATGGACGAGGAAGGGTACGTCTTTCTCGTGGACCGAAAGAAGGACCTCATCAAGGCGAACGGCATGCAGGTGTGGCCGCGTGAACTCGAAGAGGCGATCGCGGCGTATCCGGGTGTGCTGGAGGTCGGCGTGCGCGGCTTCCCTGATCCGGCGCACGGCGAGATCGCGGTGGCGTTCGTGGTGATGAAGCCGGGCGTGACCGCCACCGAGGCCGAGATCCGCGAGTATTGCAAGAAGCACCTCGCGTTCTATAAAGTCCCTGCGAAGGTCGTCTTCCGTACCGAGCTTCCCAAGTCGCTTATCGGGAAAGTGCTGCGGCGGATGCTGACGCTCGACGAGACACCGGCTCCCGCGAAGGCCTAGCGCGCTCGACGCGCGTCAGGCTCAGAACTCGCGCCGCTTCATCTCCTTGAAGAACTTCTCGCGCTCCACTTCCTGGTCGTCGCCGCCGCGCTGAGGCGCGGTTTTGTCGTACGTCTTGCCCGGCTCGGCTTTCGGCTTGGGGTTCTTGGTGAGCTTCTTCACCAGGTTCTGGATCTTCTTGTCGTCGTAAACTGTCATTCACCCTCCACAAATAAAAACCCAGTACGGTTCCGGTCACCTAAATGTACGCAGCAAGGAAGCCAAACGCTCCCCTGGCCGGAGTAACGATGCTGCTCGCGGTCGGCGCGGGGGCGCTCGCGTGCGTGCTGGCGGTGCTCCCATACCGTTCGTTCGACCTCGACCGGTTCTTCGCGCCGAAGGAACTCGCGCTTCATGCCGCCGCGCTGGTTGCCGGCATCGCGGCACTGGCGTCCACGCGCCGGCTGTCGCTCAGCCGCGCGGACCTCGCCCTGGTCGCCTGGCTCTCGCTCTCGGCGATTTCCGCGGTCTTCGCGACCAATCACTGGCTCGCGTATCGCGCGCTCACCGTCTCCGTGAGCGGGGCCGCGATCTTCTGGTCGGCCCGTGCCGCCGCATCGGAGGGATTCGCCCGGGGGCTCGCGCGGGTGCTCGCCCTCGCCGTCGTGATCGGGGCGATCACCGCGCTCGCCCAGGCGTACGGCATGAAAATGGAGTTCGCCGCGCTGAATCGCGCGCCGGGAGGGACGTTTGGAAACAGGAACTTCATGGCGCACCTCACGGCGGCGGGCGTGCCGTTGATTCTCTGGTGCATCGCCAGCGCGCGGGGAAAGAGCGGCGCGATCCTCTGGACGGTGTCGCTCGCGGCGTGCACGGCGGCGCTCGTCCTCTCGCGCACCCGGGCGGCTTGGCTCGCGTTGGCGGTGAGCGCGGTGCTCGCGGGCCTGGTCGCCGTGCGAGGCCCGGCGCTCTTCGAGAACACCGGCGTGCGACGCCGGATGACGCTCGCGCTGGCAGCGGTGGCTGTCGGAGTGGTGCTCGCGCTCGCCCTCCCCAACTCGCTCGACTGGCGCAGCGACAATCCGTATCTCGACTCGGTGAAGGGCGTCGTCGATTTCCGCGAGGGAAGCGGACGCGGCCGTCTCGCGCAGTACGCGAACTCGGCGAAAATGGCGGCGGCGCATCCGCTGCTGGGTGTGGGCCCAGGGAACTGGCCCGTGATCTATCCGGCTTTTGCGCCGTCGACCGATCCGTCGCTGTCGGAGACCACGGGGATGGCCGCGAACCCGTGGCCGAGCAGCGACTGGGTTGGGGCGCTCTCGGAGCGCGGCGTGGCGGCGTTCCTCGCGCTCGTGGCGTTCGTCGCATTGCTGTTGGGCGGCGCGCTCCAGACGAGATACGATTCCGCACGCTCGGCCGATGAACGGCTCGCGGCGATCACCGGTGGGGGCGTCGTGCTCATCGCCACGATCGCGGGCGGGTTCGACGCCGTGCTGCTTCTTCCCACGCCATCCATCGTCGTGTGGGCCGCGGCCGGCGCGTTGCTCACGGTGGGAGCTGAGCGCCGTGCCGTTTCACCATCGGCGGCACGGAGGCTTCTGCTCGGCGTCTCGTTCGCGGCGTTCACATTCGTCGCCTGCGTGTTCAGCGAACGGCGGATCCAGGCGATGCGATTGTATGAGGTGGGAACGTCGGCGTCGATCGAGTCGGCGCTCTCGAAGGAGCCCGGATCCTATCGCATCCAGATGCGGGCCGCCGATTATTTTCTGGCACGCGGGCAGTGCGCGAAGGCGCACGCGCACGCCCTCATCGCGCGCGCCTTGTTCCCGTATTCCCCAGCGCCGCGGCACGTGCTTTCGCAGTGCAAGGGCTGAAGATCGCTACCCGCCGAGCGCGCTCAACACCCGCTGAAGCGCAGCGGCGTCCGGAACGGTTCCCTGTGCGACCCGCGGCGATCCGCCTCCGCGTCCGCCGTTCGCGCTGAGCGCAGATTTCAGCAGCTCACCGGCGTTGACGCCCGAATCCGCAGACGCCGCGAACACGATTCCCGGCGGCGACGCGACGGTCCCCACGTATATCGTCTTCGGAAACGCCGAGATTGCCTGCGCCATCGCGCGCAGGGGGTCCATCGACGGCGCGGTCTCAACGATGCGGCGCACTCCGGTCGAGTCGGGGACGGCGGCGTCGTGGCGCTCGCGCGCCTGGTACTTCGCGAGCTCCTCTCCGCGCTTTTTCGCGTCCGTCTCCGCTTCCTTCAAGTGCGCAGCCTGCGCCGACACGAGTGCGGGCACTTCGTCGATCGACGCCGTCAACGAAGCCGCGATGGTCGAGAGCGCATCGAAGTCCGCGCGTGCCCGGGCGAGCGCACGCCAGCCGCACAGGAACTCGACGCGCGTCGACTGCTTGGACTTCTCGATGCGCCGGACGACCACCGGACCGATCTCTCCGGTGCCGCGCACGTGCGTGCCGCCGCATGCGCTCCGGTCGATTCCCTCGATCTCGACGACCCGGATCTCCCCCGTGCGATCGGTGGCCTTCCGCAGGCCGGCGGCGGACGCGGCATCCTCGAACGTCACCGTCACGGGGCGATTCTCGAACACAATCTCATTCGCGCGCCGTTCGGCTTTCAGTGCGCGATCTTTCGGGAGCGAGGCGACGTCGAGATCGAGCGTGGAGGATTCGTCGCCGAAGTGCACGCTCACCGTCTTGTGCCCGAAGAGTTCCTCGAACACGGCTGAAAGCAGGTGCTGGCCGGTGTGCTGCTGCATGTGGTCGAATCGTCGCGTCCAGTCGACGCGCGCCTTGAGTTCGTCATTGGGCGAAAAGCGCGCCGGTTTCTCGAGGACGTGCGCGATCCGTTCCTTCTCGTCCACCACGTCCACCACGCGCGCGTCGCCGAGCGCGCCGACGTCGAAGAGCTGTCCGCCCGAGGTGGGGTAGAACGCGGTGCGGTCGAGGTACACACGGTCGCCGGCGACCTCCACCACCCGCGCGGTGAATTCGGTGAGCCTGGCGTCCGTGTAGTAGAGCCGTTCGGTCATGAGGGCCTGTTGTCGTTGGCGGTGTGTGCGTTGAAGTGCTCGCGTCCCGCGGTCACACATGACACCTTAACCGTTGTGTCACCAACCGTACAACTGAACCCCCGCTCCGGATGCCGCTGACCGACGTCACAATCAAGTTCCTCGAGATGACCGCGCCGGGCGACCTGCGCCCGAAGCGCGCGTCGATCCCGGGGGTGACGGTGGCGCGCGTGCCGCATCCGATGCCGGAGCTCAACCGGTTCTTCTATGCGGCGGTCGGCGCGGATTACCACTGGACCGATCGACTGAGCTGGTCCCTTCCGAAGTGGCGCGAGTACCTCGCGCAGCCCGACGTCGACACGTATGTCCTGGCCGTGGACGGGATACCCGCGGGATACTTTGAGCTCAAGCGCCACAAGAACAGCGACGTCGAGATCAAGTACTTCGGCCTGATCGGATCGTACATCGGAAAAGGACTTGGGGCGCACATGCTCACGGCCGCCGCGGAAACGGCCTGGGCCGCGGGCGCGAAGCGCGTCATCCTCGATACCTGCAGCCTCGACCATCCGAAGGCGTTCGAGCACTATGTCGCGCGCGGGTTCAAGCTGTACCGCACCGATGTCGTGAAGAAAGAAATCCCGAATCTCTGATGTCGTTCCGCTTTACGCACGCGATCGTCCGTCCTCCGAGTTCCAACTTCGCCGATGGTCTCACGTCGGTGGCGCTCGGCGCGCCCGACTTCGCGCTCGCGCTCGAGGAGCACGCGCGGTATTGCGAGGCGCTGGAGCGATGCGGCCTGGAACTCGTGCGCCTGCCCGAAGACCCCGCGCATCCGGACGCGACGTTTGTCGAGGACACCGCGATTCTTTCCCCTCGCTGCAACGTGCTCGCACGGCCCGGTGCACCGAGCCGGGCCGGCGAGGTGACGGCGATTCGTGCGGCACTCGCGGCATTCGCGGCACTCGCGATCACGCCGGACGCGATCGAGCCGCCGGGCACCCTCGACGGCGGCGACATCTGCGAAGCGGACGAACACTTTCTCATCGGTGTTTCGCAGCGCACGAACTGGGACGGCGCCGCACAGCTGGCGGCGTTCCTGACCAGGGCGGGCTACAGCTCCTCGTGCATCGACATCAGGGCAATTCCGGGCATCCTGCACCTGAAGAGCGGAATCGCATCACTCGGTGACGAGCGGATCGTTGTCATCGATTCGCTCATCGACCATCCCGCGCTGAAGAACCGCGAGCTCGTGCGCGTCACTCCGGGCGAGAAGTACGCGGCAAACTGCGTCCGCGTGAACGATCACGTGCTGATGGCCGCGGGTTTCCCGGGAATGCAGCATACGCTCGAACAGCTCGGCTACGGCTTGATCGTGCTCGACATGTCCGAGTTTCAGAAGATGGACGGCGGGCTGAGCTGCCTCTCCCTTCGATTCTGATTTCTTCGAGCCTCTCCGCTTGCGTCACCCCTGCATCGGCAGGGTGAGGCGGGCCTCGCAGCCGCGCGCACCCACCCGATTTGCGAGCACCAGCGTCCCCGAGTGCGCCTCCGCTATCTGCCGCGACAGCACGAGCCCGATGCCGGTTCCCCCTTGCTTGGTCGTGAAGAACGGCACGAACAGATTCGCGGAATCCGGCAGCCCTCGTCCGTCATCCTGCACCGTCAACTCGAACGAATCCCCGCGCGTCGTCCAGTTCACGCGCACACCCCCGTCCGTCGCGAGCGCTGCATCCACGGCGTTCGCGACGAGGTTGATCAACAGCTGGTCGAGCTGGTCGCCGTCCGCCTTCAGCGTTACGTCCGGGCTCGGCACGATCGCGACCGGGAGCCGCGATTCGAGCCGCATCGCGCGCTGAACCCACGTGGCGACATCGACGCTCGCAAAGGTCGGTGGCGGAAGTTTGGCGAGCTTCGTGTACGACGCGAGAAAACGCGTGAGTCCTTCCGAGCGGTTCGCGATCACGCCGAGTCCGCGCTGAAGATCCTCGCGCAGCTCACCCTCCGGCGGCGAGCGCTGCAGCAGTGTGTTCAGGCGCTCGGCGAGCGAGTTGATCGGCGTCAGCGAGTTGTTGATCTCGTGTCCGAGCACGCGAATGAGGCGCTGCCACGCGAGGCGCTCCTCCTCGCGCAGCGCGCGGCTTACGTCGGCGAGTACGACGAACTGGTGCGGACGCCCGCCCTGCCTGAACAGGCCGCGACGCATTTCGTAACGACCGCGCCGGTCGCCGGTGCCGAGCTCCATCACGCGCGGGGCATCGCCCTCGAGACAGCCGGCGAGCCCGAGCTCGTCTGCACGACGACCGAGCAGGCGCTCCGACGGCTGGGCGAGCAGGCGTTCGCCGCCCGCGTTCACGAGGCGCAGCGCGCCGGCGTCGTCGAACGCGAGCACCGCCACGTCGATCTCCGCCATCACGCGCTGCAGGAGCGCCGTGGCCTCCAGCGCGCCTAGCCGCCGCTCCTTCAGTTCCGTCATCAGCGTGTTCATCTCGAGCATCGCGAGTCCGAGCGCGTCATCCGCGTTTGCGTGGCGAGCCTGGAGCGAATAGTCCTGTTCACGGATGGCGGCGATCATGTTCGAGAGCGTCTGCAGCGGCCGGATCACCCGCTCGCGCAGCGATGCGACGCCGCCGAGAACCACGAGCGAGATCACGACGGTCAGCGTCCATTGCGTGCGTGGCGGCAGGGTGCCGGTCCAGAGCAGCACGAACGCGAGGACCAGCGCCGGCAGCACCATGACGAGGGCGATGATCGTTACCTGGCGTTCGTGCGACGACGACATCGGCGCGGGCTAGAGGCCGTGCCGCTGCAGGCGCCGGTACAGCGCGCTGCGCGACAGGCCCAGCGCCTGGGCCGCGAGACTCACGTTGCCCTCGTGGCGCGCGAGCGCCTTGGTGATGAGCGCACGTTCGACCTCTTCCAGACTCATCTCGTCGAGCTTCGGCGCCGCGTCGGTCGCCGCGCGGAAATTCAGGTCCGCCGCGGTGACCGCATCACCCTCGGCGAGCAGCGTCGCACGTTCGATCGCGTGCGCGAGCTCGCGCACGTTGCCGGGCCAGGAATACTCGAGGAGCGCGCGCATGCCGTCGGGTGAAAACCCCGTAACCGGGCGGCGATAGCGCGCCGCGAACTGCTTGAGGAAATGACCGGCGAGCGGCGGGATGTCGTCGCGCCGCTCGCGCAACGGCGGCAGGTGGATCTCCACGGTGTTCAGGCGGAAGAAGAGATCCTCGCGGAACCTCCCCGCGGCGACCTCCGCGCGCACGTCGGCGTTGGTCGCCGCGAGAATGCGCACGTCCACGCGGCGCGAGCGCGAGGAACCCACGCGTTCGAACTCGCCTTCCTGCAGCACGCGAAGGAGCTTCGCCTGCTGTGCCATCGAGAGGTTCGCGATCTCGTCGAGGAAGAGCGTGCCGCCGTCCGCGAGTTCGAAGCGTCCGACGCGATCCGTCTTCGCGTCGGTGAACGCACCCTTGGTGTGGCCGAAGAGCTCGCTTTCGAATACGCCTTCGGAAAGTCCGCCGAGGTTCACGGTGACCATCGCGCGCGCGGCGCGCGGCGAGGCGGCATGCAGCCACGCGGCCACGACTTCCTTTCCGGTGCCGTGCTCGCCCGTGATCAGCGCGTTCGCGTCGGACGGTCCGATGCGTTCCATGAGGCGCAGGATGGGCTGCATCACCGCCGATTCGGCGATGAGCTGCGGCGCGCCGTCGCGGCGGAGAGCGAGGTTCTCGCTCTCGAGCCGCTGGCTGCGGCGCAGGGCGCGACCGAGTTCCACTTGGGTGCGCAGCACGTGGAGCAGACGCGTATTGTTGAACGGCTTCTCGATGTAATCACGCGCGCCGCGGTGCAGCGCCTCGACCGCGCCCTCGATGCTGCCCCACGCGGTCATCACGACGACGGGGAGCGTGGCGTCGAGTTGCTGGAGCCGCGTGAGGAGGTCGAGCCCCTCGGTGCCGCCCGTGGTATCGCGCGTGTAGTTCATGTCCATCAGCAGCGCGTCGAAATCGCGCGCACCGACGGCGGCGGCCACGCCCGAGGGCGAGGTGACGACTTCGACGTCGTATCCCTCGCTCTTGAGCAGCAGGCGAAGGGCCTCGAGCACGTCGCGATCGTCGTCCGCCACGAGAAGGCGGGATTTGGGCGGGGCGGTACTCATTGAATGAAGGTTACGGCGCCGGCCGCCCTCCTGCTATCAGACGAGCCAGCCGTCCTTCAGGTTGATGACCCGGTTTCCGTACGCCGCATTGGCTTCGGAGTGCGTCACCTGGATGATGGTCGTGCCGGCCGCGTTGAGCCGCGTGAAGAGCTCCATGATCTCCTTTCCCTGCGCCGAGTGGAGGTTGCCCGTGGGTTCGTCGGCGAGGAGGAGCGACGGCTTGTGGATGACCGAGCGCGCGACGGCCACCAGCTGCTGCTGTCCGCCGGAGAGCTGGCTGGGATACAGGTCCTTCTTCGCGACCATGCCGAAGCGGTCGAGCGTATCCGCGACGATCGACTGGCGCTCCGATTTCTTGATGTCGCGGTAGGAGAGCGGAATGTCGAGGTTTTCCGCGACCGTGAGGTCGTCGAGCAGGTGGTACTGCTGGAACACGAAGCCGACGTACTGCTTGTGCAGCGCAACGCGCTTCCGGGTCTCGAGCTTGTGGACGAGGTGCTCGTGCAGCTGGTACTCGCCCGTCCACGATCCGTCGAGCATGCCGAGCACGGCGAGGAGCGTCGACTTTCCGGCGCCCGACGGGCCCATGATTGTCACGAACTCACCCGGTTTGATATCGAGCGTGATGCGCCGGAGGACGAACGATTGTCCGCCGGCGATGGGGTAGCTTTTTTCGATGTTCCTTAGAGAGATCACTGCGATGGAAGATGTAAGATGAAAGATGGAGGATCGAAGATCGAGGATGGAAGATGGAAGATGGAAGATCGAGGATGGAAGGGTCAGGCGCGTCCCTTATGATAACGCAGCAGCGACGAAAGCATTCGCTCAATGCTGTTGAGCTGGGCATCGGCAGCCTGTTGTTCGGCGAACGGAAGAAAGCCGAGATCGCGGGCGATCAGGAGATGACTTCGGACTTCCTTCGCTGAACCCTTCGCGATCTGCAGGAACCTGGCCTGGTCGAGACTGTGATTCCGTCCAGCACTCTCGGCGATGTTTGCCGCAATCGATACGGCAGCACGGCGGACTTGTGAAGTGAGGCCGAATTGCTCTCCGCGAGGAAACGCTGCTGTAAGGCGATACGCATCCAGCACCAGCGCATGAGCAGCCTGCCAAACCTTGAGCTTCTTGAACTCGGCCATCGAACCCTCCGTTGCCCATTACGGAGGATTCGATAACCGGGACCACCCGTCATCGGTGAATCGTTGCGCCGGAAGCGATTCTATTGCCGCCTCGCGTCCATCTTCCATCTTCCATCTTCCATCTTCCATCGCCGTTCCTACGCGTGCGCCCCCGCCTTCTCGTCCACCACCCGCCCATCGAACAAGTGGATCGAACGGTCCGCGTGCTGTTCGTACCGCGGGTCGTGCGTCACCATGCAGATCGTTGAGCCGTTGCGATGGAGTTCGCGAAGCAGCTCCATCACCGACTCGCCGTTCACCGAGTCGAGGTTACCCGTCGGCTCGTCGGCAAGGAGGATGGCGGGATCGCCTGCCACCGCGCGCGCGACGGCCACGCGCTGCTGCTGACCGCCGGAGAGCTGCGCCGGGTAGTGCTTCACGCGGTGCGCCATGCCCACTCGCTCGAGCGCCGCGTGCACGCGTTCCTTGCGCTCCACCGCGCTCATGCCGCGATACGTGAGCGGGAGTTCGACGTTCTCGTAGACGGTGAGGTCGCCGATCAGGTTGAACGCCTGGAAGATGAAGCCGATCTGCCGGTTCCTCACGCGCGCGCGCTGCGCGGCGTCGAGTCCGGCCACTGGAGCGCCGTCGAGGAGATACTCGCCGCCCGTGGGCGTGTCGAGCAATCCGAGAATCGAGAGCAGCGTCGTCTTGCCGCAGCCCGACGGGCCGCCGATTGCGACGTACTCACCCTGCTTGATCTCGAGGTGCACGTCGGCGAGCGCGTGCGTCTCCACCTCGTCCGTGTAGAAGACCTTCTTGATGTCCTTCAGGTGGATCAGCGTCTGTTCGGTCGCGGCCATCATCATCTCCTTACTTGAGTCGTACGCGTTCGACGTTGTCCCATTGCGACATGTCCGACAGAATCACCTTGTCACCCACGTTCAGCCCGCGCACGATTTCCACCAGATTAACCGAGCTGCGTCCCAGCAGCACCTGCACGCGAATCGCCGCGCTGCCGTTCTCCACCACCTTGAAGATTCCCACCGGACCCGTGCCGGCGCCAGACGCCGGCCGGCCGGTGAAGAGCACGTTCTTCAGCTGCTCGATCACGATCGTGCCATCCACACTCAGGTCCGGCACTGCGCCGGCCGGGAGCGGTCCGTCGAGCGCGACGTCCACGAGAACCGTGCCCGCAACCGAGGAGGGGTCCTTTCTTGAGACATGTCCGGGGATGATACCGTTGCGTGTGTCGACAGAGGCCTTTTGACCGATCTGCACGTCCTTGGCCTGTGTTTCCGGAATTCTGAGCTGCGCCTTGAGCTTTCCGGGCTGGACGACCTTCGCCAGCACGGTGCCGGAGGTCACCCACTGCCCGGGCTGGAGCGTCAGGTCCTGCAGCACTCCGGTGTCGGGCGAGCGGACGACGAGCGAGGCGAGGATGTCTTCCTGGAACTTCGCGATGTCCTTGAGCCGGTTCACCTGCTGCCGCTGAACCGAGATCTGCGAATCGACGGTCGAGCGCATCAGCGCCAACTGTTCCTTCGCGATCCGCAGTCGTTGCGTGAGTTCGTCGGCGAGGGCCTTCTTGTTGTTGTAATCGAACGGCGAGATCAGCTTCTTGGCGAGCAACGTGTCGGCCGCCATCGCGTCCTGCTTCGCCTGCACGAACTGCGTGTTCGTCGTCGCGACGACGCCTTCCTGCGACAGGTTCTGCGTGTGCAGCTGCGTCGTCAGCGTAACGAGCCCGGCCTGCGCAGCGCTCAGCGCCTGCTCGGCGTTCAGCGCCTGGATCTGCTGGTCCGGGTTCGACGTCTCGAGCAGGATGTCGCCGAGCTTGATGCTCTGGCCCGACTCGGCGACGAGCTTGTCGACACGCGCGTTCGCCCGCGCCGAAATCCAGGTGATGTGCTCCGGTACGAGGCTTCCGGGGCCTCGCACGTCGCGCACCATGTCGCCGCGCCGGACGGAATCCTGGTACAGGGTTGCCCCTTCGACGGTCGGCGCGGCCGGCTTCAGCCTCGCGAGCACGATGGTCACGACGACGACGAGAAGCACGCCGCCGGCGATCATGGCGTTGCGGCCGGTCTTTTTCTGGGGTGCGCGGGCTACGTCCAAGCGGGACCTCTTCGGTGTTATGGGCCACC
>DATCGM010000177.1:0-5754 GCA_036508915.1 Gemmatimonadaceae bacterium
CTCGCGGTGATCGTCATCTGGCGCACGGCGCGCTTCGCACGTGATGCGCGCCGAGCTGCGCGCGGTGGCTATCCGTGGCCGGTGGTGTTCGACGTCGCATGGGACCGCTCCGACGATACGTCGTCCCTGCTGAACGGATCCGGAGTCTACGCCCTGCAGTCGCCGGAGCGACGCAAGCATCTGCTGCGCACGCGACGCAGCTTCGCCGTCGTCAGCGTCGCCATGGTCACGCTCGGCGCACTGACGCCGACCCTGTGGATGGCTGGCGTGCTGCGCGCGCGAGACAATCCATCGACAGCGATCGTCACCGGCTCCGAGCTGCTCTTCATCGCGCTGCCACTGCTTGCGGGTGGGCTGTTGCTGGCAATTCTCGACCAGCGCGCGAGACGGGCGACGGCAACCAGGCGTCGATCCGTATCCGAAGGCAGCCACTTTCACGGAGACCTGGTTTCGGCGTGGCTGCACGAGTCTGGACGCGGGGTGCTCGCCTCTCGTTCTCGAAGCCGAGGTGCATTGGTGACGGCCGCGTCCACGGTGGCTGCCATTGTCCTGCTCGCAGCCGCCTACGTCGCGCTCGTCGTATTCATCGTCGTGTTCGTGTCCACCACTCGGCTCGTTGCCGGCCGCGCGCAGGCCGAGCAGTGGCGCGCGTCATTTCTGGTGGATAGCACGCGTCCAATGCCCTTCACCGAACTCGATACATTGGCGCGGCGCTCCGGTGTGCCCGCGCAGGGCTCGACGCCTGATATGGAGGCCGGACGTCTCCTGCTCGCACGGAGCTACGTGCGCACGAGAGCGGAGCCGGCGCCCGCTGCCTTCG
Source organism: Gemmatimonadaceae bacterium (assembly GCA_036508915.1). Taxonomy (GTDB): domain Bacteria; phylum Gemmatimonadota; class Gemmatimonadetes; order Gemmatimonadales; family Gemmatimonadaceae; genus AG11. The sequence continues at coordinate 821 of DATCGM010000177.1, forward strand.
CGATGGACCTGGCCGGCGCCCGCGCCATTTCCGGAAGCCTGACAGAACCCGAGGCTGACGTACCGCGCTGGGGCGCCACGATTCTCGCTGATTCGGTCCTTCCGGACGTCGCGCGATTGAAGGCGGTGGAGCGATATGCCCAGTCGCCATGGCTGCCAGTCTGGCGACGATTCGCCAGCTCCCCCGACTATCCGCTCATGTGGCAGTATCGCGCCGGCTTTCCCGGAGCGAAGTACCTGTGGCACATCCCGAGCATGCGCATCGCCAGCCTGAGGGACCTGGCGTACAAGAACGCGATCGCCGGACTGATCGCGCTCTCTCACGGTGATATCGCCACGGCCACGCTGCGCGCGCGCGAGAACATCGCCGCCGGCCGTCACGTCATGCGGGGTACGACGTTGATCGACAACGTCGTCGGTCTCGTCATTGTGGGCATCGGACGATCCCAGCTCTCACTGATTGCGCGAACCGCCGGCGATCGCGAGATCGCCGAGGAAGCGACACGGCTTCGCGCGACGGCAGTTCGGTGGCGGGGCGAGCGCTACAGATCGGCCGCCATGCTCGCCATGGTGGCCGATCCGGAATCTCGCGAGGCGATTCGCTACACGAAACAGCTCGAATCGCCCGCCGTCTTCAGCGAGTTGATGCTCGTGTCATCGTCCGGGTTCTGCTTCGATTCGCGCGAACTCTTGTTCGGGAGCGATCCGGCGCGCCGCGTACAACTCCACGACATCGCGACCGCGTCCGGCAACCCGCGCGCCGGAGAGCTCGAGGAATTGGGGAAGCGTTGGCTCAGCGACGTTAATGCCGGCACGCTCGAGCTCTCGACTCGACCCAGTCAGGCCTTTGCTCCACTGGGCTGGATCGGCATGCGCGGATTCCGCGACCGAGCGCGCGTATGCCTGTCGTCGGTGATCAGGTAGTGCCGTGTAGGAACCAGCGAGACGCTCACGTCGACTCGCTCAGCGGTGCCTGGCTGGTGAGATCATCGAGGAACGGATACTGGGCCCGAATGCTCGCCACTCGCGCCGTCGATACGTCCACGACCGATGGCGACGCGACCGCCATGCGCTGAGCAGCCGGCAATCCCCACGGATCGTAGGCCGCCGATCCGCCGTCGTATTGAATTCCACCCGCGATCCCCGTGCGGTTGACACCAGCCACGTACGCGAGATTTTCGATCGCCCGGGCTGGAAGCAGCGCGTCCCAGTGTGCGCGTCGAGCAGCGGGCCAGTTCGCGATCACGACGAACAGGTGGGACCCTGGTGCGACCGCGCGGAACAATTCGGGGAATCGCAGATCGTAGCAGATGAATGGGCTGACGCGCACACCGTCGATGTCGATCACGGCCGGAACGATTCCGGCGACGTAGTGCTCGTCTTCGCCGTCGACGCTGAACAGCCGCTGCTTCGCGTACGTCACGACGAGGCTTCCGTCCGGATTGAACACCGCCGCAACGTTCGCGTATCCGGCGTCGGTGCGCATCGCGATCCCCGCCATGAGCCAGACGTCATGCATCGCGGCGAGGCTGCTCAGCCGCGCGAACGATGGCCCATCGAGCCCTTCCGCCCAGCGCTCCGGCTCCATCGTGAAGCCCGTGGTACACATCTCGGGGAGCACGACGAGCCGCGCCCCCGTGGACGCCGCACGGGCCACGCACACGGCGGCGCGAGCGAGCGAGCTTTCGGGCTGTAACCAGCTCGTGTCGTATTCGCCGAGGGCGACCCGGAGTGTCGCGTCTCCTTGACTTCCCTCTCGGACCATTGCCATATCGCAGCTGAAGGAAAAACGAATCGCGTCCGGGTAGTGCCGCCCAGAGGAAGAAGGTGTTGCGCGGCACGATGGGCCGCAATGAAGCACGCCCGTCTCGACACGGCCTCGCCTGTCCTCGTAGATTTCGCCGCATCCATCCTTCACCAAGAGTACCGTATGCGAACCCGTACCCATCGCAGCATTCTCGTCGCCGCGCTTCTCGCCGGCGTCACGCACGTCGCCCTCGCGCAGCGCGGCGGGCCCATGTCGGACAGCGTGAAAGCCAAACGATGGGAGACGGAGAACGAGCTGCAGTCGCTCGCCGTCGTCGAACGCAAGGTGATGATCCCGATGCGCGACGGGATTCGCATCCCCGCCGACATCTACCATCCGAAAGGCACTTCCAGCAGATATCCGGCGATCTGGGTGCGCACGCCGTACAACTTCAACTACTGGGACGTCACCAACGGCGTGCCACGCGACATGACCGCCGCACTCACGGCGATCAAGCATGGCTATGCATACGTCGACATGCAGGAGCGCGGGCACTTCTTCGCTGAGGGCAACTATGACATCCTCGGCCCACCGCTCTCCGACGGCGACGACGAGTTGAAGTACCTCACCGCGCAGCGGTGGTCGAACGGAAAGGTTGGCACGACCGGCTGTTCATCCACCGCGGAGTGGCAGCCCGCAGTCGCTTCACTCGGCAATCCCGGCTACGCGGCGATGAACGTGCAGGGCTTCGGCGCGGGTGTCGGCCGGGTCGGCCCCTACTACGAGATGGGGAACTGGTACCGCGGCGGCGCGGTGCAGATGCTCTTCATCGACTGGCTGGTCGGCGAGCAGAACCAGATTCGCCCGATGTTCCCGCGCAATGCGACGCAGGAAGAGCTGATTCGCGTATCAAAGTCGTTCGACCTTGCGGAGCACGCGCCGCCGGTGGACTGGTCGAAGGCGTTCTACAAGCTGCCGGAGCAGGACATCATCGCGGCGGTCGATGGTCCGCACGGCATCTTCGCCGACTCGATGCCAGTCGCGACCGGTGGCGCGATGATCAAGCGCGCGCCGAACGATCCTGCGTGGTACCGCGGCGGGCTGTGGCACGACAACATGCCGATCAACATTCCCGGCCTCTGGTTCATGTCGTGGTACGACGTCTCGGTAGGGCCAAACCTCGCGATGTACAATCACGTCCGGAAAACGGCAAAGGGTGAGGCAGCCAACCAGCAATGGGCTGTGATCGCGCCGGTGGGCCACTGCGCCTATACCCGTGCCACCGAGCACACGGTCGTCGGCGAGCGCGACATGGGCGACGCGCGCTACAACTACTCGGACCTCGTCTACTCGTTCTTCGACCGGTTCCTCAAGGGCGTGAACGACCATACGCTCGACACGATTCCGAAGGTTCGCTACTACACGATGGGATTGAACAAGTGGCAGGCGTCGGATTCCTGGCCCCCGAAGGGTGCGGCGCCGATGACCTTCTACCTCGGCAGCGGCGGCAACGCCAACACGTTGAACGGCGACGGCGTCCTCACAATGAAAGCGCCCGCGGCGGACAAGCCCGATCGCTTTTCGTACGATCCGATGCATCCAGTCACATCATACGGCGGCAACGTCTGCTGCCAGGGGAACGCGGTGACCCCGGGCTCGATGGACCAGCGCAAGATGGAAGCCCGGCCCGACGTTCTCGTCTTCACGAGCGAGCCTTTCAAGGAAGGCACCGAGTTGAGCGGACCGATCACGCCGACGCTCTATGCGTCTTCCGATGCGAAGGACACGGACTTCACGGTGAAAGTCCTCGACGTCTATCCCGACGGCACGGCATACAATCTGGACGAGTCCATCCAGCGCATGCGCTATCGTGACGGCTACGACAAGCCACCCGTGTGGATGGAGCCCGGCAAGGTGTACAAGGTCACGTTGCAGCCGCTCAACACCAGCAGCTACTTCGCGCCGGGTCACCGGCTCCGCATCGAAGTATCGAGCAGCAACTTCCCGCGCTTCGATCGCAACCTCAACACCGGCGGCAACAACTACAACGAGACGCAGGGCGTCGTCGCGCACAACGTGATTCACCATTCGTCGCAGTACCCGTCGTCGTTGACGGTGACGGTGGTGAAGGGCACGCAGCCGATGATTCCCTAGCTTTCGTCCTGGTCTCTTTGCGAGCCAATGCATCTCACGCAGCTTTTCGATCGCTCCCTGCGCGGACGCGCCGGCCGCGTCGGACTCGAGTATCTCGATCAGGCGGGCACGCTCCGCGCGCTCACCTTCGGCGAGGTTGACGAACGCGCCAGTCGCATGGCGCACGAACTCATCGCGCGTGGCCTTGCGCGCGGCGATCGGCTCTGTGTGCACCTGGCGAACTGTGTCGAGTTCATCGACGTGTTTCTGGCCTGCGCACGAACGGGCGTGATCCTCGTGCCGATGAACGCGTTGTATCGCGACCGGGAGCTGCGGCACATCATGGGCGACGCGCAGCCCGTCGCGGTGGTCGCGCGTCGCGGCTCGGACGTCGCGTATCCCGAGGACACGCCGGTCTGGGACGTCGACGAGCTGAGCGCCGCCGCGGCGGCGAGAAGCGGAACCCGCCCCGAAGCAGCGCTCGACGGCAGCGATCCGGCGCTCATCGTCTACACGTCGGGCACGACGGGCGCGGCGAAGGGTGCCGTGCTCACGCACGACAATCTCGCGGCGAACGGGCTCACGCTCACCAGCGCATGGCGCATCACGGAGTCCGATCGGTATCTCGCCGTGCTCCCGCTCTTTCACGTGCACGGGCTGGCGAACGGTCTGCACTCCTGGCTCATCAGCGGATGCCGCATGCGCCTCCTCGAGCGATTCGATCAGCACACGACACCACTTGCGCTGGCCGAGTTCGGGACGACGCTGTTTTTCGGCGTGCCGACGATGTACGTGCGTCTGCTCGATGCCGCACTGGTGCCGAACGACCTCGCTCGCCGCATCGGCGCGTCGGCGCGCCTCTTCGTGAGCGGGTCTGCCCCGCTGCCGGCACACGTGCACGACGCCTTTCGCGACCGATTCGGTCAGACGATTCTCGAGCGTTATGGCATGAGCGAGGCGCTCATGATCATGAGCAATCCGTACGATGGCGAGCGTCGCGCCGGAGCGGTGGGCCCACCCCTGCCTGGCGTATCGGCCCGCCTCATCGGCGACGA
>DATCGM010000178.1:0-8681 GCA_036508915.1 Gemmatimonadaceae bacterium
GATCGGAGAAGTTCGCCTCCCCGGCAACGTGCAGTCCGGGAATGGTGCTCATGAGGTTGTAGTCCACCCACAATCCGCCCATCGTGTAGTGCGCGGCCGGGTAGATGCGCATTGGCGCCTTGTACGGATTCTCGTTGGTAATGCGTTCGTACATCTCGAACAGGTTGCCGTAGCGCTCGCGAATCTGGTCCTCGCCGAGACGCTTGATTGCGTCGGCGAAGTCGAGGTAGACGCCACGGCCTCCGGGGCCGACGCCGCGTCCGTCGTCGCACACTTCCTTCGCGGCGCGTGAGGCGATGTCGCGCGGACACAGGTTGCCGTAGGTCGGGTACTTCCGCTCGAGGTAGTAGTCGCGATCCTGCTCGGGAATCTCGTGGGGCGGCTTGGGCGCGTCTTCCTTGCGCTTCGGTGCCCACACGCGGCCGTCGTTGCGCAGCGACTCCGACATCAGCGTCAGCTTCGACTGATAGTCGCCGTGCACCGGAATACAGGTCGGATGGATCTGCGTATAGCACGGATTGGCGAACGCCGCACCGCGCTTATGCGAGCGCCAAATGGCCGTCGTGTTGCATCCCTTCGCGTTCGTGGAGAGATAGAACACGTTGACGTACCCGCCCGTTGCGAGAACGACCGCGTCGGCGAGATGCGGCTCGATCGTTCCCGTGAGCTCGTCGCGCACGACGATCCCGCGTGCCCGCCCGTTTACCACGATCAAGTCGAGCATCTCCGAGCGGGAGAACATCGTGACCCCACCCTTCGCGATCTCCTTCTCGAGCGCCTGATAGGCGCCGAGGAGCAGCTGCTGGCCCGTCTGTCCGCGTGCGTAAAAGGTACGCGACACCTGCGCGCCGCCGAACGAGCGGTTCGCGAGGAGGCCACCGTACTCGCGCGCGAAGGGCACGCCCTGGGCAACACACTGATCGATGATATTGACGCTGATTTGCGCCAGCCGGTAAACGTTGCCTTCCCGCGATCGGAAGTCACCGCCCTTGATCGTGTCGTAGAACAGGCGCTGAACGCTGTCGCCGTCGTTCTGGTAGTTCTTCGCCGCGTTGATGCCGCCCTGCGCCGCGATCGAGTGGGCGCGCCGCGGCGAATCCTGGTAGCAGTAACAGCGAACGTTGTATCCCAGCTCGCTGAACGTCGCGGCGGCCGACGCGCCCGCCAGTCCCGAGCCGACGACGATCACGGTGAATTTCCGCTTGTTCGCCGGATTCACCAGCTTCACGTCGAACTTGTGCTTGTCCCACTTGTCGGCCAGCGCCCCGCTTGGGATGCGCGCATTGAGTTCGAGTGTCATCTAACGAATCACTCCAAAAAACGCGGCGACCGGCACCGCCGTAAAGCCGAGCCAGACGATGAGCGCGATCACGGTCGCGACGCGGCGATGCAATGGATGGTGCGAGGGCTTGGTCAGCCCGAGCGTCCGCACCGAGCTCCAGGCGCCATGAAAGAGATGGAGCATCAGGAACAGCATCGTGACGACGTAGAACGCAACCACCCAGGGCACGTGGAAGGCGCTGATCACGTTGCCGTACACATTGGTATGGCTGAACTCGGGATAGAGCGCGTCCGGTCTGCTCGCCATGGGGAACACGGTCCCCGTGGTAAAGTGCAGAATATGGAAGACGATGAACACGAGGAGCAGCACGCCACCCCACCGCATGGTGCGGGAGGCGAAGGTGCTGACTTGCGGCTCTCGCATTTCATATGCGACCGGGCGTGCACTCCACTTGATCAGCGTGAGCTGCCACGCCATCAGGATGTGCAACAGCACGGCGACGAGGAGACCGATGCGCACCAGCCAGAGCAGCTCGCCGGTGCTCTTCAGGAACGCGGCGTACCCGTTCATCTTCGCCGGCCCGATTAACACCTGGAGGTTGCCCGCCATGTGTCCGATCACGAAGACGACCAGAATCAAGCCGGTCACCGCCATGATCACCTTCTTGCCGATCGTCGAACGGTAAAGCTTCAACACCCACATCGGATGGTTGATCTGAAGGAAGCCTGCAATGCGACGACGGGCGACCGCAGTTGAACATCGCCCGTCGCCCGGATCACATCTTGATCGCTGACATCGGCTCTCGAACGGCCTCGGCACTCTTCGCGAGCGCCGCTCGCTCGTCCACCGTGAGCTCGACCTCGATGATCTTCTCGAGGCCATTCCGCCCGAGCTTGCAGGGCACACCGAGGAAGAGACCGGACATTCCGTACTCCCCCTCGAGCCACGCGGCGCATGGCAGGATACGGCGCTGATCGTTGACGATCGCCTCCGCCATCTGCACCGCGCCCGACGACGGCGCGTAATACGCCGATCCGGTCTTGAGGTGCTTCACGATCTCGGCGCCACCGTTGCGGGTGCGCGTCACGATCGCGTCGAGCGTCGCCTTGTCCATGAGCTGCGTGATCGGAATGCCGCTCACGCTGGTGTAGGAGATCAAGGGGACCATGGTGTCCCCGTGACCTCCAAGAACCATCGCCTGAATGTCGCGCACGGAGACGTCGAGCGCTTCGGCGAGGAACGCGCGGTAGCGCGCCGTGTCGAGCACGCCCGCCATGCCGATGACCCGCTCACGCGGGAAGCCGCTCACTTTCTTCGCGACGTAGCACATCACGTCGAGCGGATTGCTGACGATGATGAGGATCGCGTTTGGCGACGACTTGGCGACTTGCTCGGAGACCGACTTGACGATGCCGGCGTTCGTGTTGAGCAGGTCGTCGCGCGACATGCCCGGCTTGCGGGCGATGCCGGCCGTGATGATGACAATGTCGGAGTCCTTCGTCTCGGCGTAGCCGTTCGTACCGATGACGCGGGAGTCGAAGCCTTCCATCGGGGCGCTCTGCCACTGATCGAGCGCCTTCCCCTGCGGAATTCCTTCGGCGACGTCAACCATGACGACGGTGCGTGCAAGCTCCTTCTCCGCAACACGCTGCGCAGTCGTCGCGCCAACATTTCCGGCGCCGACAACGGTGATCTTGTTGACCATGAGGGCGAATGTCTGAAGGTTAGTAAGTGCTTCAAACAATACTATCGCGTTCCTGAGTTGGCGCTACCCTCCCACCTGCGAGAGTGCACGCAACCCGCCGACGCGATGCGAGAGCAGCGCGTGTGCTTCGGGCTTCTCCGCGAGCGCCTGCCGAACGAATGGTGCCAACGGCTCGCCGGCTCGCAGCGGAGCTCGAAGGTCCACCTCGTGGTCGCCGAACAGGCAGGTACGCAGGCGTCCGTCGGCGGTAAGCCGCACCCGATTGCAGCTTCCGCAATACGTGTGCGTCATCGGTGTGATCACGCCGATGCTCCCTGCGGCGCCGCCGAGCTGGTAGTACTCGGCTGGCCCATTGCCACGCGCCGGTCCGCCGCCGGGGCTCAGCGTACCGAGCGCGTCCTGAATGCGCGATAGCACCTCCTCGCTCGGCACGACCATCTCGTCGGTCATGGGCTCGAGCGAGCCAACCGGCATGAGCTCGATGAAGCGCACATGCCACGGATTGTCGAGAGTGAGTCGCGCGAAATCGACGACTTCATCGTCGTTCACGCCTCGCATGACGACAACGTTGAGCTTGATTGGTCCTAGGCCCGCCGCCTGCGCGGCCTTCGCGGCGGTGACCGGCTCGAATCCGAGGTCGCGACGCGCGATGGCCACGATACGATCGGGCTGGAGACTGTCCGCCGAGATGTTGACCCGATCGAGACCGGCGTCAGCGAGCACGGACGCGAGTTGGGGCAGCTTCACTCCATTCGTCGAGAGCGCGATGTCCTCCACCTCCGGCACGCCGCGAATGAACCGTACGAGCGTCTCGATCTGTGGCCGAATCGTCGGCTCGCCGCCCGTGATGCGAATCCGCCGCAGCCCCATGGGAGCCAACTGCGTGACGACCTCCCGAATCTCCTCGTAGCTGAGGATGTCCGACTTCGGCAGCCAAGGCAGCCCCTCGACGGGCATGCAATACCGGCAGCGGAAGTTGCAGCGATCGGTGACGGAGATGCGCAGGTACTCGATCGTTCGGCCGAACTGGTCCAGAAGGGCGCTCACTGGTGCACCTCGGCCACTGGCCGTCCCGCGGAATCAGCCCATTCGCGAGTCCCGTCCACATAGTGCTCGCGCTTCCAGATCGGCACGCGGCGCTTGAGCTCCTCGATGGTCCAGCGCGAGAGCTGGTATGCCTCGTCGCGGTGGGCGTGCCCGACGGCGATCCCCACGCTCGCCTCCTCGAGACCCAGTTCGCCGAGCCGGTGCACGATGACGACATCGGCCGGACCGAAGCGGTCGGCCGCCTCGCTCGCGATTGCCTGCAACTCGAAGCCAGCCATCGCTTCGTAGGCCGAGTACTCGATCCCTGTCACGCCGCGCCCGTCGTTGACCTCGCGGACAACACCGAGGAAGAGCAGGATCGCACCATGCGCGGGGCGCGCGACCTCGCGCACGAGCACTGCGGCGTCAATCGGCTCGCGGGTCAGCCGGCCGAGGGGCGTCATCCGCCGGCCACCGGTGGGATGAGGGCCACTTCGTCTCCGGGGGACACTCGAGTGGAAGTCGACGCGTAGCGCTGATTTACAGCCACGAGCGGCGACGCCGGAAGGAGCTCCGATCCCGGCAGACGCGCTATCTCAGCGAGCACATCGGCTACCGTCGCCTCAGCCGGAAGATCGACCGAGAGGCTGGACGCACCGAGCGCGTCGGCGTACGAAGCGAAGAGAAGGACGGTGACGCTCATGGATGCATGCTAGGGCTCAAACGTCGATCAGAGAAACGGTTACACGTCCGTCTCTTCGTACTCGTTCTCGTGCTCGAGCTCCTCGATGGAGATGTTGGCCACCATCGCGCGCAGCTCCTTGCTCGGCTTGAAGACCGGCACTGGACGCGCGGAGACCTCCACCGGCGATCCGGTGCGCGGGTTGCGCGCCATACGGGTCTTCCGGTGGCGGATCTTGAAGGTACCGAATCCGCGCACTTCGATGTTCTTCTGCTCCTGGAGCGCCTCCTTGATGGCGTCCAGGAACGAATCAACCACACGCGCGCAGTCCTTTTTGGAAATCATCGGACCGGCTGTGCGGGAAATCTGGGCGGTCACACGCTCGACCAGATCAGCTTTCGTCATGAGAAGTGCCTCTGAGCGGGCAGCGGAGGGGGGTGCAAGCTGATCGAACTTATCCGCGTTAACTCTTGTGTGTCAAGAGCTTAAAGCACTTCAGCCACGCGACTTGCGAACCGTTTCCATGAATTGTTCGAACAGCGGACGGGCATCGTGCGGTCCTGGCGCCGCCTCGGGATGGTACTGCACGGCGAAGATCGGGAGCTCGCGATGCCGCAGCCCCTCCACCGTGCCGTCGTTCAGATTCACGTGAGTGACCTCGAGCGCAGGTGCTCCAGGGATCGACTCCTCCGTCCCCTGGACCGCAAACCCGTGGTTCTGCGACGTGATCAGAATTCGCCCCGACTCCATCTCCCGCACGGGATGATTTCCGCCGCGGTGACCGTACGGCATCTTCGCCGTTTTCGCGCCGAAGCTCAGTCCCAAGAGCTGATGTCCCAAGCAGATGCCGAAGATTGGCACCTCACGGTCGGCGAGTGTCCGGACGGTATCTGGTGCGTACGAGATCGCGTCCGGATCGCCGGGACCATTGGACAGAAACACGCCGTCGGGCGACATCTCCATCACGGATTCGGCGGGTGTCTGCGCCGGCACGACGGTCACCCGGCAGCCTGCCTCATCGAAAATCCGCAGGATATTGCGTTTGATGCCGAAGTCGTACGCGACGATGTGATGCGGCGCCTGCGGGTTGCCCCATTCGTACGGGTCGGCCGTCGTCACGCGCGACGCGAGATCGAGCCCCTCCATCGACGGGCAGGCCTCGAGCGCCGCCAGCACCTCTGCCGTCGGCGTATCGCCAGCCGCGATCGCGCCGCGCATGACGCCAACGGTCCTCAAGTGCCGAGTGAGACGACGCGTGTCAATCCCTTCCAGGATAGGGATTTGCGCCGCCTCCAGATAGCTCTCGAGATCGCCTTCCGCGCGCCAGTTCGAGTAGCTGCGCGCCAGCTCTCGGCAGACGACGCCGGCCACTTGGACCGAGCCGGACTCCGGGTCGGCGGGGTTCACGCCATAGTTGCCGATCATCGGTGCGGTCATCACGACGATCTGACCACGGTACGAGGGGTCGGTAAAGACCTCCTGGTAGCCGCTCATGTTGGTCGTGAACACCACTTCGGCAACGGTCGTGGCGAGCGCTCCATGAAGCACACCACGAAACAGGGCTCCGTCCTCGAGGAGGAGGAACCCCGGCGCTGAAACGCGCGCGATCACTCGCGTTATGGCTTCTTCGGCGCCGGCGTCGCCGGAGCGGTGCCTGCGGGAGTGGTAGCCGGAGCGGTGGTCGGTTCGGCCGGCGTCAGATTCACGCCACCAGCGCTCGTCGGTGCGGGAGCTCCTTGCGTGGGAGCCGGCGCGCTGACCGGAGCGGGCGGCTGCGTGAAGGCCTCATCCAGAACCGACTTGGGTGCGCGCTGGCGCGCGGACGAGAGCGAGAGCACGAAGGCCAGGAAGAGGAAGATCGCTCCGCCCCACCAGCTCGCACGGGTCAGCAGATTTCCCGCCTGGCGCGTGCCGAGCAGCGAATCAGCCGAGCTGCTCACGCCGCCGAAGCTGGCCGCGAGCCCGCTACCCTTTCCGCTCTGGAGAAGGATGGCGGCGATCAGCACGAGGCTGTCGATGATGAGCAGAACGAGAAGAAACGTGAACATTCCGACGGGGCGTGTGGGAGTGGCGACTGAAGGGGTAAACCATAAATATGTCGGAAGTTACGTGTTCCAGTCAAGTGAGTTTGCGCGGGTTAGAAGTCGCCGGCTGTTCGTCTCACGGCTTGTAACTATTTGGCCGCCGCCGCGCAGATCCTCGCCCAGCTCGCCGGATCGAGGCTCGCGCCCCCCACCAGCAGCCCGTCCACCTCGTCCGCGGCCAGCAGCGCCGAGGCATTCGCCGGTGTTACGCTTCCGCCGTACAGAATCGGTATCTCTCGTCCCTCGACGCCGACCAGCTCCACGAGTGCCGCGCGAATGACCCGGTGCACCGCCGTGGCATCGTCCGGCGTCGCCGTCCGGCCGGTGCCGATCGCCCAGACCGGCTCATACGCGATGATCGCTCCGCGCACCGCCTCCTGCGACATGGCGGAGAGTCCGGCTCGAAGCTGGTGGAGCACAACCTGCTCCGTTTCGCCGCGCTCGCGCTGCTCGATCTTCTCGCCCACGCAGAGCAACGGAACGAGACCGTGCTGCAGCACGCGGGCACACTTTCGCGCCGTCTCAGCGTCTGTCTCGCCAAAGACATGCCGGCGCTCCGAATGCCCGACGAGCACGAACGCGGCACCGGCGTCGGCCGCGATGGCCGCGGAGTTCTCTCCCGTAAATGCCCCCTTCTCCTCCGCGCTCACATTCTGCACGCCGACGCGAATATCCGGGCGCGACGCCAAGCCGGCACGGACCGCGCTGAGGGCGAGCGCCGAGGGGAACAGGATCACGGTTCGGTCGGCACGTGGCGCGTGAAGCGACAGGAAGGAGTCGAGAAACGCCGCGGCCGCGGCCGGACCGTGATTCATCTTCCAGTTGGCCGCGAGCACCGGGTGAGTGTGCACGCCCATCGCGCTAGCGCTCATCCAGAATGGCGACGCCGGGGAGCGTCTTGCCCTCGAGAAATTCAAGCGATGCACCACCGCCCGTGGAGACGTGGCTCATTTTCGACGAGAGACCAGCCTGCTCCACCGCGGCCGCAGAATCGCCACCGCCTACGATCGTCGTCGCGCCGTTTGCCGTGGCTTGCGCCATCGCGTCGGCGATCGCTCGCGTCCCCTTATCGAAGGGCGGCGTCTCGAACACGCCCATCGGGCCGTTCCACAGAACCGTCTTCGCGCTGAGAATCGCTCGCGAGTAGGACTCCGCCGTCCGTGGCCCGATGTCGAGCATCGCCACGTCGGCCGGAATGTTCTCGCGACTCACCGCCTTCGCCTTCTTTCCCTCTTCGATCGAGGGCGCAACCGTCGCGTCGTGAGGCAGGATGAGAATCGTGCCGGCCTTCTCGAGGAGCTCCTTCGCCATCTCCACGCGGTCGGGCTCGACGAGCGACTTCCCGGTCTCGAGCCCCATGGCCTTGTAGAAGGTGCACGCCATCGCGCCGCCAACGAGCAGCGCGTCGACCTTCGGCAGGAGCGCCTCGATCACGTCGATCTTGCCGGAGATCTTCGAGCCGCCAAGAATGGCGACGAATGGCTTCTTCGGATTGTCGAGCGCACCCTGCAGGTAGTCGAGCTCCTTCTGCATCAGCAGTCCCGCGACGGCGGGCTTGAGGTGTCTCGCCACGCCCTCGGTCGACGCGTGCGCGCGATGCGCCGTGCCGAAGGCATCATTCACGTACAGATCACCGAGCTCGGCGAACGTACGCGAGAGACTCTCGTCGTTCTTCTCCTCGCCCGGGAGAAAGCGCGTGTTCTCGAGCAGCAGCACCTCGCCATCCTTCAACGCGCGCGTCGCCTTCAGCGCTTCGTCGCTATCCGTCGACTCCACAAAAGAGACGGAGCGGCCCGGAAGCAGCTCGGCGAGCCGGCGTGACACCGGCTCGAGCGAGTACTTCGGCTCCGGCTTGCCCTTGGGGCGCCCGAGGTGTGAGAGCAGCACGACGCGCGCGCCGCG
>DATCGM010000179.1:0-19240 GCA_036508915.1 Gemmatimonadaceae bacterium
GTTGAGCACCGTCCTGCACGCCGATCGCATCTTCGTCCTCGAGCGCGGCCGCGTGGTCGAGGAGGGTCGGCACGACGAGCTGCTCGGCAGGAAGGGGCTCTACTACGCCATGTGGAGGCAGCAGGTGGGCGAGCGGCGCACTTCGGCGGTCGTTCCGGTGATCCCGGGCGCAGCGCCCTCACTTGCGGTGGCGGGGGACTGAGCGCTATTAAGTTCAAATGACATGATGCTCACGTTTCTGCCAACGTTATGAGCGGACTGGTCCCCCAAGACGAATTTTCGGTCACGTTGCCCGACCGGCATCGGTTCGGGTCACGGGGTGACGTCGAGCCTTCCAGCGAGGATCTGCGAGAGTTCGCCGCCGCGGACGTGCTTCGCGCGCATTCGGCCACGCGCGCGCTGACAGCGATCGTCATCGCCGTCCTGCAACTCGGGCTCCTGCACCGCGTCACCCTCGGAGCCTGGGTGGATCGGACGATGACCGGTGTCATTGGCGTGGTCATGACCTACATCCTCCTCGTGGGCGGGATTCACGCGCTCGTGAAGCGTCGACGCCGCGCGTCGCCATCGCTCGTGAGCGTCGCGCTCATCACCGATCTCCTGTTCGTCTTCGGCCTCACGATCACGGCGATGACGCCCGATCACTACGAGCGCGCCCTCTTCGGTACGATCGTCATCGTCCACGTCGCGAACTTCTTCTTCGGACGCCGCCAGGCCTGGCGCGTCATGCAGATCGGCGTCGTGGGCTATCTGCTGATCATCGCATCGGTCGTCGCGCGCGGCATGTACATCGACGTCGCAGAGGAGGTGTGGACCCTCGCGATGTGTGTGGTGGGCATGGTGTTGATGGTGGTGCAAGCGGGCGACGTTCGGCGACGGCTTCGGACGATCATCGGGCTGTTCGAACATGCCGAGGTCGGCGATTTCTCGCGCGAGTACGATGTGGCGGCCGACGAACTGCCCGACGCAATCACGCGAGTCGGACTGACGTACAATGGCGTCCGGGCGCAGCTGGCGAGCATGGTGCTGACCGATCCGCTCACCGGCTGCCTCAATCGTCGCGGCTTTGACCAGTCGCTCACGCGCGAGGTCGGGCGCGCGACGCGAGCCGGAAGCGAATTCGCGTTGCTCGCGGTCGATCTCGATCACTTCAAGCAGGTCAACGACACGTACGGCCATCTTGCCGGCGACGTCGTTTTGCGCGCGGTCGGATCTCTGCTCGTCAACGCCGGACGCGCCGGCGACATCGTGGCTCGCGTCGGCGGCGAGGAGTTCGCCGTTCTCCTCGCCGATACCGGCGCGGCCGGCGCGCATCTCTTCGCGACGCGTCTCTGCGAGCGGATTCGTGAATTCCCCTTCGAGATCGGCGGTAATCTCGCCCCGATCACGCTCACGACGAGCATCGGCGTGGCCGACGGCGCTCCGCGCGGCGAGCCGAACTTTGCCGAGCTGCTCTGGCTGCAGGCTGACGACGCGCTCTATGAAGCCAAGCGAGCGGGCCGCAACTGCGTGCGCGTCTGGAGCGCGGTCACCAGCGCTCGGGCGACTATGCGGTGATGAGCGCATCGAAGGCGCTGTCGCACGCCGCGAGACAGCGCTCGAGACCCTCGAGTGTGTGATCGCCCATGTGGCCGATGCGGATGCTGGTATCCCTGTTCTTCCCATAGCCGCTGCCGATCGTGAATCCCCGCTCGGCGACCGCACGCAGAACGGCCGACGCGGTGAGCGACGCGGGCAGCACGATGCTCGTCACTGATGGCGAGCGACGGCCGGCGGTCGCGAGCACACGAAGCGCGTCGCCATGGCGCTCGGCGAGCGCGTCGACCCACGCGTACGTCCTCTGCGCCATCGCCGCATGACGATCCCAGCGCGCCGGCATCGTCTCGGCGGCAATCGCGGCGAGTTGCACGTCGGCAGCGAAGAAGAGTGGAATCGCCGGCGTGTTCGGCGTCTGATTCTTCAGCGCATAGGCATCGAACTCCACGAGGTCGAAGTAGAGGCCACGTCCCGGCTGGGTCCTGGCACCGTCGATGAACGCACTCGACGCCGCGGCGAAGGCTAGGCCCGGCGGCAGCGCGAGCGCCTTCTGCGATCCCGTCAGCGCATAGTCGAGTTCCCATGCGTCGAATAGCAGCTCGGCGCCGCCAATCCCCGTCACCGAATCGACAAGGCAGACCGCGCCATTCTCGCGCGCGAGCCGAGTGACGGTGCGCACGTCGGTGAGTGCACCGGTGGATGTCTCCGAGTGCACGACGGTGACCGCGGCGTAGCGTGTCGCGCGCAACCGCTCGGCGAGCCGGTCGAGATCGACAGTCTCTCCCCAGGCTACGTCCATCACGTCGCCCTCGCGCGCGGTCGCCTTCACGATCGCGGCGAAGCGAGCCGAGAAGGCGCCATTCACAATGGAGAGAATCCGCCCCGCGGGCGCGCATCGAACGCCCGCCTCCATCAGCCCCGTCGCCGACGAGCTGCTGATATATACCGGGCGCGACGTGCAGAAGATCTGTTGCAGCGACGTCTGAAGACGCGCGTACAGCCCCTCGAAGCCCGGCCCGCGATGCGGGACCATCGGCTGCGTCATCGCGTGCAGCACTTCGGGCCGCACCTCGGTGGGTCCGGGGAAGAAGAAGGTTCCGTGTGTGAGCAACGGCATGGTCATGCGAGAACGAGCTCCACGAGTTGATCGAACGATTCGAGAACGTAGTCTGCCGCGACGACGACACTCTCGCGACTCACGAACCCGGTGAACGCGGCAAAGGCATCGACGGCGGGACGCATCGCAATGTCGGTGGCCCCATCGCCCATCGCAAGGACGCGCGGTGGCAGAGCGAGCGATGCGGCGACGGCGCGCTTGCCCGTTGCCGTTGCGAGCGGCGACCCGGTGTCGAACCCGCCGTACGCACCGTCCGATCCGAAGCGCAGAGACACCGCGTGCACGTCGTGCTCCGCGATGCCGAGTAATCGCGCGACGGGAAGAATCGCCTCGCATATGCCGCCGCTCACGAGCACGACGCGTCGCTCTGCCGCGCGTAGACGCTGAATCGCCTGCGCCGCGCCCAGCGCGAGCGAGCTCGCGTACGCGTGCGCGAGCGCACCGATCTCATCTCGGCTCGGCCGTACGAGCGCGAGCCGCTCGCCGTACACCGCGTCGAGCGCGATCTCGCCGCGCATCGCACGGTCGGTGAGACCGGCCACCTGCGTGCCGACCGCTGACCCCCGGCGTTCCGCCAGCCAGTCGATTCCCTCGATCCCGCACAGGGTGGAATCGACGTCGAGAATGACGCTCGCGAAGCCGGTCGTCATTACAGCACGTTGCCCGGCGCGAGGATGCCAGCCGGATCGAGCTCGCGCTTCACCGCCTGCATCGTGCGCACCTGAAGCGGCGACATCTGGAGTGGAAGCCACTTTCGTTTGATCTTCCCGATCCCGTGTTCCGCGGCCACCGTTCCGCCGAGCGCGATCACCTCGCGCAGCGTCGCCTCGACGACGCGCTCGATGCGTGCGAGTGCGCCGGCATTCTCGGCGATGAAGTTCTGGTGTGGATGCCCATTCCCCGCATGTCCATAGATCACCGCCTGCTCGATCCCCGCTTCGCCGGCGAGCGCGCGGGCGCGGCCGATCGCGTGCGCGAGATACTGATAGGGCACCGCCCAGTCGGTGGACACCTTACGGCCGCCATCGGCACGACGCGCGGCACCGCGCTCGTTCATGTGCGCGGGCACGGCATGTCGCACCCGCCGCGCCTCGCGCAGGGCCGTCTCGCCCTCGTACACGCGCACGTCGTCGACGATCGCGCCATGCGCTTCGGCGAGTGCGAGCCATTCGTCGAGCGCCGGATCCGTGCCCTTCGGCGGCACTTCCTCCACATAGACGAACGCCGACGCTGCCACCGCCCACCCGGTTGACTCTTCGGCTTCGCGCGCAATCGCCAGCGCGAGCACGTCGAAGAACTCGAGGCAGCGCGGGTGCACGGCACCGCTCTCACGTGCCGCGACGACGAACTCCAGTGCATCCAGCTCGGTAGCAAATGGTATGGCGAGACCAACGACCTGCTCAGGCAGAGGCAGCAGTGCCACCTCCGCTTCCACGATAACGCCGAGCGTCCCCTCGCTGCCGACGAACCAGTCCACCGGATCGTGGGCGAGCGCGTAGCCGACGGTGTTCTTCTCGAGCGTCGTCCGTCGCAGATCGACGATCGATCCGTCCGCGAGCGCCACGCGCAGGGCGCGTACGTGCGGTCGCGTCGCGCCATAGCGGAACGAGCGCGCCCCCGACGCGTTGCACGCGACTGCGCCGCCCAGCGTGCATTCCTCCTCGCTCGTCGGGTCGGGAGCGAACAGGAGGTCGTGCGCGGCGCACGCCCGCTTGAGCTCACCCACAAGCACGCCGGGCTCGACGCGCGCCGTGCGCGCGACGGGATCGATGTCGATCACACGCTGCATCGCGCGAAGGGACAGCAGGACGCCACGATCGCAGATCGACGCCGCGGTCGTGCTCGTCTGTCCGCCGGCGGCCGTCACCGGTGTTCCCGTTGACGTTGATTCAGCGAGTAGCGCGGCGACTTCCTCGGCGCTCGCCGGTCGCGCGACGCCGTCGGGCACCAGCACGAGCCCCGATGCGTCGGTCGCGTACGCGCGCCGCACGCTCTCGTCGCGCGAGATCTCCGGTGCGCGCGATCGCTCCACTAGACCCCGCGAAAGTGGACGACGGTTGCCGAGGTGATGTCGGGAAGCTCGAGCAGCGCCTCGCGAACGCCAGGGCCGACGGCGCCGTCCACGCTGATCGCGGCGAGCGCCTCTCCACCTTGCGCGAGCCGCGCCTGATGATACTCCGCGATGTTGACTCTTGCATCGCCGAGCAGCGTGCCGACGCGGCCGATCACGCCAGGCACGTCGTGGTTCGTGAGAATGACGAGCGTGTCTCGCAGCGCGACGTCGACGTGAAATCCGCCGATGCGCGTGAGCCGTCCTGCGGACCCCTCAGGTGCGACAGCGGCCACGGCGATCTCCTGTATCCCTCCGCTGAGACTGACCTGCACACCGTACGGTCCGAGCGCGGTCATTTCGGAGCACGAGAGCTCCATGCCGCGCGCTTCGGCGAGAGAGCGGGCGTTGATGAGATTGAGTCGTTCGACGCCGACGACACCTTCGAGCACGCCGACTGCCGCGGAGGCGAGCAGCGCGGCGGAGGCGCCGGCCAGCTCCGCTCCGCATCGCAGCGAGAGGCGTTGCACCGCACGCACTCCACGGTCGGCGAGAATCGCGCGCGCCACGGCGGCGGCGCGGCGCGTGACGTGGAACGCCGTCTGCAGCTCCTTCCAGTCGCCGCCGCCGGCGCCCGCCACATTGATCGAGCGCGACAGCTCGTTGTGCAGCAGCGCGTCGCGCACGGCCGCGCAGGCGTCCACGGCAACGTTGCGCTGCGCCTCCGCGCTCGCCGCGCCGATATGCGGTGTGAGCAGTGTGTTCGGCGCGCTGCGGAGCAGACTGTCCGCGGCGAGCGGCTCCTTGTTGAATGCATCGACGATTGCGCCGCGGAGCTGGCCGCTCTCAAGTGCCTGCACGAGCGCCGCCTCCTCGATGATCCCGCCGCGCGCCATGTTCACCGCGATCGCGCCACTCTTCAGCCGCGCCAGCTCGCGTCGTCCAATCATCCCCTCCGTTTCTTCCGTCAGCGGCGTGTGCACCGTGACGATGTCCGCTTCATCGAGCCCGTCCTCGAGCGTGGCGAGACGCCGGATCTTCAGCGCGCGAAAGCGGTCGTCGTCCACATACGGATCGAAGCCGGCGACGTCCATCCCGAACGCGAGAGCCCGCGTCGCGATCTCTCCCCCGATGCGGCCAACACCCACGATGACGAGTGTCTTTCCCTTGAGCTCCGTGCCAAGAAGCTGCGCACGGTCCCACTTGCCGTCGCGCATGGAGGTGGCGGCGTGCGGAAGATGTCGCAACAGGCCAATCACCGTCCCAAAGAAGAGCTCGGCCACCGCGACCGTGTTCCCCGCGGGCGCGTTGATGACGGCGACGCCGAGCGCGGTCGCCGCCTCAATGGCGATGTTGTCGACGCCGACGCCGGCGCGCCCGACGACGCGCAGCTTCGTGGCGCGCTTGAGCAGCTCTTCCGTGATACGTGTCGCGCTGCGTCCGACGAACGCGTCATACTCGCCGATGCGCTCGAGCAGTTCCGCCGCCGGCAGGGTCGGCACCTCGTCCACGATGAACGAGGGCTCCGCGATGAGCAGCGCAACGCCGTCGGCGTCGATATCGTCTGTGACGAGAATTCGGAAAGGCACGGGCGTCTGTGGTAGCGGGTATGGGCAAGCTGGCGTGACGACGGATCGCGGACAACCCATTGGAAGTCGGCACGACGAAGGGCATATTCGGGTCCATGTCCACCGTCTCGCGCAACGCGCGTCTCGTCGATCTCGTCTCGCTCGCCTGCATCCTCGCCGGAGCCGTGCTCTGCTACGCGATGAGCCTGCGTCTTCAGGAGATCGGAAAGCTCTCGTACAAGCACCCTGGACCGCGAAGCGAATCCGCGCTCGCGGCAGCCGATCGAGCCCGATACCTGGCGTACGGGGGCGTCGTGCTCATCGCCGCGGGCTGCGCGGTTGGAGTGGGTGGCGCAATCAGCGTTGCACGCCGAAAAAAAACAGCCTGAGCTACAAAATCTCCATCATCCCTTCACTCATCACCACCGACGCTCCACCCACCCGCACCGCCGTCACGTTCCCCCCAGCCACATCCGCCTCCACTTCGAGAATACTCGGCCGCCCCATCTCGAATCCCTGCTCCACGCGCCATTTCAGCACACCATCCCGTCGCGGGTCGCGCGCCGCGAGATAACCCGCGAGCGCCGCGTTCGCACTCCCAGTCGCCGGATCCTCCGGCACATTCAGCGCAGGTGCGAACATTCGCCCGTGAAAGTCGGAGCCCGGCCGCTCGCCACCGCGCGCGAATACGAACACCTCCGATCCCCACGCGCCTTTCAGCGTCGACTCCCAGGCGTCCATCCGCAGCCGAGCTTTCTTCACGGCCGCCAGGTCGCGCAGCGGCACGAACAGGAAGGGAAGTCCGCACGAGAGCGCCTGCGGCATCCACGGATCATCGAGCAAGTCGGCGATGTCGAGACCGAGCACGGCGGCAATCGCCGCACGGGGCGCCGACGATGGGCCGACTTCCGGCAACTTGGCGACGGAGAGCTGCGCGAACACAGGGACGCTGTCCTTCGCGCGAATCGCGACAGGCACGGGACCCACGCCCTCCTCGAGCACGATGCGCGTCGTCTCACCAGTGAGCGGAATCTCGCCGATCGCAGCGAGCACATGCGCCGTGCCCACCGTCGGATGTCCCGCGAACGGAACCTCGGCGCCCGGCGTGAAGATTCGCACGCGGCGGGTGTGCGCCGGATCGGCCGGCGGGTAGACGAACGTCGTCTCGGAGTAGTTGAATTCGCGCGTGACGTCCAACAGCAGATGCTCGGGGATGCCGCGAGCGTCTGGAAAGACAGCCAGCTGATTGCCGCCGAACGGAGTGTCCGTGAAAACGTCGGCGGTGAGATATCTGAACTTTGCCATGCGGTAAAGATGGCACCTTTTCGGCCCGGCGGCACCTAGACATCGTGCGCCCGCACGAGATTCGCGGCATCGAGATCTACGAGGGCGCCGCCACCGTACCGCCGCAGTACAATGACCCCCTGTGGCGCGATCGTGACCTGGACGAAGTGAACTTGCCACTAGCCAACATGACGTCTTTTGCTGCTGACGAAGCCGCGCTTCTACTTCTCGTCCATGAACGGATAGCGGTAGTCCGTCGGCGGCGAGAAGGTTTCCTTCACGCTGCGCGCGCTTACCCAGCGGACGAGGTTGAGCTTCGAGCCGGCCTTGTCGTTCGTGCCTGAGCCACGCGCACCGCCGAATGGCTGCTGGCCCACCACCGCGCCCGTCGGTTTGTCGTTCACATAGAAGTTCCCTGCCGCATTGCGCAGCGCCATCATCGCCTGTCGCACGGCGTGCCGGTCGTTCGCGAACACCGCGCCGGTGAGCGCATAGGGCGACGTCGTGTCCACGATGCGCAGCGTCTCCTCCCACTTCGCGTCGTCGTAGACGTGCACGGTGACGACCGGTCCGAAGATCTCCTCGCACATCAGCCGGTAGCCCGGATCCGCGGTCTCGATGAGCGTCGGATGGACGAAGTAGCCGTTCTCCCCATCAACCTTTCCGCCAGCGACGATCGTCGCGTTCTTCCGCGCGTCCTCGATGTACTCGGAGATCTTCGTAAACGCCTTCCTGTCGATCACGGCGCCCATGAAGTTCCGGAAGTCGGTGATGTCGCCGACCTTGATCTCGTCGATCATCGCGACGCAGCGCTCCTTCACCTCCGGCCACATCGAGCGCGGCACATACATCCGGCTCGCCGCCGAGCACTTCTGTCCCTGGTACTCGAACCCGCCTCGCACGATCGCGACGGCGAGCGCCTTCGGATCGGCCGACGAATGGGCGACGATGAAGTCCTTCCCTCCCGTCTCGCCGACGATTCGCGGATAGCTCGCATACGTCGACATGCTCGCGCCGATCGTCTGCCACATCGAGTTGAAGACACGCGTGCTACCCGTGAAGTGCACTCCAGCAAGATTGCGGTGTGACAGCGCGACGTCCGAAATCGACACGGCATCGCCCGGGACGAAGTTGATCACACCCGGCGGCAGCCCCGCCTCCTCGAGCAACTTCATGATGTAGTACGCCGAGAGCATCGCCGTTCTGGCCGGCTTCCATACCACCGTATTCCCCATCAGCGCCGGCGCCGTCGGAAGATTTCCCGCGATCGACGTGAAGTTGAACGGCGTGACGGCGTAGACGAACCCCTCGAGCGCACGGTAGTCGAGCTGATTCCACATCATGTTGTTGCTGAGCGGTTGCTCGTCGTAGAGCTCCTGGGCGTACGCCGGATTGAAGCGCCAGAAATCGATCAGCTCGCACGCCGAATCGATCTCGGCCTGAAACGCCGTCTTGGACTGGCCGAGCATCGTCGCCGCGTTGATCGTCTGACGCCACGTCGTCGTCAGCAGCTCAGCCGCGCGCAGGAAAACGGCAGCGCGATCCTCCCACGCCCAGTTCGCCCAGTCGGACTCGGCGCGCTTCGCGGCGGCAATCGCCTGATTCACGACGTCGGGCGACGCACGGTGCCAATCGGCGAGCACGTGCTTGTGATCGTGCGGCATCACGCTCTGCGCCAGATCGCCCGTACGGATTTCCTTCCCGCCGATGATGATCGGGATGTCCGCCCGCTCCTTCGCCATGCTCGCCAATCGAGCCTTGAGCGCAGCCTTTTCCAGCGTGCCAGGCCCATAGCTCTTCACCGGCTCGTTGACCGGCGGCGGAACACGGCGCGTGCCGGAAAAGTGTGCGAGGGGCGCGGAAGACTCGGGAGCGGCCATGGGAAAGTGCGGGATCGGGTGGCAAGTGGATTGTCCAACGAAAAAGATAATCCAGCCGGCGCCCAACCGGCCCGCTACTCCCGACCGGCGATTCGACTATTCTCCGGCCATGCAACTTCTGCTCGGCGGCGTTGGAAGGCTCGGCCTGGTCGCGCTTTGCGCATTCGTCGGGTGCACGACCCAGACCGTGGAATGGACCGGCGAGCGCACGGTAAACGCTGCGAGCTCAGCGGTCGCGCTCACCCCCGGTGGCGCGGTTGTCGACGACAGCCTCGCCTTTCTCCGGTCACGTCTGGTGCCCCCCTCAGTCTCGTGTGCAGGCTCGCTGCGGCTGTCCCCGTTGGGCGGAAAACTCTTCGCCGTCTGGTGGTCGCCGCGCGCCGACAGCTCCGCCACTCTTGCATCCGCGTTCACGAGCGATGGCGGAGCGACGTGGAGTGCCGTGGTTCCGGTGGACACGACCGACCGCGGGATGACCGGTTGCGCTCGCACCCCTCCGGCCATCGCGGCCGACGCGGCCAGCGGCTACGTGCACGTGACCTATGCCATGCTCGCCGCGGAGGGGCCCGGTCTCTTCTTTTCCCACTCGATGGACGGCGGTGCGACCTTTCATTCGCCGGTGCCGATACTTTACGGCGAGCGATTGGGTCGGACGAGCGTGGCCGCCGCGGGAGATCTCGTCGTGGTGGCGTTCGAGGATCCAAACAGCCGCACTCCGCAGATCGGCCTCGCGCTGTCGAGGACCACAGGCCACATTTTCGAGGACCGCTTTTTGCCCGTGTCCGACGACAATGGCGCGGCGACGCAGCCGCTCGTCGCCGTTCAGCAGCATCGCATGACCGTCGCCTGGCAAGAGCGCGCCGCCTCGAATGGAGGCGTCGTCCTTCGTGTTCGCACCGGAACAATTCCCTGATGAATCTCCCTGCGCCACGATATGCGCGTACTCTTCGCTGACGACGACGTAATCGCACGCACGCTGCTGGCCGCGGTGCTCGCCGACCTCGACCACGAAGCGACCTCGGCGGACAATGGTGACAAGGCCTGGGAAGCCTTTCAGCTGGCTCCGGTGCCGCTCGTCGTGCTCGACATCAACATGCCGGGACTCGACGGTCTCGAGGTCTGCCGCCGCATCCGCACGCACGAGGCGGGACGCGAGACCTTCGTCCTGATCCTCACGGCGCGCGACGGACGCGACGATCTGGCCAATGTGCTCGAGGCCGGCGCCGACGACTACGTCGCGAAACCAACCTCGCCGGAAAACCTCCGCGCTCGGCTCGAGATCGCCAAGCGACGCATCGCGCAGGACATGGCGCGGCGCACCGCGGAATCCGAGCTGGCGCGTTCCCGATGGCTCGCGGGGATCGGTGAAACGACCATCGCGCTGGAGCACGAGATCAACAACCCGCTCTCGGCGCTCCTCGGCCATGCCGAGCTGCTCCTGATGGACCAAGGCCTCAGCGACGATCAGCTCGAGCAGCTTCGCATCATCCAGGAGCAGGCGGACCGCATCGCACAGGTCGTGCGCCGCCTGGCCAAGCTCAAGAATCCTCAGTCGGTCGAGTATCTCGCCGGCGCGCTCATGCTCGACCTCTCGCCCCGCACCGGACGTACGGAGTAATCGCAGGAGTCTGCGTGGAACATTATTTTGGCGCGCACACCATCAACACCGGCGGCATCCACATGGCGGCCCGCCGCGCCGCGAATGCGGGAATGCGCGCGTTGCAGATTTTCACTGCCATCCCGAAGTACTACAACGATCGCGTCTCCATTCGCGCCGAGCGCGTCGAGCGCTTTCGCGAGACGCTCGCGTCGACGTCCATCGCGCCGGAGCGCGTGGTCGTTCACGCGGCGTACGTCCTCAACACGGCGACGCCGGACGACGCGAAGTGGATTCGCGCGCGCGACGGCCTCGCCAAGGAGCTCGAGCGCTCCACCATGCTCGGCGTCGGTGCGGTCTGCTTTCACCCAGGGGCAGCGACGGACGACGACCGCGAAGTCGCTGCCGAGCGCATCGCCGCGGCAATCGTGCACGCGCTCGAGCAGGTGCAGGGCGACACGCGTCTGCTCGTGGAGAACACCGCCGGGGCAGGGAAGACAATGGGTCGCACGCCCGAGGAAGTCGGTAGCATTCTGCGTCATGTGCCCAGGCGGCTGCGTGCCCGCACCGGCTACGGCCTGGACACCTGTCATCTCTTCGCGAGCGGCTTCGATCTTCGCGAGTCGGCTGCGGCCACGAGCCGGCTGCTCGACGCGTTCGAGGAAGCAACGGGCGAAGCTCCCGGTTTCTTCCACCTCAACGACAGCGAGGGGGCACTGGCGTCGAACAAGGACCGCCACATGTTGATCGGCGATGGCAGGATCGGCGCCGAGGCCTTCGGCTGGCTCCTCCACGACCGCCGCACGCGCGGCATCCCGCTGATCCTCGAGACTCCGCAGCTCAACGTGGCGATCGCCGAGGACGACGACGCCCCCGATCCGTACGACGTGCAGATGATGGAGCTGCTGGGCAGGCTGGCGGGGCGGGAGATGAAGCAATGAGAGCGGCCCGGCGTCTGGCAACGATCCTCGGCGGCATCCTCGGCGGCATCCTCGCCATCCTCGCCGTGCCGCTCGGCGCGCAGCAGCCCGAACGAGCCGTTTTTCTGGTGAGGCTGGGACATGATACGCTTGCTGTCGAGAACGCAAGCTTCACGAACGGACGCGCGGAAGGCGATCTGCGCTATCGCACTCCGCTCCTTCGAATTCATCGCGTGCTCACCTTGTCGCCCGCGTTCGAGGTGCAGATCGCGGACATCACGACTGGAGCAGGAGCGCGCGGCGACAGCGCGAGAACGCACTCGGTGCTCACCGTCAGCGGAGACAGTGGCGTCATCCGCATCGACGATCCCAGTGGAGCGGCTCCCCCGCAGACCCGGCGCGTCGTCGTTCCAAGAGGCGCGGTGCCATTCAACAACCTCTCCGGATTGACGCTGGAGCTCGTTCTCCGGCGTGCGCGCGCGGTCGGCGGAGACACGGTGATGGTGCCGCTCCTTCTCGGTCCCGGCCAATCGGTGCTCGTGCGGGTGACGCGCGTGGGGGCCGACTCCGCCGTGTTGACGGTCGGCGGTGTCCACATCCGCGTGCGCACCGATGGCGCAGGACGATTTCTCGGCGCCGTGATCCCGACGCAGGGCGCGTACTTCGATCGTCTGCCGGGAGACTCCCCAGTGGCGAAGTGGACGCCGGTCGTCGTGAGCTACGACGCTCCACCCGGCGCGCCGTACATAGCGGAGCCAGTCACCGTGCGCACTCCGGCGGGGATCACACTCGCGGGAACGTTGACGATGCCGTCGCATCGCCGGGGAGCGCGTCTTCCCGCCGTCGTGCTCATCACCGGATCCGGTGCACAGGATCGTGACGAAGCGATTCCGTCGATCGGCAATTACCGCCCCTTTCGCGAGATTGCCGACACGCTCTCACGGCGCGGCATTGCCGTGCTGCGTCTCGATGACCGCGGCGTCGGCGGCTCGTCGCAAGGGCCGCCGACGGCGACCTCAGCCGACTTTGCCGACGACATTCGCGCCGCACTCGCGTGGCTGCGCATGCGCGAGGACATCGATCCCGCTCGGCTCGGGCTCGTGGGCCACAGCGAAGGCGGCATGATCGCGCCGATGATCGCCGCGACGGATCCCAGGCTTCGTGCTCTCGTCCTCGTCGCCGGCCCAGCCAAGACCGGCCGGGCGATCTCGTCGTTCCAGCGGCGATACGCCATCGAGCACGAGCCCTCTATTCCTCCTGAAAAGCGTGATTCCGTCTTCACGGCGGCCGAGCGCGCGTCGGAAGTGGTGTACGCCGCGCCTGGATGGATCAACTTCTACGTCAACTATGATCCCCTGACTGCGGCTCGGCAGGTACGCGCGCCAACGCTCATTCTTCAGGGAGAAACGGACACGCAGATCACTCCCGAGCAGGCGGGGATGCTCGCCGCGGCCATGCGCGAGGGAGGAAATCGCAGCGTGACCGTCCGCACATTTCCGCGGATGAATCACCTCATGCTCGAGGACACGTCGGGCGATCCAAATGGCTACGGAAAGCTCGCGTCATACGCGGTCAGACGTGATTTTCTCGGCGTGCTCGCCGGCTGGTTGGCGAGCACACTCTGATCGAAAGAGCTCGTCACATGGGAGAAAAACGGCGTTTCCATAGGGAAAACATCACTTTCCCTATTGCGCACGACACGAGGGATCGTATCTTGCGCCCCGTCGTACAGCGTTTCGCTCATAGCGAGAACCTGTTCATTATCCCAGGAGACGAGCATGGCCGCGAAGAAATCGGCAGCGAAAAAGGGCGCCGCGAAAAAGGGCGCCGCGAAGAAGGCACCTGCGAAGAAGTCTGCGGCGAAGAAAGGCGGTGCCAGGAAGGCGGCGAAGCCCGCGAAGAAGGCCGCCAAGAAGTCTGGCGCCAAGCGCACGCCGAACGCTGCATTCATGAAGCCGATGACCCCGAGCGCGCAGCTCGGCATGGTGGTCGGGACGGCGCCGCTGCCCCGCACGGAAGTCACGAAGAAGCTGTGGGCGTACATCAAGCGGAAGGGTCTGCAGGATGCCAAGAACCGCCGCAACATCAACGCTGACGACAACCTGAAGCCGGTGTTCGGCGGCAAGGGCCAAGTCTCGATGTTCGAGATGACGAAGCTCGTCAACAAGCACCTCAAGTAGTTCGACTCGCGTTTCCGCTCGAACGAGGGGGCGTGCCGACTTGTCGGCACGCCCCCTCGGCGCATCCCGTGAGGCGGAAACCCTTGTCCGCCGACGGTACGTAGGGAGATTTCACCTGGTCCATCACCTTCTCTTCACCCTCCAGTCGTCCATGGCCGCAAACGTCGTCGCCACTGCTCGCGGCAAGAAAGCCACTCGCGGCTCGTTTCTCCACACCGTTTGGGAGAACATCAAGTCTCTCGCCGGCGCGATTCTCATCTACCTCGTCATCAATACCTTCCTCATGGCGGCCTATCGCATCCCGTCGGGCTCGATGATTCCCACGCTGCTGATCGGCGACTGGCTGTTCGTGAACAAGGCGGTGTACGGCCCACACATCCCGTTCACCAACGCGCATCTTCCTTCGTTTAGCGAGCCCAAGCGGGGCGAAGTGATCGTGTTCGTGTCGCCGTATCAAGCCGACAACGGAGACGATCCGACACCCACGCTCGTCAAGCGCATGGTCGGCATGCCCGGCGACACGCTGTACATGCGCGCCGGCTTGCTCCATGTGAATGGGGTGGCGCAGCGGCAGGGATTCGGTATCGTCAGCACTGCACGACCTGACGGCTCGCAGCCCACCGACGTCTCACCGAACTTCGACTGGCAGCACAGGATCGAGCTCAAGCAGTCGCGCTTCGGCGCGGCGCCAGCACAGCCGCAGCTCGACAACTGGGGTCCACTCGCCGTTCCGGCGGGGAGCTACTTCATGATGGGTGACAGCCGGTACGAGTCGAAGGACAGCCGTTACTGGGGCACGGTGCCGCGCGAAAATATCCGCGGCAGGCCGAGCTTCGTGTACTACTCCTATCGCAGCGGCGACGAGACCGATCGTCCTCTTTCGTTCATCACCGACATCCGGTGGGGACGCATCGGGACACGCATTCATTGATCGCCCGGAGCTCTTGTCGTTGCCCTTGTTGCTGCCCTTAGCCCCCTCGTGAGCATTCGATGAAGCTGGCGTCGCTTGCACTCGCCACGCTGACCTCCAGGTTGATTGCATGCTCGCAGCTTGCCTGCGTCGTGCTGTTCGGTGCTCTGCTGTTCGTTCCCTGGCAGGCGACGTCGCCCGTGCTTGGCGCGGCGTTCACCTTGGCGTGCGCGGCGTTCGCGATTGCCTCCGTTTCCATCGCACGAGGCGCGCGCGGCCTCGTGCGTCTCGTCTTCGGTGCGTTTGCCTTGCTCGCGATGCTCATCGGCATCGGTGAGCTCTGGTTGCTCGTCTCCCCCTTCTCGACGGTGCTGCCCGGCTTGCAGGAGGTGAGCAGCCTCGAGCTCGCCGTTGCCATTGCAGCGCTCAACGGGCTGCTCGCGCTCTACGGCAACTCTGCTCTGTCGACGGAACGGTTGGCCGCGGAGGAGCTGCAGATGCGGGTATCCGCTGAGCAGGTGCTCAAGGCGACGCTCGAGCAGCGCGTCGTCGAGCGAACACTGGAGCTCGACGACGCGCAGCGGGTGCTGCATCGCATGTGGTGGCTCGGGCAGCAGATCACGCTGGAGCTCGATCCGCGTCGCGTGCTCGACCGTTTTCTCGAGGCGGTCGCCGACGTCGCGCAGGCGGATGGCGCCGCACTCGGCCTGCTCACCGATCATGGCATGATCGAGATCTCGGCGGCCAGCGGCATGCTGGGGGCCTTCACCGGCAACAGGATGCCGGTCGCTGGCTCGGCGATGGGTCACACCATTCGGTCTGGCGGGAGCTGGAGCGTTGCCGACGTTCACGAGCATCGCGACCTCCTGCACCGCTCCTGGTACGAGACCGGCGGAGAACCGGTGCGCGGCATGGCGATTGTTCCCGTGCAGCGGCGCGGCGATCGCATCGGCGCCGTGACGATTGTGTCTTCGAAAGTGCACACCTTTTCTCCCCTCGAGCTCGAGCGCGTGGAAGCGATGGCGGATCTGCTCTCCGTCGCCCTCGCGAACGCCGAGTTGTTCCAGACGATGAAGCAGGCCGAGTGGCGCTTTCGCACGCTGTTCCGCGCTGCGCCCGATGCCGTGCTCACCGTGCTGCACGCGACGGGGAGGATCCGCGAGGCCAACGACGCCGTGCGCGAGGTGTTCGGACTCGAGCCGCATCAGATCATCGGCAAGACGCTGCTCGAGCTCCTTCTCCCGGTGGAGCGCGTCACGATGGACGACGCACTCACCGCGGCGTTCGCGGGTACTCCCGCGCGTGTCGAAGTGCAGGTCGCTCTCCCGGGCGGCGCCACGCGTGTCGTCGCACTCGCGGCGAGCCGCCTGCCCGAGGCCGATCCACCGAGCGTCCTCCTCATTGGCCGCGACATGACGCAGGAGCGCGAGCTGCGCGTGCGGCTCATGGAGTCCGACCGCCTCGCCGCCGTCGGCGAGCTCGTCGCCGGCGTTGCGCACGAGGTCAACAATCCGCTCAGCAGCATCAGCGCATTCGCACAATTGCTCCTGCGCGAGACGACGCTCTCTGCCTCGCAGCGCGAATCCATCGATGTCATTCGCACCGAGACGACTCGGGCCAGCCAAGTCGTGAAGGATCTTCTGGCCTTTGCGCGGCGGAGCGAGCCGCAGCGCGCTCCACTGGACATCAACGGCGTCGTGGCGCGCACCGTTCGCATGCGGCAGTACCAGTTCGCCGAAGCGTCGGTTCGCGTGGAGACGGATCTCGCTGACGAGCTACCGTCCGTCATGGGCGACGCGCGACAGCTCCAGCAGGTCTGCCTGAATCTGCTCACCAACGCGGTGCAGGCGATGAGCCCTCGCGGTGGCGGCGACCTGCGGGTGCGCAGCTACGTTCACGACGGCGCGGTGCGGCTCGAGGTCAGCGACAGCGGAACGGGCATCTCACCCGCCGTGCGCGCGCACATCTTCGAGCCATTCTTCACCACGAAGAAGGAAGGTGAGGGCACGGGGCTCGGCCTGAGCGTGAGCTATGGCATCATCACGGCGCACGGCGGGACCATCGAGGTCACCGAGACCGGCACGACGGGAACGGTCTTTCGCGTCACGCTTCCCTCCGTCTCATCACCCGCGAGCGACGCCGACGGACTGGGCGAGCCCGCACCGTTCACGCTGCGCTCACCGCTCGCCGGCATCCGTTTGCTGTTCGTCGACGACGAGGCGTCGCTGCGCAGTGGAATGGAGGCGTTCGGGGCGATGCGCGGCTTCAGCGTCGTCGTCGCGGCGGATGGCGCTTCCGCGCTCGAGGCAGCGCGCACGCGTGGCGTCGACGCAGTCGTGTGCGACCTGCGCATGCCCGGGATGGACGGCTATGCCTTCCATCAGCAGCTTCGCGTCGAGCTCCCCGGCCTCGCCGCGCGAACCGTGTTCATCACCGGCGACGTCGTAACCGTAGCGTCGCGCGGAAGCGTGTCTCGGCAGCCGGTGCTCACCAAGCCTTTCTCGTTCGACAAGATCGAGGAGGCGCTGATCGCGGTGATGCGGGGCTCGCCGTATGTTCCCGGCGAGCGCGCCGCTCGCACCTCCGGATGAGCTGACTCCCGATGCCCTCCTTCTTTCCGCGAAATACCATCGAGTGGCGAATAGAGGAGCCGCCCGCCTTTCGGCGGCTGTCGCTCTCCCTCGTCGAGATGGCGCTGCTCACGGGCGTCGTGCTGCGACTACTCCGCGCGCTCGCGTTCACGCACGGAAGGGCGAGCTGGCTTTACTACGGTCTCGTCTTCGTCGTCGGAACGCTCGTGCTGCTCGGCATGACGACGGCCCACCTGGCGAACTTTCCCGTACGCGCCTGGTCGTGGCGCGCTCCACTCTTCGCCCTCGTCGAGGTCGCGGGCGAGATGGCCATCAGCCTGCTCCTCATCGCGCTCCGCCGCGAGCCCGAGGGTACTGCGCGCGCCGGCTTCCATGATTGGCCCAGCATGTCGTTCCGCGCCCTTCTGCAGAGCGAGCTGTCCATCTGTCTGTGGGCCCTGCTTCTGGCCGCCGTCATCATCTTCGTTCGCCGCAGTGGAATGGCGCGCGACGTGGATGCCGATCCCCTTGATCCCGCGCTTCCCCCGCCGCCGGCCGAGTAGGGGCGGCTGTTGCGGAGCCGCAACAACAGCATGTCAGGTCAACTTACAGGTACTTCGCTGAAGCTGAAAGCGCCGCTGGTGCGCTTGCCCTCCATCTGCTTCTGGGCATGCTGTAGGGCCGCCTTCGCCCGCCGAACGACCTCATGCGCATCTATGCCTGCGGCGCTGAAATCCGGGACGGCGTAGAATCCGGCATGGAGACCGGAGTACGGCTGATCCAGCTCCACGGTGGCCGAGGTCTTCGACACGGCGCGCTGCAGCCGGTCGACGAACTGGCGGGCACCGCTCTCGTCCGTGTCCGGGGCGAGAATGGCGAAGCGGCTCTCTCCAACGTATCCGACGACATCGGACTTGCGGCTTATCGAACGGCAGACGTCGGCCATGTACGTCAGATCGGTACTGGTCGGCTTTCCGTTCGAGGGACCATCCACGACAGTGTTGGACGTAACGGCAACACAGGCAAACGGCTCGTGCTTGCGCACCGCGCGCGCGCCGAGCTGCTCGGCCCACCGCTGGAGTCCGTACACGCTGTACAATCCCGTGAGCGGGTCGATCAGCGAGGTGGCCTGCACGTTCTCCAGGCGGCGCCGAGCGCGCAGGAACGTGGTCATCTTGAGCAGCAGCGTCTCGACGTCCAGCGGCTGGCTACAGAAGTCCCAGGCGCCCGCCTCGTACGCGGCGAGGCGCACGCGGTTGGATGCCGGCGCGGGCGACGTGACGAATACCGGAATCGAGTGATCGAACAGGAGATCGTCGCGAAGGGCGCGGCAAACCTCCACACCACCCATCTCCGACAGCGAGTCGTCGAGCAGAACGGCGTCCGGGGTGACGCGTCGCGCGAGGTCCAGCGCTCGCCGGCCTCCCGTCACACGCAGCACGGTGAAGCCGTTCAACTCGAACACGCTCTCGACGGACCGGCCGAGCGACTCACCGTGGCTGGCGATCAAGACGAGCATAGGGCGCTTCGGAAGCTCAGTCATTGCGGTTCGAGTGCGAGGAGGAGAAGGGCAAGCGAGAAACCCCAGGTCCTGCGGACTGCTATCGCGTCGCCGCCGCTTCGGAATC
>DATCGM010000180.1:0-2161 GCA_036508915.1 Gemmatimonadaceae bacterium
CCGAGGTGCATCGCGCGGATGCGGAAGCGACGGGCCGCGTTCTCCTGGCCATTCGTGCGCTCATGAAGCCGGTCGTGTGCACCGTGCGCGGCCGGGCGCTCGCCAGCGGCGCCGGGCTCGCGACGGCGTGCGATATCGTCCTCGCGCACGAGGGCGCCGAGTTCGGATATCCCGAGGTGCGCCTTGGATTCGTGTCGACGATGGAGATGACCATGTTGCGCCGCGCCGTTGGTGAGAAGCATGCGGCGGATCTCGTTCTCACCGGCCGCATCATCAGTGCCGAAGAGGCGGAGAGGATGGGCTTGGCGAGCCGCGTGGTGCCGGCCGCAACCTTCGACGAGGACATCAACGCGACCCTCGAGCAGATCAGCCTCGCGCCCGCGACCTCGCTCGCGCTCACGAAGTGGCTATTCTACAAGCTGGACGCGCTATCGTTCGAGGATGGCATTGCGGCCGGCGTCGTCACGAACGTCGAAGCGCGCGCCACCGAAGACTTCAAGGCGGCCGTGCGGCGCTTCACGCAACGCCAGCCGAGACCCGAATGACACGATACATATTGGCCCGAATCATCGTCACCCTGGTCGGCGTCGTCGTCTGGGGATACGGGCAACACGCCGACCTGCCGCAGGTACGCCTCGGTGGCATCGTGATCCTGGGCGTTGCCCTGCTGATGCGGTTCGCGCCGAAACACTGGTTCGACGACGAGCCTTAAGAGCGGGTCAGACAGGCAGACTGTCCGACAGCGTTATATTTCGACATCTATGACGCTTCACCCTGTGCCTGAGCTTCTCGCGCCCGCTGGCTCGCTGGAGGCGGTTCGCGCCGCGCTCGCCAATGGCGCCGATTCCGTGTACCTGGGTGCAGAGCGGTTCAACGCGCGCGACGAAGGGGCTCAGCTCACGCTCGACGAGGTTGGCGAGGCCTGTCGCCTGGCACACGAGCGCGGCCGGCGCATCTATCTCACCCTCAACATTCTCCTCAAGCCCTCCGAGCTCGCGGACGCGCTCGTCTTTCTCGGCGAGGCGATCGATCGCGGTGTGGACGCCGCCATCGTGCAGGACATTGGACTCGTTCGCCTGATTCAGAAGGCGTATCCGGGCTTCGAGATTCACGGCTCGACGCAGATGACCGTGCATGACGAAAGCGGCGCCCGCGTCATGCAGGAACTCGGCATCGAGCGCGTGGTGCTTGCGCGCGAGAACACGCTGGAGGACATTCGCGCCATCAAGTCGGCGGTGCCGGAGCTCGGTCTCGAGACATTCATCCATGGCGCGCTCTGCATCTCGTACAGCGGGCAGTGCTTCATGTCGGGGATGATCTCCGAGCGAAGCGCGAATCGCGGCTCCTGCGCGCAGTCCTGCCGCAAGGACTACGTGCTCGCTGATGTCGCGACCGGCGTTGAGCTCGATCGCGGATTCCTCATCTCGGCGAAGGACCTCGCCGCCGCCGATCATCTCGCCGACATCGCCGACGCGGGCGTCGCCTTCTTGAAGGTGGAAGGACGCAAGAAGCGCCCTGAGTACGTCGCGACGGTCACGCACGGCTATCGATCGTTTCTCGACCGCCTCGCCGCCGGCGAGCGCTCCGCACCGCCCGCCGCGGACCTCGAGCCCCTCGCGCAGATATTCAGTCGCGGTTTCACGGGCGGCATGTATGGTGGGCGTGAAGGTCGCGAGTTCGTCACACGCTCGCACCCCGACAACCGCGGCCGCGAGCTTGGCGTCGTCGTCGCGCACGAAGGCCGCGATCTCCTCGTCGAGGTCAGCGCTCCGCTGCAGATCGGTGACGGCATCGGCTTCGAAGCGCCAGACTCGCACGGCGGTCCCTCGGCCGGATTCACGATCGACGCGGTGCGCACGATCTCCTCGCGCGCCGGCGTCATTCGTCAGGCAGTCGCTCTGCCCTCGCGCATCTCCGTCGGCGACGGATGGCGCGTCGTGCGCTCCTCGGAGGCGGCACTCCTCGAGCGCGCACGAGCGAGCTACGCCGCACTCCCCGCGGAGCTGCGCACGCGGAAGACGCGCGTGAACGTTCGCGCCTTCGGGTCGTCGGGTGCACCGTTGAAGGCTGTGTTTTCCGCCGACGGCGAGCAGGTCACGGTGCGCAGCGAGATCAACCTTGCACCGGCATCCAGGCGCGCGCTCGACACCGCGGCATTGCG
>DATCGM010000181.1:0-2407 GCA_036508915.1 Gemmatimonadaceae bacterium
GTACTTCATCAGCTACAACAATGACGTACACAATCCGGCGGGCCGCGCGAACCAGAAGGACATCGCGATGCGCATGCAGCAGTTCTTCGACAACAAGCTCAAGGGGGCGACGGAGCCGGACTGGATGGTCCACGGCATCCCATATCGCGACAAGGGACGGGATCAGCTCGCGACCGTTCCGGCGCAACCGTAGTTTCCTGGAGTGAAGGAAGGGCTGAACCAGCGTTTGGGGTTCAGCCCTTTTTTCGTTGCCGGCGTGGGCTGCTGGTGTGGGAAGGCGTTATTCGTTGGCCAACGCGGATCAACGCGAATCTTGCGGATCTCCGCGAATTTTGCCTTCGAGCGAATGCATGTAACAGCTGTGAGGATATCGCGATGGAACGGAAGATCCGCGAGGATTCGTGAAGATCCGCGCAGATCCGCGCTATCTCCGATCAACGCCGTTGCATACGTCTAGATGCGCTTTGGCGCCACGATCATCATTCCAACCGCCGCCAAGCCCGCGAGCGATGCCCCCATCGTGAACGCGGCCGCTGCCCCAGCGTGATCCCACACGTACCCGAACAGTATCGACGCCGGTAGCGCACCGAGTCCGATCGCGAGATTGTACCATCCGAAGGCCGTTCCCCGCCGCTCGGGAGCCACGAGATCGGCAATGAGTGCGCGCTCGCTCCCTTCCGTAAGTCCGAAGAAGACTCCGTACGCCGCGAACAGCGCCCACGCCTGCCACGCCGTGCCGGCACGCGCGAAGCCGAGATACACCGCGGCGTAGAGCAGCCATCCCGCAATCAGCGTCGGCCGGCGACCGATGCGATCCGACAGCGCGCCACCCGGCGTGTTCGACGCCGACTTCACGAGATTCAGCGCCGCCCAGAGAATCGGCGCGAGTGCGATCGGCACGCCAAGCTGATTCGCGCGAAGCAAAAGAAACGCGTCGGTCGAATTTCCGAGCGTGAAGAGAAAGATCACGAACAGCACGCGCCAGAACCGCGCACCGAGCGGTTGCGTCAAGTCCGGCGCGCCCGGTGATGCCACCTCGCCAGGACGCGGAATCTCGCGAACGAAAAGCACCAGGACGAGCACTGACAGCGCACCCGGAATGGCGGCCAGCCAGAATACCGTTCTCAGCTCGGCAAAATGCCACGTGAGAACGGTGAAGGCGATCAGTGGTCCGACGACACCCCCAGCATGATCGGCCGAGCGCTGAAATCCGAACGCTCGGCCTCGGATGCTCGGATCCACCGACTCGGCGATCAACGCGTCTCGCGGTGCACCGCGAATGCCCTTTCCCACGCGATCGGCGACGCGGATGAGCAACACCTGCGACGCCGACTGCGCGATCGCAACGAGGGGCCGCACGAGCGACGCGATGCTGTAGCCAAGCACGACGAGCGGCTTCCGCTTGCGCACGCGATCCGACCACCAGCCGCTCGCGAGCTTGAGTAGCGAAGCCGTTGTCTCCGCCGCTCCCTCGATTGCGCCGATGAAGCTGGCGTTCGCGCCAAGGACCGTCGTAAGGAAGATCGGGAGGAGCGGATAGATCATTTCGCTCGACACGTCGGTGAGAAAGCTCACCGCCGAGAGCGCGAATACATTTCGCCCTAGTCGCGGGCGTGCCGGGTCAGTCATACCGTATCTTGCGCCACGGGCTGCCGCGTCGCCATAGATAACGCATGCGTTCCGGCACCGAGGGGCTTTCCCCAGGCAGCGAGTCGTCCTCGCTCTTCTCGCGACTCGCTCCGGCCCGCGCCCGCCTCGCCGCAAACGACGAGCGGCTGCTCAGCACGCAGATCGCCCTCTCGGAGATTCCCGCTCCCACCGGCGCCGAGGAGGCGCGCGGTGCGTCGGTCGCCGAGCGGTTTCGCGCCCTCGGTCTTCGAAACGTCCGCGTCGACGACGTCGGCAACGTGCTCGGCACACGCGATGGCAACACCGACGCGGTGCCCGTCGTCGTCTGCGCCCATCTCGATACGATCTTTCCCGAGGGCACACCCGTGAGTGTGTCGCGCGATGGCCCGCAGCTGTGCGGCCCCGGCATCGTGGACAACTCGCGCGGACTCGCGGCCATGCTCGCCCTTGCCGAGGCGATCGATGGGCGCAGAGTTCGCACTCGCCGCCCGATCCTCTTCGCCGCCACCGTTGGCGAGGAGGGCGCCGGCGACCTGCGCGGCGTCAAGCACCTCTTCTCGCGACTGAGCGAGCCGCCCTCCGCCTGCCTTGCCCTCGACGGCGCCGGCGACGACCGCATCGTCATTCGGGCACTCGGCGCGCGTCGGTTTCGCGTCATCTTTCATGGTGCCGGCGGTCATAGCTGGGCCGCCTTTGGCGTGCCGAATCCCGTGCATGCTGCCGGCGCGACGGCGGCCAAGCTTGCCTCGCTGCCCCTTCCGCGCACGCCTCGCACCAC
>DATCGM010000182.1:0-7940 GCA_036508915.1 Gemmatimonadaceae bacterium
CTTCGTGTCGGCGCCGCGCGCTTTCTCGCCGATCGCGAGTTGCAGGAGGAGATGTTCGGGCCCGTGTCGATCGTCGTCGTCGCGAATGACGCCGCCGATCTGGAGCGAGTCGCCGAGGCGCTCGACGGGCAGTTGACCGCAACGATCCACGGCACGCCGGACGAGCTGCGCGAGCACTCACGTCTGGTGGAGATTCTGCAGCGCAAGGTTGGACGTCTGTTGTTCAACGGCTATCCGACCGGTGTCGAGGTCGGACATGCGATGCAGCACGGCGGACCATATCCAGCGTCGTCCGATTCGCGCTCGACGTCGGTGGGCACGGCCGCGATCACGCGCTTTGCCCGGCCGGTGTGTTTTCAGAACTTTCCGGAGGATTCGCTGCCGGCGGCCCTGAGAAGCCGTAACGAGCTGGGGATCTGGCGGCTCGTGAATGGAGCGATGACGCAAGAAGACACGCTCATCGCGTCGCCGGATCACGCCACAGCCGCACCGCGGCGATCGTCACCATCCCCGCGCGAACGTTGACCGGACCGATCTCGATACGGCTTGCCTCCGAGCCAATCGCGAGCTGTAGCTGACGCTGCCCTGCTGGTGTATGCGCGCGAAGCAGTGTGATCTCCTGCGGCAGCAGGTGCCACGAACGAATGTCGGCCCGCTCGAGCAGCGACGCGCCGATGTTGGCGATGGAGCCGGCGACCTCGCCCTTCTTGTCTTTCACGGCTTTCGTGACGACGTACTTGGCGGCTGCTCTCGCGACCGCTCGAGCGAGCAATGCCGTCCGCTCACGCCCTGCATCCGCTACGGTCGCATCGTCAAGCAGCGACGCGACACGCGCATTCACCACATTCACGCCATCGACGAGGAGCATCGGCTCGCCGGCCGCACGCTCTGCGCGACGGACCGAGGGAAATGCGACCGACAGCCAGTAGCCGCTGTCATCGTCGTCATCACCATCCCGATCGTGACCGCGATGCGGATGGCGTGGCACGCCCTCGCTCATCAGCGAGTCGCGATCCGAATCACCAAGGAAGACGTTGATCGACGCTGTTGCGCGGTGAGCGACGAACCCGCGCTCCACGACGACGAGGACATCGCCCTCTCCCTTCGCGCCATTGCCGCGTGCGCTGTCGACCTGCTGCGGGAGCAGCGTGCGAGCGAGGCGATACGCAATCTGTGCCTCGCCACGTTCTCCGGCTCGCTCGAAGACGGCACCGGCCAGGTAGTGCAGCGTGGCATGTGTCGCGCGCTCGGCGTCCGTCCGGTCCGCGGCGTACTGCGCGAGGAGCGCGCTGAGCCGGCGCGCCTCGACCGCCGCGTCCTCCCACTGCTCCAGCCGAGCATAGGCAAGCATTCCGTAGTATGGAATGAAGAGCCGCTCGGTACGACGCGGCTGATAGGGGCGCGCGAGATCGTTCGTGATCAGTGAAAGCGCGTTGCCCGACACGCTATTCGTGATGCGGTCGTCGGCGAGCAGCGCGGCGGAGTCGAGCACAGCGGCACTGCGCGCGAACTGTGCGGCGTAGTAGCTGCTCACACCCACGCCGAGCTCGCGAAGCAGATCGTCGTCCTCGTGCCATCCCAGTGCCACGGGAAAGTCCGCGCGCGCCAGCGCGTCGCGAAGCTGCTGCTGCGGACGCGCGATGCCGTGCGGGCCCGTCTCGTAGGCACCCAGGGTGGCGCGCAGCGTGGCGCACCCGGACGCGCCAAGCAGTGCGGCGAGGATCGCCGCACTGCAGGACATGGATCGTATGAGTCGCGCGCTGGTGGGGGTGCGCATCGGACGAGTGTGTGAATCTTCCGCTACTTCTTCTCGAGCACGATGATTCGCTCACGCGCCCGAGCGATCGCGTCCGCAAGCTTCGCGTTCGCGTTACTCTGTGCGTCGATCTTCTGAATCTCGAGCTGATTGAGGAACATCCTGTAGCGCAGCTCCGCTTCGATTGGCCGCAGCAGCTTGTCGAGCGAGGCCGCCATCTTGTACTGCAGCTCGGCGTCGGCGCGGTTCACGACGCTCGCGCGATCGTAGCGGTCGAGCGCTGCGGTGAAGTCACCCGCTGCGGCGAGCGCGTCGCCTTCTTTCACGAGCGCGACTGCGCGAGTGCGGTTCGCGTCGTTCGCGTCGGAGGCATTGCTGACCGTCCGCAGCCCCTGGGGCTCACGATAGGTGACGCTCGCCACGGTACCGCCAGCAAGCTGCACGAGCGCAACTGGACCGGCGGCATCGCGCGGACCGGCCTCGGCATCGCGCGGCGAGAGCACGGCAACGCCGCCGCTGCGCCGCGCCGTCCACGCAATGTCCGTCGAGCGCGTGGCGGCAAGCACCTGTGCTTCGGTCATCCCGAGCGCGATCTCGCCGCGTCCGAGGGACGCGCAAACCGTCGGTGCGCAGTTGCCGAAGGCAACCGCGTTCAAGGAGTCACGACGCTCGCGACCGGCGATCTGCGACTCGAGCGATTGCGTCGTGGCCGCATCGACCGCGCGGGTCGGCGCTTCGATCCGGTCGCCATTGCGCATCACGGTGAGCACGCCCTCATCGATGCGCTTCGGATTGGCGCACGCCGCCGCGAAGAGCGCGGTGATGAAGACTGTCGGCGCGAGCTGAGGAAGCTTATTGGGTGTCATGATCAGTGCTCCGAGAGAGTGGGTCAGAGCCCGAAGCGGGCGCGCTCGACATACTTCTTGATCTTGTGCTGGCCCACCCAGACTTTCGTGTTCGTCTCCAGGTCCACGAGCGACGCATCGACCTGGTAGAAGACCACGCGCTCGCGTCCATCGACGTCCTCGATGGCCTGCAGCTCGCCGGTGAGCGCGTAGCGCGCGCCGAGTTCCTGCCCCGGACGAGCGCGAGTGTCGGCGCGGGAGTACTGCTGTTGGTCCTTCCGCTCATCGCGCAGCTCCTTGCGCTCGCTGCTCGAGGCGACAACGCGCGCCGCACCGGTCGTGATCAGCGCCCTTTCGATGTCCTTCACGAACGTGCCGACCTGGATGTGCTCCATCGTCCGGTTGGCGAACGTGCCAACGATGACCGTGGGCGCCTCTCCGCCATGCTGGTCGGTGTAGCGCTTGGCCCATCCCGCCGCGAGCGTCTGCTCGACGAGCTGGTTGGCGACGAGCCGCGAGTCGGTGTCGTTCCACCGCCCCGAGAGGTCCGTGACCGCGGTGGGCTCGATGCGCGTGACGCGCTTGCTGAAGCACGCCCCCGCCGAGAGGAGCAACAGTGCGCCGGCAGCGAGTCGGGCGCGAGCGGGAAACAAATGGCGAAGCGTCATAGGTGGGCTCCAGAGAGGTCGATCGTTCGCACGCCCCAGAGGCATCGTGTGCGCCGCATCACACACACTCGTCAACTCATTCGCCTTGACTCACTTAGCGATCAAGTATCCAAACCAGTGTCCACGCTGGGGGACACGCCTGTTTCAGTTTGCGAGGACAACCCTGCCGACCCGTGCTCAGCGCGCTATTTTGACGCAATGAGCGAGCGTGACGACGGGGACTGGACGGAAGAGGAGATCGAATCGGAGTTTCCCATCGGCGACGGAACCGCCGAGACGGAAGCGATCGTCCATTGCCCGCATTGCGGTGAGGCAAACGAGATCGCACTCGACCCAGGAAGTGGGAGCGACCAGGAGTACGTCGAAGACTGCCAAGTGTGCTGCCGGCCGTGGCTGATGTACGTGCGCTACGCCAGAGATGGGAGCGCCGTAGTCGAGGTATACGCGTCCGATACCTAACCCACTATTAGTGAGCAGCCGGCCCATGTCCGCGTGATTTCCCCGACCTGAACAGCAGCAACAAGGGCAACGAAGCCATCAGCGCGATTCCGCTGAGCAGATACAATTTCGAGAACGCCAGCACGCTCGCCTGCCCCTGCAATTGCCGATCGAGGATCATCAGCGCCTGCTGCTTCGCCGACAGCGCATTCATCCCCTTCCCGATCAATGCGCGCGTGAGTCCGTCAACTCGCGTGATCGTCGTCGGATCGCCGATCACGATATGTTCGGCGAGCAGTGCGCGGGACTGAGCAGTGAAGCGCGACAGCAGCGTCGCGCTGATCGCAATGCCGAGCGACCCGCCAAGCTGACGAGTGAGGTTGAACATCCCCGTTCCCTGCGCGAGCTGTTCCGGCTCGAGTTCCGCCATCGTCGCGCCGGTGAGTGGCACGAAGATCAGTCCCAATCCGATGCCGCGCGACACGAGCGGCCAAAAGAGATCATGCGCGCCGCTGTCGAAGGTCAGCCGCGACAGGCTCCACATCGAATAGAAAAAGAGGCTCGCGCCAATCGGCACTGTCACGCGCGCGTCGAGGCGCGCGGAGTTTGGGCCGACGAACGCCATGGTGAGCGCCGACGCCAGCGCTCCGGGAAGGATGATCATTCCCGTCTGGTTGGCGGTCATCCCGTGCAGTCCCTGGAGAAACACCGGCAGCACGAACACCGATGCGTACAGCGCGAATCCGAGGAACGCGGCGATCGTCACGCCGGCGGCAAGCTGTCTGTTCTTCAACACACGCAGATCGATCACCGGCTCCTTGATCGACAGTTCACGAACGATCAGCAGCACGAACGAGATCACAGCCGTGAGACCAAGCATCGTGACAAAGCGCGAATCGAACCAATCCATACGCTCGCCGCGCTCGAGCATCCACTGCAGCGATCCAACGCAGAGCGCAAGGAGAAGAATTCCGCTGCCGTCGATCGTGTTGGTCTTCTGCTGGTGCGCCGAATCGTGCACGTAGCTGTAGACCATGAACGCGGCGAAGATGCCGAGTGGAATGTTGATGTAGAAGATCCAGGGCCAGTTCAGATTGTCGACGATATAGCCGCCGAGCGTGGGACCAATCGTCGGCCCGACCATCACGCCGACGCCGAACATCGCCTGCCCGATACCGACTTCCTTCGGCGGAAAGGCCTCGAAGAGGGTCGCTTGCGACGTGGACAGAAGCGCGCCGCCGCCGAGTCCCTGCACAACGCGCCAGAAGACCAATTGGCCGAGCGTGCCGGCCGCGCCACAGAAAAACGATGCCGCAACGAACAGGAGAATCGATCCGGTGAGATAGCGCTTGCGACCGAAATTGCCCGAGAGCCAGCTCGACATCGGAATGACGATGACGTTCGCGATGATGTAGCCGGTCGACACCCACGAGATCTCATCGAGTGTCGCGCCGAAGTTCCCCATCATGTGGGGGATCGCCACGTTCACGATCGACGTGTCGATCAGCTCGAGCACGGCCGCGAGCGTCACCGCAATCCCGATCAGATACTTGTATTTGTACTTGTCTTCGGCAGCGACGGGCGCGCCGGCGGGGCGGTCGGAATGGGCGCTCGCCTCACCGTGGGCGCCGCCGGGCCGGGCACCTATGGTCGTCATCTATCGCTGAGAGTGCGTTCGCTGCGACGCTACTTCGTGCTGACGTGCGCGAACACCGACATGCCGGGTCGCAGCGGATGATCCTTTCCGCAGCCCTCGGTGATCTTGATGCGCGCGGGCACGCGTTGCACGACCTTCGTGAAGTTGCCCGTCGCGTTGTCGGGGGGAAGCAGCGCGAACTTCGCGCCGGTCGCGGCACTGACACTCTCGACGACACCCTTGGAGTGACAGCCACCGTACGCGTCGATGTCGAGCTCCACTGGCTGACCGACCTTCAGATCGGAGAGCTGCGTCTCCTTGAAGTTCGCCGTCACCCACACGCCCGTGTCCGACACGACGGTGAGCAGCGGCTGACCCGCCTGCACGAGCTGGCCGACTTCGACCTGCTTGCGGGAGATGATGCCGGACACCGGTGCCGTGATGTGCGTATAGGAAAGCTGAAGCTGCGCGTTGTCGCGCGACGCCTGCGCACCGGCCAGCCGCGCCTGCGCGAGTCGCACGCCAGCCTGCGCGTTCACGATGCCCGCACCGGCCGCGCCGGCGGAGCGCTGCGCCGCGGCGAGCTGCGCGCGCGCCGCATCGGCGGCGGCCTGCGCCGCGTCGAGCTGCTGGCGGGAGACGATCTGCTTCGCGACGAGCTCGCGCATGCGCGAGAGATCGGCTTCCGCCTTCGTCGCATTGGCTCGCGCGGCGGTGATGTTGGCGTCGAGCGCCGCGCGCTGGCCGGTTGCGTTCTGCACCATCGCTTCCGCTTGCCCCTCCACGCCTCGACCCCCCGCGGCCGCGCGCGCCGCCGCGAGATCGGCGTCGGCCTGTGCGAGCTTCACGCCGTACTCTCGCTCGTCGATCCGTACGAGCGTCGAGTCGCTGCGGACGCGGTCATTTTCCGCGACGGTCACCGCCGTCACGTAGCCGCTGACCTTCGCGAGCACCGGGACGAGGTGGCCGTCCACCTGCGCGTTGTCGGTGGACTCGTGCGTGCGGCCGTAGAGCCACTGCTTCACTCCCCAGCCGAGCCCCAAGAGGGCGGCGATGATGACGAGCGCGAGGACGATGCGGCCCCGATTTGGACGTGCGACGGTGTCCTGCGGTTGCGATGCGGAAGCCATTGTCGGATCGAGCGTGCGAGAAGAGACGGAGAGCGAACGATGAATGAAGTGCGGTCAGTCGAGCGTAGCGATGGAGCCTTGCGCTCTCGCGAGTGCGACGCGCGAGGCCTGGTATGACGTGAGCGCGTCG
Organism: Gemmatimonadaceae bacterium; assembly: GCA_036508915.1. Taxonomy (GTDB): domain Bacteria; phylum Gemmatimonadota; class Gemmatimonadetes; order Gemmatimonadales; family Gemmatimonadaceae; genus AG11. The sequence goes on from DATCGM010000182.1 coordinate 6,604, forward strand.
ACGAGCTGCGTGCGCGCGGTGTTCAACGTGATGGACGCGGTAATGACGTCGGCATTGCCCGACACGCCCGCCTGAAACCGTTCGCGCGCCTGCGCGACTTCCTGCTCGGCGAGCGACAACCGCTCGCGTGCGGCGCCGACCACCTCGCTGGACGAGCGCAGATTCAGCGTCGCCGAGCGCACGTCGGCATCGACCTGCGCACGCAGATCCCTGGCGCGGATCTCGAGGTCGCGTGCGGCAGAGACCTGCTCCGTCACTCGACCCTCGCGACGAAAGCCGTCGAAGATGGGCAGCGAGAGCTGAATCCCCCAGTCGTACGTCGGGAGGTAACTGCGGCCGTTGCGCTGGCTCAGCCCTTCGTCGGCGAACAGGCCGATCGTCGGAAGACGCTCGTCGCGAATGGCGGCGGCCTGCTCTCGCGAGGCTTTCGCCTGGAGATCGAGCGCCTGGATGTCCTTTCTATTGTGTGATGCCGCGTCGAGCGCGGTGGCTTCGCTCATTGACGCAGCGGTCGGCAGCGACGTGAGCGCATCGGCGAGCTCGATGCGCACGAGCGGGAGCCCGAGGGTACGCGCAAGGTCGACGCGCGTGCGATCGCGCTCATTGCGGGCGACGATGAGCTGCGTGCGTGCCCCGGTGAGCTGCGACCGGGAGCGCGTCACGTCGAGCGCGATTCCGGTGCCAGCCGTGAGCTGGTCCTGCGCGATCCCGAGCAGCTCGGCGGCAAGCGTCGAGTCGGCAAGGCGCGCGGTGTACACCGCGTCGGCACGAAGCACGGCGAGGTACGCATTCGCTGCCGCGCCGGCGGCGAGGTCCGCGATGCTGGCGACGTCCGCGTTTGCCGCGGCGACGCCAGTGCGCGCCGTCTGCACTCGCGTGTGCGCAGCCGGGTCGAACAACGTCTGCGAGACACGAGCTCGCGCGTCGAGTGCGTTCACCGGTCCGAGGATGGAGCCATTCGGGTCGAAGAACGGCAGCTGTCCTGGCACAGTCGGAAAGTCGATCGGAAAGGTCGCGCTATTCATCGTCGAGCCGCGCTCGGCGATTGCCGCCGAGACACTCGGCAGCAGATCGGCCCGACGTTGCGTCACGCGCGCCTTCGCCGCATCGACGCGAGCGCGCGCGCCCTCGACCGCCGCGTTCTGTCGCGCTGCGAGTCGCACCGCATCGCCGAGCGTGAGGCGCACGGTGCTATCGGAGACAGATTGCTGGGCCCATGCGGATCGGGCGATGAACGCCATGAGTGCGACGATAAGCGTGAGCACGAGACCGACGGATACGGACCGGCGAACAGGATGGCAGTTCATGTCAGGCATGCGAGGAAGCGTCCGTGGAAT
>DATCGM010000183.1:0-3280 GCA_036508915.1 Gemmatimonadaceae bacterium
GAGGAAGCGACCGGCATGAAGTTCAAGCGGCCGCCACGTGTCGAAGCACGCGACAAGGCGCAGGTGCGCGATTTCCTCCTGAAGAAGTTCGACGAAGCGACTCCAGCGAAGGAGCTCGCCGGCGAAGAATCCGCGTACAAACTGTTGGGTCTTCTCCCCGACACGCTCGACCTGCGCAAGTTTTTCCTGGCCGTGCTCACGGAGCAGGTGATCGGATACTACGATCCCGCCACGAAGGTGCTGTACGTCGTGAAGGGCGCCGACGAGAAGACGGTGGGTATCACGATCACCCATGAGCTCGTCCACGCGCTGCAGGACCAGTACGTCAATCTGGATTCAATGCAGAAGACGACCTCGGACAACGACCGTCTCAGCGCGGCGCAGGCAGTCATTGAAGGCCAGGCGCAGTTCGAACAGTTGTCCATCATGGTCGGCGGCTCGAGCAACATCGCGCTGCGCGTGGGCGGGCGCGATCGCATCCGCGAGATGATCCGCGACAATCAGAGCGCCATGCCCGTGTTCGCCACGGCGCCGATGGTCATTCAGGAATCGCTGCTCTTTCCATATCTGAGCGGCGCCGACTTCGTGCAGCGCTTCAAGGAGAAGAAGGGCAAGGCGAACCCGCTCGCCAATGTCCCGCGCTCAACGGAGCAGATTCTCCACACCGACGCCTACTTCGGCACACCGCCCGATGAGCCGAGTATCATCACACTGCCGGCGCCGCGCGGCGCGACGAGCGTCTACGAAAACGACATGGGAGAGTTCGGTGCCCGGCTCTTCCTCTATCAGCACCTCAAGAACGAGCAGGTGGCGGCGCGGTCGGCGGTGGGTTGGGATGGAGATCGCTTCGTCGTCGTGCAGAATTCCGCCGGCCACGGCATCGTGTGGGCGAGCGTATGGGACTCGACCCTCGAAGCCGCGGCGTTCCTGGATGCGATGGTTCGCGCGACGACCAAGCGCACGGGAATGGCCGAGCGCCTCGAAGCCGCCGGTGGTGCGACCATTCGTCCGAAGGGCCGCACCATCATGATCTTCCCGCGCATCATCAACGGCCGTGCGGTCGTGCTCTACAGCGATCTGCCGGACGGCATGTCCGGCGTGATCGACCCGGCAGCGATCAAGGTCGATCCGCATTGAGCAGCGTGCCCGTCTCGCTCGTGACGGGCACGCTGGCTTCGGTGTCTCGCACGCTTTTTTCCGCGCGCTGATCGGGCACGTTCAGATCATCGTTCTCGGCGGGAAGAAGCGCCAGGCGGAGCACTTCATCCATCGTCGAGACGAAGTGGAAGGAAATTTGCTTCTTCACTTCGTCGGGGACATCGCGCAGGTCCTTCTCGTTCGACTTCGGCATGATGAGCTGCCGCAAGCCGGCGCGATAGGCGGCGAGCACCTTCTCCTTCACGCCACCGATCTCGAGCACCTTGCCACGGAGCGTGACTTCGCCGGTCATCGCGACGTCTCGACGCACCGGGCGTTGTGAGATCGCGCTCGCGATCGCGAGCGTCAGCGAGATGCCGGCGCTTGGTCCGTCCTTCGGGATGGCGCCCGCCGGCAGGTGCACGTGCACGTCGTACTCCCTGAACGCCTCGTCCGGAATGCCCACCTGCGCGGCGCGCGATCGCACGTAGGAGAAGGCCGCGTCCACGCTCTCGCGCATGACGTCGCCAAGCTGGCCTGTCACGGTGAGATGTCCCGTGCCCGGCATGCGCAGCGCTTCGATGACCAGGAGATCGCCGCCCGTCGCGGTCCATGCGAGGCCCGTGACGACGCCGATCTCCGGCACCATGTCCACCTCCTCCACCGCGTAGCGTGGCACGCCGAGGACTTCCCCGACCTTCTCGACGTCGATCACCCACGCGCCCTCCTCGCCCTCCGCCTTCTTGCGCGCGCGTTTGCGCATGATCGCCGCGAGGTTGCGCTCGAAGTTGCGAAGTCCCGCCTCGCGTGAGTAGCGGTTGGAGATGAACGACAGGGATTCGTCGGTGAACTGAATGTCCTTGTCGCTGATTCCGTGCTCCACGAGCAGACGCGGAAGCAGATAGCGCCACGCGATCTCGACCTTCTCTTCGATCGTGTAGCCGGTGATGCGAATGATCTCCATCCGGTCGCGCAAGGGCGCCGGAATATCGAAGAGATTGTTCGCCGTGCAGATGAACAGCGCACCGCTCAGATCGAAGGGCAGGTTCAGGTAGTGATCGACGAATTTGTCGTTCTGGCTGGGGTCGAGCACCTCGAGCATCGCCGCCGTGGGGTCCCCGGAGGGCCCCCCACCAGACATCTTGTCGATTTCGTCGATCATCAGGACAGGGTCGCGCACTTGCACGCGTCGCAGCGCTTGAATGAGCAAGCCGGGCATCGCGCCGACATAGGTGCGCCGGTGTCCGCGAATCTCTGCCTCGTCGCGCACGCCGCCGACGGAGATGCGATAGAACGCGCGCCCGATCGACGTCGCGATGGCCTCACCGAGCGATGTCTTGCCCGTGCCCGGCGGGCCGACGAAGCAAAGGATGGGTCCGTGCGGATCGCCACCGCGAAGCTTGCGCACGGCGAGATACTCGATGATCCGCTCCTTGGCCTCACTGAGACCATAGTGCCGGTCGTCGAGCGCCTCTTCGACCTTCTTCAACGTGATCTCATCGTCGCCGCTGCGGAGATTCCACGGCAGCGAGAGAATCCAGTCGAGATAGGTGCGAATGACCTGGTACTCGCTGGAAGCGGTGCTGAGTTGCCGCAGCCGCTCCGTCTCGCGGCGCGCTTCCTGACCCACGCGCTCGGGAAGCTTTGCTTCGTCGATCTTTCGCAGCAGCTCGATGGCTTCCTTCTCGCCAGGATCTGCTTCGCCGAGCTCCGCCTGGATCGCGCGAAGCTGCTGGCGCAGATAGAACTCGCGCTGATGCTGCTCGATCTTGATTTCGGTCTGACGCTTCACGTCTTCCATCACTCGCGCCCGCGCGACCTCGCGCTCGAGCCGGTTGAGGATGAAGCGCAACCGCTGTCCGACGTCGAGGCGCTGAAGCACCTCGTCCTTGTCGGTGATGCGGAAGTTCATGTTCGTCGCGGCCAGATCGGCGAATCGCCCCGGATCCGAGACGTTCATCTTCAGGATGGCCGGGACCTCGTCTGGAATCCTGTCCACCAGCTCGGCGAGTGTCTCTGCGGCGGCGGTCACGCGCGCGACAAGATCGTCGAGCTCCGCCGGGTCCGCGGGCGTCTCCTTCGCTGGCCGGATGGCCGCGACGGGATACGGCTCCTCCTGATTGATGCCGTCGATCACGATGCG
>DATCGM010000184.1:0-13706 GCA_036508915.1 Gemmatimonadaceae bacterium
GGCACCGGAGTCCACGCGAGCGCGAGCCTTAGATCGGCGATCGCACCGTCACTCTTGAAGGAATTCGTCGTCGCCATCGTGGAATCGCCGATCGTCTGCAGGCCGCGAGACGTCGTCTCGAAGCTGCGGTCGAGCAGGTTCGACACGCTCAACCCGAGGAGAACGTCCTGCGTAACCGGGATCGCGGCGGCGATGAGCGGATAGCGGGCAATCGAGGTCTTCTCCGACGCGCTGCCGACGTGCAGCGTTCGATACTCGGGATCCGCCTGGAAGTAGAGCACGGAGCCGCCGAAGGAGCTGATCGCGGCGGGATTCGACACGGAGAGCGGATCGATCTCACCGATCGCACCGCCGGTGCCCAGGGCGCGCGTGCTGAGCAGGCCCGCGGGATATCCGAAGCCGAGCGTGCTCACGTTTCCTTGTGCGTGCGCGCCCGCCGGAAGCAGAAGTGCCGCCGCGGCGAGAAATCGAAACGAACTGGAGCGCATGGTCACGGAATCCCGAAGCCGCGTCGCGGCACGTAAGTGATGCGAAGACGCGGACGCAGCGCGACCGGACCCTCCATGGACACAAAGTCGAGCTCACCAGGCGTGTTACCCTCTTGCGGCGAGCGCAGCACGATGGAGCGCGTGGTGTTGGTCGTGCCCACCGTGCGCCACAATCGCATCAGGTTCACCAACTCGATGCTGCGCAGGCCACTGTCGCGGGGCGCATACGTGACGGAATCCACGCCATACGCGCCTGGTGCACCGAGGAAGGTGGAGGCGGTGAAGATATCCGTCACCGAGGGTGCGGCGAGCACGGGTTGTGTGTAGATGCTCACGGAGTCGCTCGTCGCCGCGATCGATCTCGCCTTCACCTGGGTCATGAGCAACGAGGCGCGAATCACCGTTACCGAATCGATCACGATACCCGGAATGTCGAATCGCAGGTACGTGCGCGCACCGGCGATTCCGCCGATGACGAGCCGATCATTGGACGGCTGCGGCAGCCGCCCCTTCAAAACGACCGGGAACATCCGGAAGGCCGTCTGCTGATAGACGTCTGGCGGTGTCGCCGTCTTCGGAAAGAGTGTGTCCGGCAAAACGGTCGTATCCGACGACGCACGAAAGCGGATGCGCGGCGCGAACGAGTTCCCCAGCACCCGCATCTTCGCCGTGCCCGTTCCCGCCCCCCGAACCTGCAATCCTATGCGCAGTCGAAGCGTGTCCCTGATCTTCGCGAACAGCGCCTCGTTGCTCAGCGCGAGTCGTACCGTGTCCGATGTGAAGTCGGATGCCGCATAGGTTTGCGACCCGATCAGACGGCTGGCACGGTAGAGCTGAGCGATCGTCGCGGTGAGCGTGTCCGTCGCCGTCGTATCGATGTCGAAGGCGTCGATCGTGATCGGTGTCGTCGGCTTCGTTCCCAGCGTGTCGATGACGAAGATCATCGTCGCGCTGTCCACCTTGCGGATCAGGCTGTCAGACAACGCCCCGTAGCTAGCCGGCAGGGTGTCGTAGTGGATGCCAATGCGTACGTCCGCGGTATCACCTTGATTGATCATGGTGATGTTGAGGCTCTCGCCCGGCCGCGGGAATCCCACGAAGGTCGAGTCAATGATGATCGCCCCCGTGAGGATCGTGTCGCGCAACGTCGCACTCTCGTCGATGCACAGGGCGGGACAGCCGAGCGATCCGGTCACCTGCTCTGAGCACGCAGCAAAAATTCCAATGAACAGGAACGCGCCGAGCGCGCCCCGGAGAATCCGATCAGACACTACGTACACTCCGTCCGTCGACGTCCGGGCGCACTAGCGGCGCCCCAACGACGTGGGGGTAAAGGCCTTGGGAAGAAGGTCCGACATGGACCACTGCTCCTCTGCGCCATCGCGCGTCACGCTGAGCACCTCGAGCTGCGGCGCAAACTCCATCAACACCTGCCGACAGATGCCGCAGGGCGGCGTCGGCGAATCCGCCTCTGTACAAATCACGATCGCCGCGAAGTCGCGGACACCGCGCGCGACCGCCGCCGCAACCGCAGCGCGCTCCGCGCAGATTCCCGCCGGATACGACGCGTTCTCCACGTTGCACCCCTCGGCGACACTGCCATCCGAGCCGAGCAGCGCCGCGCCGACGCGGAATCCGGAATATGGCGCGTACGCCTGCTCCATCGCCGCGGCCGCACGCTCGCGCAGCACCGTCCCCTCGCGCGAGCCGGGCGCGAGGATGCCGGACAAGTCCGACGTCATACGCCTCGCTCCAGTGCTGGGAGAAAGGACGTCCCGCGTCCACGGAACGGAATGTTCAGCCAGTCGGCCACGGTCGCCCCCAGATCCGAGAACGTCGCGCGCACGCCAAGCGGGACAGTACGAACCTGCGGTCCTGAAACGAGCAGCGGCACGCACTCGCGCGCGTGGTCGCTCGAGCCCGTCGTGGGGTCGTTGCCATGGTCGGCGGTAATGAACAGGAGATCGTCCTCACGGAGGCCGGCGCGAATGGCCGGCAATGCGTCGTCGAACTGGCGCAGGGCGCGCTCAAACCCGGCCACATCGCTACGGTGGCCGTACAGAGTGTCGAAATCTACAAGGTTGGCAAAGAGCAACCCACCCTGGGATCCGGAGAGCCACTCGAGAATGGCCTGAATGCCCTCAGCGTTGTCAGCCGTGTGCCGTGATCGCAGCGCTCGGCCAGCGAACAGGTCGTCCACCTTCCCCACGCCTGCACGAGGGACCCCTGCACCGGCGAGTGCGTCAAGCAAAGTTTCACCGGGCGGCGCAATGGAGAAGTCGCGGCGGTTCTTCGTCCGCTGGTACGCGCCGGCCTCGCCGACGAACGGTCGCGCGATGACCCGCGAGACGTCGTGGGGCGCAACGAGCTGAGTCCGCGCGAGCTCACACGCCGCGTACAGCTCTTTCAGGGGCACGATGCCCTCATGTGCCGCCACTTGGAAGACGGAGTCCGCCGACGTGTACACGATCCACTTCCCCGTGCGCTCGTGCTCGGCGCCGAAGCGGTCGATGATTTCGGTACCGCTCGCGGCCACGTTGCCCAGGACGCCCCGTCCTGTTGCTGCCGAGAATGCGTCGAGCACCTCGGCGGGAAAGCCATTCGGGTAGGTCGGAAAGGGGCGCTCGACGTGCAGGCCCGCTATCTCCCAGTGGCCCGAGGTGCTGTCCTTGCCGGCCGACGCGGGCTGCATCATGCCCCACGCGCCTTCGGGTGCATCCGTGGGCGCGACGCCCTCGAGAGGTGCCACGTTGCCCAGGCCGAGCGCCTGCAAGTGCGGAAGCGCCAGTCCACCGCGCACACGGCGGGAGAGATTGCCGAGTGTGTCGCTGCCGACGTCGCCGTAAGCCGCGGCGTCGGGGGCCGCCCCGACGCCAACGCCGTCGAGCACCAGAATGACGGCACGACGTCTCACTCGGCCGCCTCGGGCGGACTTTCGTCGCGGTACCGGCGCGGCAGGCGCTGCCGCAGCCCGGTAAGAATCTCGTACGGCGAGATGTCGCTCGACGTCGCCAGCTCGCTGACCGTGATCACGTCTCCTCCATCCTCGCCGAGTAGAGTCACGAGGTCGCCGAGCGCGGCGTTGATGCCGGTCACGTCGAGCATCGTCATGTCCATCGTCACTCGTCCGGCGACAGGTACGCGTCGCCCGCCAAGAAGGGCGATCCCTAGATTGCTCAGTCCCCGACGATATCCGTCGGCATACCCCACAGGCACCGTAGCGATCCGTCGAGGACCCTGTGCGGCCCAGGTGGCGTCGTAACTGACCGTCTCGCCATCGGCTACCGTGCGGATCTCGACGATGCGCGCGCGAATGCTGGCCACCGGCTCCGGCTGTAGTGCGCCCCCATCAAAGGCGGCCACGCCGTAGAGGAAGATGCCGGGGCGGACGAGCGTCCACGGCGACGGAGCACGGCGCTCCACCGCAGAGCCGTTCTCGCAGTGGACGATCGCCGGCCGTTGCGGAAGCGCGGCGAGCGCCTCGGTGAAGCGCTTCTCCTGAACGTCGCGGCTCTCGTTGTCCAACTCGGCGGAGTGAAAGTGAGTGAATACGCCTTCCGGTGCTGCGCGCTCGAGCAGGCCGCGATACTCGTTCACCAGATGCCAAGGCATTCCCGCGCGCGACATTCCCGTGTCGATCTGGAGCTGCCAGGGACGGCCCGTGCGTGCCCATGACTCGATCACCGCCGGGTCGCCGAGCGCCGGCGTGAGATCGGCCCGGCGCAGCGCGTCGATCTCGTTGCGGAGAATCGGTGTGAAGACGACGATGGGCCGCGTGATACCACCGCGGCGCAGCTCGTCGCCCTCCGTGACCGTGGCGACGCCAAACCCCCATGGGTTGAGCGAGTCGAGGGCGAGCGCGGCCCGGAGCCCCCCGACACCGTAGCCGTCGGCCTTGACCATCGGGAGGAGGGGCACGCCGGCGCGCGCCGCAAGGGCAGCCCCATTGCGGCACAACGCGCCCAAGTCGACCTCGACCCAGGCGCGTGTCATCGGACGACGCGATTCGCTATCATGTGGAGACTGAAGAAGATACGAGGCCACTAGGACCGATGCAACCGAAGACGGGACTACAGGAAACGCTCGCGCTGATGAAAGATCTTCGTCTCCGCTGCGAATGGGACGCAGCGCAGACGCATGAGTCGCTGCGCCCATATCTGATCGAAGAAGCGTACGAGGTGGACGACGCGATCCGCGTCGGGGACGACCGGTTGCTGCGCGAGGAGCTGGGCGATCTGCTCCTTCAGGTCCTCTTTCACAGCGTGGTGGCCGAGGAGCGTGGTGCATTCGACTTCACGGACGTGGCAGAAGGTTTCCTCGCCAAGATGAAATCGCGCCATCCGCATCTGTACGAGGGCGGAGAAAAGCAGAGCTGGGAGGGGATGAAGGCGAAGAAACGCGAGAGCATCGTGGATGGTCTGCCCGCGGATCTGCCTGCCCTTCACCGCGCCTTTCGGTTGCAGGATCGGGCGGCCGGTGTCGGCTTCGATTGGCCGGATGCCTCGGGACCCGCCGAGAAAGTCGAGGAGGAGCTGACGGAGGTGCGGGCGGAGATCGAGCGCGGGGCCCAGCCGAGCGCTTTCGGCGTGCCAGACGCGAAGCTCGAGGAGGAGCTGGGCGACCTGCTGTTCGCGGTGGTCAACCTGGCGAGGAAGCTCGGTGTCCATCCCTCCTTGGCGCTGGACAAGGCGAACGTCAAGTTCGCGAGCAGATTCCAGGGAATCGAGCGGCTTGCGCGAGCGCGGGGGATCGACGTGAGATCCGCTTCTCTCGACGTGCTGGATGGGCTGTGGGATGAAGTAAAAGAAGGCGCGTAACGGCGATCACGACGCCAAACGCCCTTTCGACAATGTTTTAGGGCCGCAAGCGATGCATCATCCGCGGAAACGCGATGACCTCGCGGATGTGCTGGAGCCCGCAGATCCACGCGACCGTGCGCTCGAGCCCGAGTCCGAAGCCCGCGTGCGTGAACGTCCCGTACCGGCGGAGATCCAGGTACCAATCGTACGCGGCCGTTGGGAGGCCCTCCTCGTTGATTCGGGCCAGCAGCTTGTCGTAATCGTCCTCGCGCTGCGAGCCGCCGATGATCTCGCCGTAGCCTTCGGGGGCGAGGCAGTCGTTACAGAGGACGGTGCGCGGGTCGTCCGGGTTCTCCTTCATGTAGAAGGCCTTCGCCTCCTTTGGGTAGTTCATCACGAAGACGGGCCGGTCGAAATCGACGACGATGAGCGCCTCGTCTTCTGCACCCAGGTCTTCTCCCCAGACGGTCGCACTGCCCTTCTTCTGCACGATCGCCACCGCCTCGCTGTAGTCCAGGCGAGGGAATGGCGTCTTCACGCTCTCCAGCTTCGATACGTCGCGCTCGAGCTCCTTGAGCTCGGCCTTCCGGCGTTCCAACACCCTGTGCACCAGATAGGCAACGAAGTCCTCCTGAAGCACCATGTTCGCCGCGCTGTCGTTCCACGCCACCTCCGGCTCGATCATCCAGAACTCGGTGAGATGCCGGCGCGTCTTCGACTTCTCGGCGCGGAAGGTCGGCCCGAAGGTGTAGATCTTTCCGAACGCGGCAGCGGCGGCTTCACCATAGAGCTGTCCCGTCTGCGCGAGATAGGCGGTGCCTTCGTCGAAGTATTCAGTGGCGAACAGTCCCGAGCGCTCGCCGATCGCGGCGGTCAGAATCGGCGTATCGACGCGAAGGAAGCCACGCTCGTAGAAGAAGTCGTGAATCGCCTGCTCGATCTCGCTCCGGATGACCGCGATCGCGCGCTGGCGCGGCGAGCGCAGCCAGAAATGCCGGTTGTCGAGCAGGAAATCGATGCCGTGCTCCTTCGGCTGGATCGGATAGTCGATCGGACTCGGTCCGATGATCGTGAGATTCGTGACGCCGATCTCGAATCCGCCGGGCGCGCGCGGCTCGGCCCGCGCCTCTCCTTCCACAGCGACCGACGTCTCCGTTGTCAGGTGGGAGAAACGCTCCCACACCGCCGGAGGAATCTGGTTCTTGACGAACACGGTCTGGCAGACGCCCGTCCCGTCGCGCAGGACGGCGAAGGCGATCTTGCCGGAGGAGCGCACGTGCGTGACCCAGGCGCGAACGACGACCGGTTGCCCCGCGTGCGCGGGAAGCTCGGCGATACGGACGAACGGAGCGGAGGACATGACGGAGAGGGCGTGTCAGTGGCGCGGGGACTGCGCCGCGCCTAGAATCCCGAGGAGGCAGACCGCGCAATCCAGACGCATGTGAGGCACCTCGGGGCCGAACCACCAATGCTACACGACCGCCGCATCGTCGCAAAGGGCCACTACGGCGAGGTCCTTGCACGGTGCTGTCCAATCACCCGCTCGCAATCACCCGCTCGCACTCGACATGACATTGCGCGTGAGGCTCGCCCTCAGCCTCGCTATCATCGCCGCCGTCCTCATCGTGCCACTCGTCCTGGCGCGCGTCTCGATGCAGTCACTGCATCGCGAGATGCTCGAGCTGCGCGAGGGCGATTTTAAGGCGTCGCTCATGCTCGGCCGCCTGCGAGACGGACTGGCCGACGTCCGCGCGCGCGAGGTGGCGCTCGGCGTCCTGAAGAGCGACACGGCGAACCACAATCTGACGCTTGCGCTTCAAAAGGCGACCGCTCTCACGGATTCGCTCGGGCACTATCACCTTGACGGCGCGACGACGCGTGTCCGTGACGCACTGGCGACCATCACGCCCGCAGCACAGCGCGAGTACGAAGCGTTCAGTTCCGGCAAAGACAGCTTGGCCGAACGGATCTCGAGCGACACGATCGCTCCCGCGCTGCGCGAGGCCGACCGCGCGCTGCCACCCGCCGAGGCGGCGTTGCGCACGCGTGCGGCGGAGCGCGTCTCGGCGGCCGAAGAGGCGCTCAGCGACGGCTTACGGATCTCCCTCGCCGCGCTCGCCGTCGCGCTATTGCTCGCCACCGCCATCGCGCTCTGGCTGACTCGATCGATCAGCCGGCCGGTGAGGGCGCTCGAAGCCGGAATGGGCGCTGTCGCCGACGGCGAGCTCGACCACAAGCTCGGCTTCGATGTCAAACGTCAGGACGAGTTCGGACGTCTCGCGGTCAGCTTTCAGGAGATGACTCGCCAGCTCGCCGAGCTCGACAAGCTCAAAGCCGAGTTCGTTTCCATCGCGTCGCACGAGCTCAAGACGCCCGTCAGCGTCATCCTCGGCTACCTTCAGCTCATGGAGGACGGCGTCTATGGTCCACTGACGGAGAAGCAGATCTCCGTCACCAAGACGATTCATGCACAGGCAACGACTCTCGCGCGTCTCGCGCACCAACTGCTCGACGTCAGCCGCTTCGAGGCGGGCGGCGGCCGCATCGAGGCGCGACCGATCAAGCTGCCGCAGATGCTCGACGAACTGGAACGAACCTTTCACGTCCTCGCCGTTCAGCGCGACATCGACTTCCGCGTGATCCGCGAAGAGGGGCTCCCGGTGGAGGTGACATGGGATTGGGAGCGCATCAACGAGGTGACCGGCAATCTCCTCTCGAACGCATTCAAGTTCACCGGCGCGGGCGGCACGGTGGAGTTGATCGCAGGACCGGACGAGAAGGGAGTGTGCATCGAAGTTCGCGACAGCGGCGCGGGAATCGCACCAGATCAGCTCAAGCACGTGTTTCAGAAGTTCTATCAGGCGGACAATCAGACATCCGCCTCAACCAAGGGGACGGGCCTCGGGCTCGCCATCGCCAAGGAGATCGTGGAAGCGCATCAGGGGAAAATCAGCGTCACGAGCGTGGTCGGCACAGGCACGACATTCAGCCTCACGCTGCCAATCGCGGTGGTGAGTCGGCGCCGTACCAGCGGCTTCCGGCCGGTCGTTACGAAGACCAGCGCATGAGCGGGGTGCTTCGTCGCACCGCGCGAAACGCCGTTCTCGTCGCCGCGCTCACCGCGTGCAGTACGGGACAGACGCGTCTCGAGGAGCCCGTGCCAGCGGGACGCACGGAATGGACGTCGTGGCTGCTTCAGGCGTCGCAGGAAGCCGTGGCAGGCCACTACGCTTTCGCGGACAAGCTGCTCACCGAATACACGACCCGGTTTCCGGCGAGTCCGGAAGCCGCCGAGGCGATGTACTGGCGCGCCCTGTACAAGATGGACCCGGCCAGTGGGATCGCGGCGCCACGCGATGCGGCGGTGCTGCTCGATGGGTATCTCGCCTCCGGGACGGCCGCACATCGGACGGAGGCGCAGACCCTGCGTCGCGTCGCGAGTGCTCTCGACGCACGCGTCGTCACAGCCGCCGCCCCTGCGCCGGTGAAGGTCGACATCGTAAAGCCGGACGAGAAGGCGCGCGACGAGGAGATGCAGCGACTGAAGGACGAGCTCGCGAAAGCCAACGCGGAGCTCGAGCGGATCAAGCGGCGGCTAGCACAACCGGCTAAGCCCTAGTCGGACTGTATGACAGTCGGACAGGACTGCTAGCCGACTCTAAAAAGTTCGAGGCTCCTCGCGTAGCGCTCACCCATCACTCGCCGGAGCGGAGCGTTTGCGGCGGAGTCGAGCTCCGGGTCGATGGCCAGAAGCTTGTTCGCCGCTTCCCGCGCCTGCTCGTTGAGCAACTCGTCGCGCAGCGGATCGGCGACGCGAAATGTCGGCACGCCGCTCTGCCGTTCCCCAAACAGATCGCCCATTCCGCGCAACTGCAGATCGGCGCGCGCGATCTCGAATCCATCATCGCTGCCGACGAAGACGTCGAGACGCTGCTTTGAGTCGGGGCTCACGTCGCCGAGGAGAATGCAGTAGGACGCCTCCGCGCCGCGGCCGACCCGTCCGCGAAGCTGGTGCAGCTGCGAAAGACCAAATCGTTCGGGATGCTCGATCAGCATCACCGTCGCGTTGGCGACGTCGATGCCGACTTCGATCACCGTCGTCGCGACGAGGACGTCGATATCGCCGTCGCGAAAGCGGCGCATGATCGCGTCCTTCTCATCCGCGGGCAAACGGCCGTGCAACAGCGCCACACGGCGGTCCTTGAACGCACCAGCGGCGAGTACTTCGAACATCGTCGTCGCCGCCTTGAGATCGGTCTTCTCCGATTCCTCGATCACCGGATAGACGACGTACGCCTGCCGCCCCTGCCCCAGCTCGCGATTCACGAACTCGAGGACCTTCGTCCGCGCCACTTCCGGGCGCATCGCCGTCGTGATCGGCTGCCGACCGGGCGGTCGCTCGTCGAGAACGGAGAGATCGAGATCGCCGTACAGCGTCAGGGCAAGCGATCGCGGGATCGGCGTCGCGGTCATGAGCAGCACGTCGGGCGACTCACCCTTCGCGGCGAGCGCCTTTCGCTGTTCGACGCCGAACCGATGCTGCTCGTCGACGACGACGAGTCCGAGATTGGAGAACTCGGTCGCCTGCTGCACGAGCGCATGCGTGCCGACGACGAGCGAAGGCGTCGGCTCGGCGATGCGCGACGCGATCTCCCGTCGTGCCTTCGCCTTGAGACTTCCCGTCATCAGTATCGGTTCGATTCCAACCGGCGCGAGCATTCGGCTCATCGATCCGAAATGCTGCTCCGCGAGCAGCTCGGTCGGCGCCATGATTGCCGCCTGATAGCCATTCTCCATGGCGAGCAGCGCCGCGAAGAGCGCGACCACGGTCTTTCCACTTCCGACGTCGCCCTGCAGCAACCGCTGCATGCGCCGCTCGCTGCACATGTCGGCGAAGATCTCGCGCAGCACGCGCATCTGCGCGCTCGTGAGCGTGAACGGGAGGTTCTCTCGCAGCCGAGTGGTGAGCTCGCGCTTGTTCTCGAAATGGATGCCGCGGCGCGTCTCGCGCGACAGTGCCTTCGCCCGCAGCTGGAGAAGCTGCACGAAGAGCAGCTCCTCGAAGGCGAGCCGCGCGCGACCTTCGAGCGCTTCGGCGAGCGACGTCGGGCGGTGCACCATGCGCATCGCGTCGCCGATCGACGGAACGGCGGCGAGCTCGAGCACATCGCGCGGCAGATACTCGGTGACCAACGGCAGCAGCTCGTCGAGATGCGCATCGATGATCCCGCGGATGACCTTGAACGAAAGTCCCTCGGTCGCGGGATAGACGGAGAGCACTCGGCCCTGCGCCATGCCGCTGTCGTCCTTCCCGAGATTGACGAACTCGCGCGGCTGGAGCTGACGCCCGTGGAAGAACCGTACGTTTCCACTCACCAGCAGCACGTCATCCTTGTCGATCGTACGATCGAGATACGGTTGGCCCGGCCACGAGACCTCGATCATTCCCGTGTCGTCCCTGAGCACCGCCTGGAAGATTCGCAGCCCCTTTCGCGTCGGGAGCACGCCCTTCGACACCACGGTGCCGATCACGGTGCCCTGCATCCCTGTCTCGAGCGACGCGATCGGCGAGATGGTGCTCGCGTCCTCGTAGCGATGCGGAATGTGATAGAGCAGATCGCCGGCCGTGACGACGCCGAGCCGTTTCAGCGCCTCGGCGCGCGCAGGCCCTACGCCCTTCAGATACATGACGGGCGTGTCGAGCTGCAGTCGCTGTGGCCGAGGGGCGTCGCGTTTACTCACTCGTCGCCCAGGAGCTCCCGCGCGAACTCCGTCGCGTCGAACACGACGAGATCGTCGCTCTGCTCGCCGGTGCCGAGGAACTTCACGGGCACATCAATGGCCTCGTGCACGGCGACGACGACGCCGCCGCGCGCCGACCCATCGAGCTTGGTGACGACGAGTCCCGAGACGGGAACGGCCGACGCAAAGGTCCTGGCCTGCTGCACCGCGTTCTGACCGATGGTCGCGTCGAGCACGAGCAGCGTCTCGTGCGGAGCGCTTGGCAGACGCTTGGTGATCACGCGTGCGACTTTCTTGAGCTCCGTCATGAGCCCCTCGCTCGTGTGCAGCCGGCCCGCCGTATCGATGATCAGGACGTCCGCGCCGCGCGCGACGCTCGCGTCGATGGCATCAAAGGCGACGGCGGCCGGATCGGCGCCGGGCTTGGCGGAGATGAAGTCCGCGCCCGTGCGCTCCGCCCAGAGGCGAAGCTGGTCGATCGCGCCGGCGCGGAAGGTGTCGCCCGCCGCAACGACGACCTTCTTGCCCTGATTGCGCAGCCGGGCGGACAGCTTGCCGATGAAAGTGGTCTTCCCCGCCCCATTCACACCGACGATGAGGATGACCGTCGGAGCCTCTCTTGCCAGAGTCAGCGCTGGCTCGCTGTTGCCGGCACGGAGCGCAGCGCCGATGCCTTCCTCGAGCGCCTGGAGAAATTGCGCCTGGGTCTTCACCAGACCGCGCTGGGCACGGTGCTCAACCTCGGCGACAAGCTTGAGGGTGGTCGGAACGCCAAAGTCGGCTTCGAGGAGGAGCTGCTCCAATTGCTCCAGCGAGCCCGCCGACACGCCGCCGCGCGCCAGTACGGCAACGTCGGCAAGGGCGACATCCTTGATCTTCTGCCACAGCGACCGCTTGGGGAGATCAGTCGATTTCCGGAGAATCCGCATGCCGAAAGTTAGCGAATGAGAGGGCGCGGTTGTCCGCCTACGCCATCTCTTCTCCGAACACTTCAGCGAAGAACCGCTCGACGTCGAGCACGAATGCGGGCACACCCTCGTTCGGCTGCCAGATGAACTGCTCGACGCTGATCTCCGGGCGTACATCCCCGGGTCGCCACCGTTCAAACAATCGGGCATCCGGATCGACGATCCAATACTCCTCTGCGTACTGCTGGTACTTCGGGCGCTTGCGGACACGGTCGTGGCGGCCACTCGACGGCGAGACAACCTCGATGGCCAGCATGAGCTCCCCAACCGGAAACCCTTCGATGCGTAGCCGCTTGGACTCCGTTCTCGAAACGACGAACAAATCCGGCTGCGTGACGAACTCCGGTTCGAGTTCGACGTCGGCCGGAGAGAAGTAGACTTCACCGATCCGTTCGGAGTGGAGGTATGCATGCAGCACGAGGAAGAGTGCTGCCACCGATCGCTGATGCGGAGCACCTGGTGACGGCGTCACGAGCAGCTCGCCGTCCACGAGCTCGTACCGAGGCGTGTGGAGCGGGTTGTCCGCGATGAGCTGGCGAACTTCGCGCGCAGTCCACCGGTGGCGATCCATGGCAGGCATGGCCATAATGTGCTCGGCAGCGAGAGTTTGGCGCAAGGATTCACGACCCACGTTGACGCCGTGCCGCCTGCAGAGCATCATCGAATTCGTGCAGGAAGTGCCAGTGTCGCATCAACGCTGCTGGCGCACGGCCCGTAGGTTCCTTTGGCAATTTCCCGCCCCGGACAACACGTCCCCCCCCCCGCATCGCCCCATCCGAGGAGACAGGATGCTCGATACTCGTCGTTCCATTCGTCACGTTGCGATCCTCGTCGCCACTAGTGCAGCCCTGGCATCGCCGCTGCGCGCCCAACAGGCGAACGACCCGGAGTACACGGCGAAGATCAAGGAATACCTCCAGGATCCGCGTATCAGTACCGAACTGGTGGACCATCTTCCCGCTTCTGCCACCGTCCCCACGCCGCTCAAGTTCCTCGGCAAGATCGTCGGGACGCCGGGCGAGCTGACATATGCGAAGGACATCCATCGCTACTTCGACGCGCTGGCGAAGGCCTCGCCGCGCGTGAAGGTCTGGCGCATGGGCAAGAGCGAGGAGGGCCGAGAGATGATCGTGCTCGCCGTGGCGGATGAGGCGACGATCAAGGATCTCGACAAGTACAAGGGAATGCTCAAGCAGCTTACCGATCCGCGAAAGACGACCGAGGAGCAGGCCCGCGCCGTGATCAAGACGGCGAAGCCGATTTACTGGATTACCTCCGGAATTCATTCCCCGGAAACTGGCGGCCCCGAGATGCTGATGGAGCTCGCGTACCGTCTCGCCGTGGAAGAGACCCCGTTCGTACAGGACATCCGGAACAACGTCATCACCTTCATCACGCCGGTGCTCGAGGTCGATGGCCGCGAGAAGGTCGTGGACACGTACTACTTCAACAAGAAGCGCGCACAGGGCGAAGCGCGCCTCCCCGTGATGTACTGGGGCAAGTACGTGCAGCATGACAACAACCGCGACGGGATGGGTCAATTCCTCTCCCTCACGAAGGAGACGACAAAGACCTTCCTCGAGTGGACGCCGACGGTGCTGCATGACCTGCACGAGGCGCAGTCGTATCTGTACGTGAGCACGGGCACGGGCCCGTACAACGAGCAGCTCGATCCCATCACGATCAACGAGTGGTGGGTCATGGCGCAG
>DATCGM010000185.1:0-7673 GCA_036508915.1 Gemmatimonadaceae bacterium
GATGACGACGCGAAAGAGCAGCTCCTCGTAGAGTCCCGCGCCAATGGAGAGTGTGAGTCGCTCGAGTACCGTTCCGCCAATTCCGCCCATTCCGGCGCCGGCGGCGAGAGCGCGCAGTGGTCCGAGCAGGCGCATTGTCACCGTGCCAATGACCACGCCGAATACCAGCGCGAGGACGACCGACTCGCCGAGCATCGCGGCGAACGTACCGGAACGCAGCGGGCCAGCGCTCCGGTCTCGGCGAATCAGCCAGAGCGACACGCCAATCACGAGGGCCATGAAGACGAGCGGCCCACGCGGTCCGAGCAGGAGGGTGAACAGGCTCGTGAGCACGACGTCGGCGCCGTTGCGTATCACGCCGCCCTGCGCGCGCACCGGCGAGATTGCTTCCAGCAGCTCGTAGAACAGCAGAAGCGGCAGTGCGAAGAGCAGGCTGTATCGGTGCGATCGGCTCCGCGCCAAGTATGTCCGCGCCTGGCCAGGGGCTTCACTGGCCATCAGCGAGGCGGCATGAGCGCGGCCGCGAGAGCGATGCAAGAGCGTGCGGGCATGTCAGGGACGTTGGGGCGCTTCGAAGGGGCACGCACATCGTGAGTTTCGGAAGTTGCTTCAGGGACAGTGACGCTCGCAAGGCGAGGTGAAACGGGGCGTTCTCACCGCTGACCCATCCGGCCCGCTTGCGTCGCGGAACCGTACGTATCAATTTGTGTAAGAGATTCTGTTCGCCCGCACGATGAACCCGAAAGGAAGGAGGTGATCAATTGTCTAGTTCGCCTAGAACCATGTTGATTGCCGTCAGCCGTTAGGCATCTACGGCTTACACGGACCGGCAGATCAGCGGTTCGGCAACGTCAGCAGGACGATCTCTCCTCATGGGCGGAGATCGACGCTGGTGAGAGAGGGGTAGAGGCTTCGGCTTCTACTCCTCTCGTCGTTTCGCCTCGCGCGACGGCGCTCCGGGTCCTACCCCCGCCCCGTGCTCCCGAAGCCCCCTGCCCGCTCGGTCGTGCGTTGCACCGCTCCCTCAATGAGCACCAGCGGCAGATACCGCGCGAAGACCACCTGCGCGATGCGCTCGCCGTGCACGATGCGCCGCGGCACCGGCGCATCGTTACGCACGATCACCATCCATTCCTCGGCGTAGTCCGCGTCGACGGTGCCTGGCGCATTCGGGATCGTGAGCGCCTGTTTGAACGCCTGGCCGCTGCGAGGACGCACCTGTGCCTCCACTCCGGCGGGCAAACGCGTGCGAAAGCCAAGTGGAATGAGCGCCATCTCTCGCGGACGCAGCACGACGCCCCACTCGCCACCTTCCTCGTCGGCATCGAGCTGGCCCTGCACGGCCCCGTCGGAGAGACGCACGGTTCTCTGGCGCAGGTATGCACGAAGATCGTATCCGGCTGAGCCCGTCGTGGCTCGCGCAGGCACCACGGTGTCGTCGTGCAAGCGCTCAAACACGACCTCCAGATCGAAAGAGAAACTCGTGTCGCGTACGTCGGTCATTCAGGCGGGCCTCGTGGGAGAGTTGAAGGCGCAACTTACCCCAGCTACTCCCGCTCTGGCAGGCTGCCCGGCAGCGCATTTCAGCGGTCTGAGCCGGAGTAACCTTTCGCTCCCATCCGCGTATATTTTAAGTGTCTCCGGCGCAGTTGCCCGGCGACCCTTCCGCCCTCCAGGAGTCTGACCCCACATGACCGTTCGCACTGCGCGCCTGTCCGTGGCGCTTCTCTTCGCTGCTCCCCTCGCCGCCGCGCCGCTCCACGCGCAGGGCGTGGAGTACGCAACCGGCACGACCAAGTACCGCATATCCACCAACGCCAAGGGCTCTCAGACGAGCCCGATGGGGAACGCAGACTTCCAACTCGGCGTGCAGGAGCACATCACTGTCAACGTGATGAAGCACGCGAAGGACACCGTGATGGCCACCATGACGCTTGATTCGATCGCATTCCAGTCCTCCGCCGGCCCGGCGCCCGACGTCAGCAAGATGACGGGAGCCCACTTCGTCACGCTCATGTCTCCCACGGGCAAGTTCTACTCGAGCAAGACACCCGACGGCATCGATCCGGCTCTGGGGCAGATAACCGACGGCATTGGGCGCTTCCTTCCCGCGTTTCGAGGCAACGTCGCGAACGGCGTGACATGGACGGACACCACAACGGGCAAGGTATCGGTGCAGGGAATGGACATGGATCGTACGAGCGTGTCGAACTACAAGGTGAACGGCGACACGACGATCAGTGGCGAAAAGGCTTTCCGGGTACAACGCATCACCACGTCGAAGGCGGCGGGCTCGGGCAGCATGCAGGGCACTCCGATGACGATGGAGACCTCCGGCACAGGCACCGGCGCCTTCTTCATCACGCCCAAGGGCGTCTTCCTTGGCGCCACGTCGTCAGACGATGTGAATACCAGGATCACCGTGCTCGCGCAGAACGTGGAGATCAGCGTCAAGCAGAACGTGCAGACCAAGGTCGAAGCGATCAGATAGCGCAGAGGCTGCCGCACGAAGCACGAGGGGGCGCGGTCATCTCGACCGCGCCCCCTTTTTCTGTTCGCTGAGCGGGATCAGTTTCCGCCGTGTCCGCTGGAGCTGGTCAGCCAGTGTCCGAGCCGACTCGTGAACGGCGCGGTGCGCGGCGAGTCATGCGCACGATCGGTCGTCGCCGCGGGCACGGTGCTGGCGAGCGAAGCGCCGGGCATCGGCGGCGGCGCGGTGTCGCGCAGCGCCGCCCACAGGGGCAGCGCGACGCACTCGTGGAATGGTCGGCCTGAGCAGGTCTCACGCGCGCTCGTTTCCACGTGGCGCTGCACCTTGTTGGGATACGCGCGGCAGTCCTTCGTGTTCGAGCCGGTCACACACCCGTTGTAGCTGAGCAGAGCAATGCGGGTGACGTCGCCGGCGTCCAGCGTATCCGCAGTCCGCTTCGCAAAGTGCTTCAGGATGTAGACGCCATACCGGACGTTTGTCTCATCGTCGCGAAGATTCTTGCCGAGGATGGGACCGAGATTCCGCGTCCATAGACGTGGCATGATCTGCATGAGCCCCAGCGCGCCGACGTTCGACCGAGCGCGCGACTTGAAGGCGTCGTTCTCCGTGAGCATGACGCCCAGGACGAGCGCCGGGGGAATGCGGCGGTGGTACGCTTCCCGCACCGCCACCCGCGCGATGGAGTCGGCACGGTCGCCATCGAGCTTGCCGGTCGCGCGAAGGTCCGCCGCGAAGGCATCCACGTCCTTCTGGAACTGCGGATGCTGCATCGCGAGCGGCTCGGGAAGGCTCAGCCAGGGCGCACGCACCGATGCGGAGTCGAGATACGCGGCAGCGAGCACGCGACCCGCGACTGGTGCCTGCGCAAGGAACACGGGATGCACCTGAGACGCAGTGAACACCACGGTGCAGGCTGCGGCCACGGCCACGGCAAGCTGACGAACGATCGGGACGATACGAATACGAGCCTCCGGTCGGGCAGAACAACGGGCCGAGGCAGGTGCTTCCGGGGAGGACGCACCAACGAGCGATCACGAAGCGTAACAAGGATTGCAGGCTATGACAAGCTCATCTGCAACGTTTGTTACTTCAGACGTGGTGGAAGCTTCGGCGGAATCGCGGCACTGTTCTTCCTCTACAGGCGGTAATTCTCGACCTCAAACCGAATGACGTGAGCGACGCACCCACTCCGATTCCCGCCGAAGGCGTTTTGACAGGCGATACCGCCGACTTGCCGAACTGGGACGCGATGCCGCGCCGCAACCGGCGTCGCCGGCGTCGCGGGCCGTATCCGATCTGGCTGAAATACCTGGCGTGGTGTGTCGGACTCGCGGCGCTCGTCACGGCGGCGCAGATCGCCGTGCACGCCGTGCGCGCCGATCCGCGCGATTCGCGCGTCTATGCGGAGCGAGAGCTGCGACTGAGCGTGCTGCATCCCAACGAGAAGGTGCTTGCCGGAGTGAGCGTGTGGCAGCGGCCGGCGATCGACTACTTCCGGCCGACGCGAGGACTCCTCGTGCTGACCGATGCGCCGGGCGACTCGGCGAATCCGGTGGGAGGCCGTCTCATCTATCTGGGACTTCAGCCACGCGATCCGCTCAGCCCCCCCGACGCGCCTCCGACGTTCGATGAGCGCGATTGGCCGGTGGACACGACGGTTGCGGTGACGCCGACGCGCACCCTGCTCTATCTCTCGCGTGCCCTGCGCGTTGCGACGCCGCGCGAGCACCTCACCGTTGGCGTCCCGTCGCCCGCGTCCGCCGATGCCGACGCGCTGCTCCAGGCGGTGAACAAGAAGTACAGCATGATGCGCGCAGTGGGATGGCAGCGTCGCGAGGCGCGCCGCGCCCGCGACCGCGCACACCTCGTCGCGGTGCACGAGGGCCGGCGCGAGTGGTTCCACACGGTTCGTCGCGGCGAAGCGCTAGTTTCGATCGCGCGGATGTTCAACACGACGCCCGATCAGATCCGCGCGTTGAATGGCCTTGTCGGAGACCGGATCAAAGGTGGGCAGAAGCTCAAGGTGAAGGGGTGGACGAAGACTCCCGTCGCGACGCCAGCGGGGGTGACGCTGGAGTACGAGCCTTAGGGGCTATTCGGCCCGCGCCTGCGGCGCTCTTCAGCTAACAACCTCACTGCACCGTCAGCTTCGCAAGTCCATCCAGCACCACGCGCAGCACGAAAGCAGTTCCAGACGTCGCCAGCCCGGCAATCCGGATGCCCGTCACGCTTCCCGCCACTGACACGCCAGGCGCGAGCGAGCGGTTGAGCTGGGCGCTGAGCTGACCGCGCAGGGAATCGAGCTGGGTTCCGACGTCGAGCTGACCGTGGCCGGTAGCCTGATCGAGCGCCCGCTTGATGCGATACGAGCCGAGCGTCGCCTTGAAGCGACTCATCGCATTGTCGCTGGCGAGGGTGTAGCGCAGGTCGGTGACGAGCACGCGGCGGTTCGCCGTGTCGTACTGCACACGCCCGAGCATGTAGAGGTCGCCGCTCACTGTTCCGTGAACGGCGACGCGCACCACGGCGGTGTCGGCAACGCCCCAGATCTTCACGTCGTCGATCGAGAGGTCCGCGCCGGCGACTTCGCCCTTCAAGAGCTGCGTCACTCGCGTGCTCAGATCGGCGAATGGGAGCTCGATGTCCACCGGGATGTGAATGCCGCTCGCCCCCACGGAAGCCAGACCGAGCGCGGGCAATGTGCGCCGCTCGGCGCTCGGACGACTGCCGATGGACGCGTGGGGTCGCGCCGTGATGACGAGCGCGGTCGTGAGCGCGTCTGCGCGACCGAGCGGACGCGCCAGCGTAATGCTCTGCGGCGTCATGCTCAACCAGACGGTGCTCGAAGAGTCGAGTGCGAGCGGCTGGAGCATGGTGCGCCAGAGCGAGTCCGCGGCGGGGCGCAAATCGGCGAGCGCCGGCAGAGCGTTGTCGAGCTGTTGCCGCAGCTTCTCGGATTGTCCATCGATGATGCGGCGCATCAGTGGCGTGGCGTCGAGCTTCAGCAGCGTGACCTGGCACGGATCGAGAAGCGCCGCGCCGAGCGTCGTATTGCGCGAGCCGAGGCGCCAGTCGTTTCGCCAGTAGAGCGCAGTCGCCGCGTGGAGCTCGGCGCGCTTCATCGGCTCGGGCGCGTATCCGCAGCTGGCCAGGCCACCGATGCCGCTCAGCGCAACGCGACCCCGGTACTGCAGTCGCGCAAGAAGATCGACGCGATCGCCGCTCATGCGCAGCTCGAGCGAGTCCCGGCGGTACACGTACTGGTGGCAGACCACGCCGCCCAGCGCCACGCACTGGGCCTGGCTGAGCGAGTCGCCCGTGGGAAACTGCGCCGCGAGCGCGCTGCGAATCTTGCCGAGCGAGATCGAGATCGGCAGGACGATGACGGCGGGATCGGCGGGCGGGAGAACGGCGCCCGTGCCCGGTTGAAGCGTTGGCGCGGGCACCTCGAAGTGTCCGCCGCACGCGACAATCGCCAGGAGAGCGACTGCGCGCGCCACCGTGCGCCCGCTCACGACGCCACGACGATGCCGCGGCATGCGGTCAGCTGGTCTTTGGGGGCGCGAGGATCGACCCACGGCACTTCGCCGCTCCACACCGGCAGGCGTAAAACGCTTCGTCCGCCGCGGTGTGATCGTCCGTGCGCTCGTACTGATAATCGTAGAGCAGCTCCTCGCCCGCCTTGATGTTCCGGCGCGCCTCGATGAAGATGCGCTTCCGGTCATCGATCGCCTCGCAGCTGCCGTCGCACGAATGGTTGATGAAGCGCGCGGCGTTGCCCTGCACCGCACCGTCGATCACGACCTTCTCATCCACGGTGAAGAGGAAGGTGTGATGACGTCCCATCTTCTCGTCGTCGTAGCGCTTGTCGGCCGTCCGCCAGGAGATGCGCTGGCCCACGTACTCGATGATGCGCGTTCCCTTCCTGATCGCGCGAGTCGCAAAGGCACCGGTGCCCTGAATGCCGGAGGTACGCAACTCCAGATATGGATTGGGCTCTTCCTTCCAGGGATAGAGGGCGAGAATTCCGCGTTTCTTGACCGATCGCTTCGTCTTCGTCGTGCTGCCAGTTTTCTTCTTCGTAGCCATCAGGTGAGTCCGGGACGCGTCTTGAGGTATGCATCGGCCGCGTGGCGCAACCCCAACAGCGCCGACGCTTCGAGCTCGTACTCCATTTGCATGCCCACGAGCTGCCCCGCGCGGCGCTTGGCCGACACACCCTTGCCGAGCGTATCGCAGCCGGCGTGACGGCGCGCGTATTCTCGGCTCGCGTGCCAAAGCGCGTTCGCCTTGTGCCACCAGGCTTCCTCGCGGTCGGGAAGCACGTGCCCTGCCGCCTTCGTGTACGCTTCGGAGAGCTCGGCCAGCGAGCCATCGCACATCGCACACATCGCGTCGAGGTGCTTGTGCTCGAGCTCCGGCTCGTCGTCCTCCGAGAGCTTGGCGGCGCGATCGTGCTGCCGGCAACATTCGATGGCCGCCCGGTAGAGCGCATCGGCGCGCACGCGCACGACGGTCATCGGATCCTGCGGAGGGGCGGTTGTCTGGCGGGAGGTGTTGGGCATGACGACTCGATCGATGGGCATCAGCCGAGCGGTCACCCGGCCGCCTTGAAAGATGCCCACGCACACAGCCTTCTCCAAGGGCTGGCGCCAGCCGATGCCGCTGTCAAACCGGCAACTGACCTCGCCCGCGGGCCGCGACGGGCCAGCTCGTCTCGAGCACTCCGCCCCGCATGCCATAAACCAGGTCGTTCAGATGTACGACGATGCAGACGTGATTGGGAATCACTCGCACTCGCTCCCCAATCTGAGGCTGCCAGGCTGACCGGGAGAGATCGAGCACGCCGTGCTCCTCCGACATCCGCTCGACGACGACCTCCGGATGCTCGAGAAGCTGGCCAAATCCCTCTCCTTCCGCGCCTCGCACCGGCTCTCGGCCCAGCGCCTTGGTGCCGGTATCGATGACCGCCTGGCCGGGCACCGCCGTCGAGACCACCGTCGCCAGCACAGTCAGCGCGCAGTCCTCCCACGCGCAGGCTCCGATCGACGCGGTCGTGCGATCGTTGTAGACGTATGTCCCCGGCCGAAACTCGGTGACCCCCTCAATCTCGTGCGTTCGCCAGAGCGTCGGCGTCGATCCGCCGCTCACGACGCGTGGGCGCATGCCGGCCGAGGTGAAG
>DATCGM010000186.1:0-30049 GCA_036508915.1 Gemmatimonadaceae bacterium
TGATCGACGTCGCGCGCAAGACGGAGGTGAACGCCCTTGTCCTCGACGTGAAGGATGATCGCGGCTACGTACTCTATCGTTCGTCCGTTCCGCTCGCGCGCGAGATCGGCGCCGACACGACCTTGCCGGTTTCGGCGACGCGAATTCGGGCGATCCTCGACACGATGCGAGCCAACGGGATTTTTCCCATCGCTCGCATCGTGGTGGCGAAGGATCCGATCCTTGCAGACGCGAAGCACGAATGGGCGGTGCTGCGGTGCGCGGACGGGAAACCATGGCTCGACGAGGATGGAAAGCCCTGGCTGGATCCGCATCAGCGTGGCGTGTGGCGCTACGCCGCCGACCTCGCGGCCGAGGCGGTGGGATTGGGATTCAGCGAGGTGCAGTTCGACTACGTGCGCTTTCCCGAGCAGCGGCTCTCGCCCGAGTCGTGCTTTCCGCTCGCGAAGGGACGTGCGCGCGATCAGGTGATTCGTGAGCAGCTCGGGTATCTCAAGGAACGAGTCACGCCACTCGGGGTGCCGATGGCGATCGACGTCTTTGGGCTCACCACGACCGACTCCACCGACATGGGAATCGGACAGCGGTGGGAGCAGTTTGCCGACCAGGCAGACGTCGTGCTCCCCATGACGTATCCGTCGCACTACACGAGCGGCATGTACGGCCTCGCCAATCCCAACGCCTCGCCGTACGCGACGATCGATCACGCGCTTCGCGACGCGAAAGCGCGCAACGCGCACGTCGCGCACCCTCCCCTGATCGTGCCCTGGTATCAGGATTTCACTCGCGGCGATCCGCCGTACGGCGTGCCGCAGATTCGTGCGCAGATGCAGGCGGGTTACGACAATGGCGTGCGAAGCTGGATTCTGTGGAATCCGGGGAGCAAGTACACTGTGGCGGCGTTGCGGCCGGAGATCCTGAGCGCGGAAGAGGAAGCGGGTTCGGCGAAGAAGCGCTAGGCGAGGTGCGGCGAGCGCCTTTCGGTAGTGAGCAGCCTTCCCAGAATGTCAGCCACCTCTCGCGGCTCTTCTTCCGGCGTGAAGTGCCTCGCGCCCGAGAGCACGTCGATTGTTGCGTTGGGAATTGCCCCGACCAAGCGCTTTCCGAGCGACATCGAAAGAAATGGATCGTGAGATCCCCAGATCACCGCGGTGGGGACGGCAATCTCACCGAGCCGCGCGCCGAGTGCTTCCGTCTCGCGCGCGTCGAGCGCGGCGAGGTGATCGAGAAACACCTTGCGACCCTCGTCGCTATTGAATGGCCGTTGATACTTGTCAATCGAGTGCGTGGCGTGCGTGGTGTCGTAGTAACCGCGCTCGAGGCCGGCGCGCACGATCGGCAGCAGCCAATTCGTCGGCAGGTGCCGCACGAGCGGGAGAAAGAAACGCGCGATGCGAACGTCACGCGTTGGCCAGCCGCTGAACGCGACGCTGTCGATGAGCGCCAATCGCGACACGCGCGCCGGCCAGTGCGTCGCGAGTGACTGCGCGATGCCACCGCCGACGTCATGGCCGACGATGCACGCGCTCGCGATCCCCAGTGCGTCGAGCAGCCCGACGACGCGCTCGGCGTGCGCGTGCAGAGTCAGTGAGCGGCCGCCCGGCGGATCGCTGCGGCCGTAGCCGAGCAGATCGACGACGACGAGACGATGGCCCGCGGGCATCTGCGCCACGACGTCGCTCCAGAGATGACCCGAGGTGGGGAATCCGTGCAGGAAGACGACGGGCTCGCCGGCGCCGCGTGTGCCGGCCGCGTAGTAGTAGAGACGCGCGCCATGCACATCGACGAACTCACCGCGCACGAGCGCGCGGTCGAAAGGAAGGACGAGCTGTTCTCATGGGGCAAGATGCGACGACGACGCGCGCGTGGACAAGCGACGTGAAGCTTGCCGGAACGGAAAAGGGTGGCGACGCATCGCGTCGCCACCCTTTTCATCATGCTCAGCTTTCCGTGCGAATCAGATCGCGGGCGGGTTCGCCTTAGCGATTGAATCCGCGCGCGCCTTCATCGCGGCTTGGTTCTTGTCCCACACGACCTGCTGCTCTGCCGACAGAATTGCGCGCATCTCAGGCGCCATCTTGGCGGTCAACTCGGCTCTCTTCTTCATTGCCGCGGGGCGATCGGTCGCCATGAGAGCGCGAATCGCCTGAGTTTCCGCTGCGTACTTCGCGGTGATCTCGGCCATCTTCGCCCTCTGATCGGCGCTCAACGTGCTGTCGATGCCGGCCATTGCCATATTGCCACCGCGCCCGCCACCGCGACCACCCTGCGCGCCGGCAACTGTACTACCCAGCACGAGCGCGAGGCCGAGCACCGCAATGCGAATTCCCTTCATAGTGAAACCTCTGGTAAATGATTGACGTACACAGTTTCCTAAGTCTTTACTCGCCTGCAACTTACGCTTTCCCCTCTAGCGGGCGCGAACGAAGGTGCTATGCTTACCTGCCCTTTCTCAAGGCGTTCCGCCCGGCGCCGCCATGCGACTCTGGTTTGACCGCTAGCTCCGCGAACCTCACGTGACCCTGCCGTCGCCTTCCAGCACCCCCGCCGCAACTCCCGCTGCTTCGTCGCTGATTCCTGCCGCGCCTCCCGCGCCGGTGGCTTCCGCGCCGCAACCACCGCCGAGTCGCGTGCGCTTCCCACTTGATTGGCTGCTTGCTCACGCAGCGCCGCCGATTCGCTACCGGGCCATGACCGAAGTGGCGCGAATCTCCGCGGCGGATGCCGAAAAAGTAGCCGCACTACCCTTTACGCACCGACCGGCTTTGCTGTTGGCTGTCCAGCAAGCGCCGGACGGGACGTGGGGAGGCGGTATGCTCTCCGTCCCTTCCGCGCGCGCCGAGCACTTCGAGGGCGTCGGGACGATCCCTGCGGTAAGACGATTGATCGAGTACGGGTGGAACAAGGAGACGCCGCCGCTCGTCCACGCCCGGCGTATCCTGTTCAGGCTGCTCGCCGAAGACGACGATCCCTCATTCCTGTTCGAGCTCGGCGGCAAGCGCGCGCCGGATGAAGAGTCGGTGAAGCGAGGTCGATTGCTGCTCCGCGAGGCGGCCGCCGCCACACTCGCCCAGGCGGGTTACGAAGGAGATCCACGTCTTCGCGGCGCGGCTCGCCGCATTCTCACGCGCATGGCGGATTACCTACGCTCGCCACTCGCGCAGAAGCCGTTCATCCGGCAGGGCAATCAGCACATGCTCGCCGCGGAAGCCTGTCCGCCGTCGATCTTTGCCGTGACGATGCTCGCCTACATGCCGCTCTTCCGCGCGGAGCATCATCGCGAGATGGATGCGTTGTATCAGCATCTCACGCAGCCGCAGCCACGCCAGGAGGCGGTGCAGCTCTGCGGCAAGCACGTGCTGCCGGTGCCGCACCTCGTGCTCGGCGACTTTCTGCCGCACAGGAATGCGGTCGACGCCGACGTTCCGTTCGCGCTCTACTGGCTCGAGCTCATGGCTCGCCTGGGATATCTCAAGCGAAACGAGAACTGGTTCAAGATGTTCGAGCGGTTTCTGGAGGATCGTGACCGCGAAGGCGTGTGGCACCCTCACAAGGGAATGGCCGTCGCCAAGAGCAACAGCCCGTACGCGTGGCCCGTGTACCCGCTCGAGGCGCAGCTTGCCGGCGAAGAGCGGTGGACCGACATCACGTTCCGCATCGGCCTGATCGCGCGCCTTTCCGGGCGCACGATCGAGATCGTCTGACCGCGCCGATGGGCGGCGACGAGCCACGGCTCGCAGGTCGGCTCGACCCGGCGGAGATGTTCCCCGCCGGGTTGGCGCATGTACGAGCACGATGGGTCACGCTGCCGAGTGGACTGACTCTGCGCGTCGCTGACGCTGGCGAGGCGGGACAGCCAACCGTGCTTCTCCTTCACGGATGGGGAGCGTCACTGTACATGTGGCGCGACTGGTACGCTCCGCTTGCCGCAGCGGGGCGACGCGTGATCGCGGTGGATCTGCCTGGTCATGGACTCTCGGACAAGCCAGACGACCCGCGCGTCTATCGCGTGGAGGCGATGGTGGCTGCCGTGCGCGAGCTGCTCGACGTCGACCGACTGACGAGTGTGGACGTGGTGGCGCAATCGATGGCGGGAGCGATCGCGATCGAGCTCGCGACGGAAGAAGGCTCGCGGATGAATCGTACGGTGCTGGTGAATCCTGCGTGCTTCGGGCGAGTGCGGATGCAGCGGCTGGCGCGACTGGTGAGTCCGGCGTTCGCGGACGTCGTGTTGCCGAGGCTCGTGGCGCGGTGGATCGTCGCGCGGGCGCATCGTACGGTGTACGGCGATCCCTCCCGCATCACGCGACGCGACGAAGACGAATACTGGGCAGCGTCGCAGTTTCCGTCGTATGCGCGCGCGATGCGGCGACTGTTGCACGAATTCCGATGGGCCCGGCCGCCGGCGGGAGAGATGATCGAACGTCTGCGCGCCGTGGAGCGCGAGATGCTGGTCGTGCTGGGGTCGCAGGATTCACTCGTGCGCGATGCTCCCTCGTACGTGTCCGCGCTGCGGGCTGGTGGGGCGAAGCTCGAAGTGCGGGAGGTGCGAAACGGGGGGCACGCGGTGAACGAGGAGAGGCCGGACGAGGTGGTGAGGATGGTACTCGAATATCTTGACCGAGTCTGACGTCGGACGTCGGGGCCCCACCACTCCGACATCGGGTGGGCGACATCGACGCGCCAGCTACCCGCCAGCCACGCATGGGATTATCTTTCAACGGAAATTCGTATGCGATTGCTCCGCGATCGCTCCCTTATCAACCGCATCGGTTGATCGCGGCATCGCCGCGCGAGTCCGATGCATGCGCCGGTCCCGGAATTCCCGGGATCGCGGCCCCGGCGCGACGCATCAGGACGCATGACCGACAATCAGCAGACCATCACGACCCTCCCCCCGGCCGCTGAGCCAATGGTGGAGCAGGCGCTCAGCTTCGCCGATCTGAATCTCCATCCGACGATCCTCGACGCGATTCGCGACGCCGGATACACGTCGCCCACACCCATTCAACGCGACGCGATTCCGCTCGCGCTCAAGGGACGCGACATCATGGGGCTGGCGCAGACAGGCACGGGCAAGACCGCCGCGTTCACGCTGCCCATCATCGAACGCCTCATCGACGGCCCGCGTCGGACGCGCGCGCTCATCCTCACGCCGACGCGCGAGCTGTGCGTGCAGGTCGAGGAGAGCTTTCGCAAGTACGCTCGGCACGGGGAGATCTCCGTCGTCGCCGTGTACGGCGGAGTGCCGCTCGACCCGCAGGAACGACGCCTTCGGGAAGGCGTCGACGTCGTCGTGGCGACGCCGGGACGCTTGATCGACCACCTCGAGCGCCAGAACGTTGTGTTCGACGATCTCGAGGTGCTCGTGCTCGACGAAGCCGATCGCATGCTCGACATGGGCTTCGCACCGCAGATCAACAAGATCGTCGATCAGGTTCCGGCGTACCGGCAGACGCTGCTGTTCAGCGCCACGATGCCACCCGAAGTCGAAGCGCTCGCACGCAAGTATCTGCGCAAGCCGATCGTCGTTCAGGTGGGTGTGCGCTCGGCGCCGGCGAGCACCGTGACACATGCCGTGTATCCGGTGCCGCGCGAAAAGAAGAACGCGTTGCTCGTGGAGCTGCTCACGGGAAGCGTGCACGACTCCGTGCTGATCTTTTCGCGCACGAAGCATGGCGCCGACCGGATCGTGCGCGACCTGGAGAAGGCGGGCGTGACGGCGACGGCGATGCACGCCGACAAGTCGCAATCGCAACGGACAAAAGCGCTGCAGGACTTCAAGGACGGCACGATCAGCGTGCTCGTGGCGACGGACATCGCGCAACGCGGGCTCGACATCTCGGGGATCACGCACGTGATCAACTACGATGTCCCGCAGCAGGCCGAGGACTACGTGCACCGCATCGGCCGCACCGGTCGTGCGGCGAAGGAGGGTGATGCATACACCTTCATGTCGCCCGACGAGATCGGGATGGTGCGTACGATCGAGCGGATGATTGGTCAACCGATTCCGCGGATCTCGGTGCCGGGGTTCGATTTCGGGACGGTGGCGGCGGACTAGGCTTTCTGAAGCGCCTTGCCATCAATAGCGCACACGTCCCAGCCTCGACACAACGAGCGTATCGGACGCGCGGCCGCGCCGAGCAACCAGCGTCAGATTTGCGGCGCCATAGCCCAATCCGCGCACGTCGAAGGTGATGGAGTCACGCGTGGTGGAGAGCGCGACACCGTGCACCTCTCCCAGCGCCGCTCGAGCGAATGGACCACTTCGCGAGAGCAGCTCGAGTGTCGCCGAAGTGGTGTCGATTCGTACACTCACCGGCGTGTGGAGCGCCACGGCCTCATCTCGTGCGCGCGCTACGACGCCACCTGCGGCGCGCACCGCATCGCGTGTGGCGACGCGGTCGAGATAGAGATGGAATTGACGCATCCCGATGAGCGAGGTGAGTCCGATGATGACCATCACGAGCACGAGCTCGATCAGCGTATGTCCGGGGCGAAGGACAGAGGGTCGGTTTGTCATGGAGGCACAGTACGGCACGCATAGACGCCGAATGGCATCCGTTCAGCGCAGCTCGTGGCATCCCACCGCAATGATGCGGCGCGCTGGCCGATCGGGCGGTGAGTACGCATCTTTCGAAGACACGGTGTCCCGCTTACCCTCGCTCCGAACTCCCATGTTCTCCAACCGCGTACATCGCCTTGCCCTCGCCTCGGCGCTGCTCTGCGTGGCGTCATGCCGAAATCCCGCCGCGGATGCGAGCCTGGCCGAGCAGATGCGGCAGGTGGGCGATGAGCTCAACGCCGCGCGCCAGGAAGCGGCGACGATGCACGACCAGATCGATTCGCTGCGCATCATCGTCGCGCGACAGGACACGCTGCTGCGACAGTTGGCGGGAATGGCGAACGTGCCTGTGCCTCCTCGGTGATTCGGCCCGCGCCGGCGCTGCGCTTGGCGCTCTTCGGCCCGCGCCGCTGCGCGGCCTATTCGGCAACGGCAGCTACGAGTGAGTGGCAGGTAGCCGAAAAGCGAGGCGCGTAGCGCCGAAGCGGGCCGAAGAGCGAGGCGGCGTAGCCGCCGACGCGGGCGGAAGAGCAAGGCGGCGTCAGCCGCCGGAGCGGGCGGAATAGCGGACTCGCTATATTCCACCGTGACCAGAACGCCGAGCACGATGAAGCTTTCGATCGAATACTGCACGGTTTGAAACTACGAGCCCCGGGCCACCAGTTTGGCGGCCGAGCTTGCAGGCCAGTTCCCGGATGCGGAGATCACGATGATTCCGAGCTCCGGTGGCCGTTTCGAAGTTCTCGAGGACGGCGTTCCTGTCTATGAGAAGTCGAAGCTTGGACGGCATGCCGTGAAGGGCGAGATTGTCGCTCTCCTGCGGTCGTCTGCCTGAACGTCGCTCCTCTCCACACCCGATTCCGGCACCTGATTTCGATGCGTATCGCCATCTCGACGGGAGGAGGAGACGCCCCCGGCCTCAACGCGGTCATCCGCGCCGCAGTGCTCACCGCGATCAACCGGGGCTGGGAAGTCGTCGGCATCAAGCGCGGCTACATGGGATTGCTCGGAGACGACGAGGTCGTTCCGCTCACGCAGGATTCGGTGCGCGGCATCACCCACCTGGGCGGGACGATTCTCCGCACCACGAATCGCGGCAACCCGTTCTGCTATCCGCGCAAGCAGCCGGACGGCAGCTACATCCCCGAGGATCGCTCCGACGAGTTGATCGCGAATGCGCGCGAGATGGGCATCGATGCCATTATTTCGATCGGAGGTGACGGCTCTCTGGCGATTGCGAAGCAGTTGTACGATAAGGGGATGCACATTGTGGGTGTTCCGAAAAGCATCGACAATGACGTGAGCGGCACGGTGACGACCTTCGGCTTCGACACGGCGGTGAACACGGCGATCGAAGCCATCGACAAGTTGCACACGACGGCAGAAAGCCACGACCGCGTTCTCGTCATGGAGGTCATGGGTCGCGATGCGGGGTTCATCGCCTTGCACTCCGGCGTCGCCGGCACGGCCGACGTCATTCTCATTCCCGAGATTCCGTACGACATCACCAAGGTGTGCGAGAAGATCATGGCTCGCGATGCGGCGGGACGTCACTTCTCCATCGTCGTCGTCGCCGAGGGTGCCTTCCCGGCCGGTGGAGAGGCGCACGTGCTCGGCGAGTCGCTGCCGGGGCAAGCGCGGCGCGTGGGCGGAATAGCGGATCTGATCGCGAAGGAGATTCAAGCACGCACCGGAAAGGAGACGCGCTCTCTCGTGCTCGGACATCTGCAGCGCGGCGGAATGCCGACCGGCTACGACCGTCTGCTCGCCACGCGATTTGGCGGGGCGGCGGTGCGCGCGGTGGCCGACGAGAAGTGGGGCTACATGGTCGCGTTGCAGACGCCACACATCGTGACGGTCCCGATCGAGGAATGTCTGAAGGTGATGAAGCGGGTGGATGTGACGCATGATCTGGTGCAGACGGCGCGGGCGACGGGGATCAGCTTCGGCGATTGAGTGTACTGACAGTCGTCCTGAGCGCAGCAACTGGTGATTCCAGCCGTCGCGCTCGCTGTCTGGAGTGAGGACGGCAGTGTCTCGCGCAGTAGACACAAATGTCTGTTTGCGCTCCGGGCTTCCTGCGGGCTCCGCTGCACTAAGTAGCGATCCGCGCTATACTTAGGCCGCCAGAACGAAAAGTCGCAGTACTGGCACCGAGCCTGCGTTACCGTACAGCGGCGTGCGATGTCCGCGCGACGCTGGAGAGACATAGATGAAGCTTCGATCCGCACTTCTCGCGCTCGCCTGCACGGCCGGATTGGCCGGTGTCGCGCATGCCCAGCAGACCAAGCAGCGGGGCGCCGACTTCGTGCCGAAGGCATATCGGCCGCCGCCGGGCATGTGCCGGATCTGGCTCGACAAGGTGCCAGCCAAGCAGCAGCCAGCACCCACGGACTGCCGCACGGCCGTCCACGACAAGCCGACCAATGGCAAGGTTATCTTCGGTGACGATTACGTGGAAAAAGGCAAGAAGGCCGAAGACAAGGAACTTCCCTTCGTCAAGAAATTCGGCGAGGACAAAAGGAAGCCCTGACGCGGGCCGCGCACGAATCTCGCTTCGCCCGTCGGCATGCGCGAAGTAAGAGACAAGTACCTCCCCCCCGACCACGAAGCATTCGTCGAGGCTGAACCGCCGACGGGACGCGTCATCGTCATCGCTCCCACTCGTGCGGCGTGCGAGACGATCGAGCTCGCCGTCGGACTCCACATCGAGACATACCTCGAGAAGCACTTCGGCGCGCGCGTACGCGAGTTGGCGCGCGCGCGCCGCGGCTTCGGCATCGTCGCGGGGACGGGCTCTGGCAAGACGCTCGCGATTCGTCCGATCGCCGAAGAGCTGCTCGACACGACCGAGCTGCGGGTCGGCGTGATCAATCGCGAGCGCGAAGCGACGCCCGACACGCCGAACTGGAACGTCATCATCGTCACCACCGGCATCGCGCGGCGCTGGTTCCAGGACGGCGACATCCTGCCGAGCGACACGCTCATCGTCGACGAGATTCACCAGACGTCGGCAGAGCTCGAGCTCTGCCTCGCGCTCGGCAAGCGCGTCGGCTGCCGCTTCATCTGGCTGTCGGCCACCGTCGATCCAACCTTCTATCGCGCGTACCTCGAGAGCTCGGACGTGCTCGAAGTCCATGCATTCGATCCCGAGAAGGCGGCGAAGGTGGAAGTCGTGCGCAAGGATGTCGGAGAATTTCTCGACGACAAGTTCCTGCAGCGCGTCTACAAGGAAAAGCGCGGCGTCGCGATCTTCGTCCCCACGAGAAAAGGCGTCGAGCAGGCAGCGGAGAACGTTCGCATGCGCGCGCCGCGCATCAACACGGCGCACTATCATGGTGGCGAGCCGATTCGCATTCTGCGCCCATTTCTCGAAGGCGAGACCCGGAAGCCGTATTTTCTCGCGATGACAGCGGCGGGGCAGAGCGCGCTCAACGTGCAGGGACTCGACACGGTCGTCATCGACGACACGCGCTTCACCTCGATCGTCGAGCGCGGCAAGAACGTCCTCACCAAGCTGCATCTCGGCGCGAACGAGATTCTCCAGATGGCGGGCCGGGTGCACGGCCGCGTGGCCGGCGGCCGCGTCTTCATCCTGAGCGACCGCGACATCGACTTCGCGTCGCTCACACCGACGCCACCGGAGTTCCAGTTGGCCGGCGACTCGGAGCGCGTCGCCATCACCTGCGCGGACCTCGGCGTCGCCGCCGATGATCTCGAGCTGCCGGTGCCGCTCGACAAGATCGCGTATCGTCGCGCGATGCAGTTCCTCGAGGGGCGAGGGATCATCGAGAAGGGCCGCCTCACGCACTATGGCCGTGCCGTGGAGGCAATGCCAGTGGAGCGCGAGTGGGCGGAGCTGCTCGTCAACGCCGACGACGCGATGGTGCCGTATCTCTCCGTGATGAGCGGCGTGGAGTCGCTGCATCGCATGACGCGCGAAGAGCGCGACCTCGAGGGACTCATTCTCCCGGGCAGCGATCACCTGACCGCGTACAACGTCTACGCCGAGGCGTATCGCGTGGCCGGCTATGTGGGCGAAGTCTATGGCCTGCCACGCCACCTCTTCGAGGACGAGGCGATGGCCGAGTGGGCCGAGCGGCGCGGCGTACTCGTGAAGTCGATCGAGGATGCGGCGCTCGGCATGGCGAGCGTGTATCGCGGGCTGAACGTGCCGATTCCCGCCGAGATGCCGATGGCGCATGAAGGTACGCGGCGCCAGTTCGCGGAGCTGCTCGCTGAATACATGCCGTTCGATCTGGTGATCGATGAGCAGACGGCGTGGGGAGAAGAAGCGCGGGTCAGCAAGACGAGTGTCTGCGGAAGCTGGGGCGCGATCGCCGGCCAGCTCCGCTACTTCGCCGACAAGTTCGGGAATTCGCGCGCGTCGATCGAAGGGACGCAGTTGCCGATGGACGTCATTCGCCGCTACGCGACGGGCGATGAGGCGACGATGGCGTACGACGGCGAGCGTCGAAAGGCGCCGCTCGTGCTACGCCGGCGCGTCGAATATTTCGGCTTCGAACTCGAGCGCGAAGTCGAAGCAGTGGATGAATTCCCGCCGGGTCGCGAGGACGAGGCGCGCAAGGTTCTCGCCGACGCGCTCGCGCGTGGCGAGGCGCGGCATTTCGCGGTGAAGAACAATCTCGGCATCATCGACGCGGTGCGCACAGCGTGGCGGAGATCGGGCGGCGTGCTGCCGCGGCTCGGGCAGGCAGAATTGGCGACGCTGTATCTCCGCCGTCTGGGAGACATTCGTTCTCTCACGGCGTTCAAGCAGGCCGATCTCGATCTCGCTGCTGATCTCGAGGCGCTGAGCCCGCGCGCGAAGCGCGCAAAGTTCGATGCGTTGCCCTCGCGAGTCAGCGTGCGCGATCGTGACGTCGAGATCGACTACGACGTGGAAGAGGTGAACGGAGCGCCCGTTGGTGTCGCGCGCCTGCAGCTGCCGGAAAAGGTCGCGCGCACGTTGACCGAGAGCGAAGTGCCGACGCTCGATCGGCCGGTACGATTCGTCGTCTATCGCGGGCAACGTGGACAGGTGCGCGCGCGGACCCTCGACGAGTTGCAGACGCTGCTGGATGCGCCGTGGACCGACGAGGAAGTGGCGCGATTCAACCGTAAGCGTGACGAGCAGCGCGAGGCGGCGAATCAGCAGCGGCGCGAGCGCGCCGGTCACGAGGCGAAACGATTTCTGCGCGAGAGTCGAGGCAGCGCCGGGCGTCCAGGACGCAACGAGCGAAATCATCGCCGTGCCGAGACACCGGTGAGCAATCCTGCCGCGTCGCGAGACGAAGGGCGGTCCGCGGACGGTCCGAAGCGTGGCGGCAGCGATGGCGCAGCGGGAAGGGGTCCGAAACGGGGACCGTTCCGCGGCGGCGGGCGAGGGCAAGGACGATCGCGCTGAGGAGGAATCGCTGCGCTTCACGCTTCGATCGCCCTATCAGGGTCGGGCAACCACGTCATTCGTCATCAGTCAGCCAGTCGAACAGTCGTGGGTCAACTAACCACGACTCGTGTGCAAGCGCGCACCCATCAGGCGTCTCCACAATGGGACGGGCTGGGCACGGGGGCGCGCGTCGTGCCATCTTCACGCATCATGGTCACTCCCGACCGCCTGCGGGCGCTCTTCAACTCGTATCACCAGCCGCTGGTGCGCTTTCTCACGCGTCAGCTCGGGGATCGCGATTGGGCCGAGGAAATTGCGCAGGAGACGTTCGTGCGTGCGCTGAAGCAGGAGACGATCGCCAGCGAGCGGTCGTGGATTTTTGCCGTG
This sequence comes from Gemmatimonadaceae bacterium, assembly GCA_036508915.1. Taxonomy (GTDB): domain Bacteria; phylum Gemmatimonadota; class Gemmatimonadetes; order Gemmatimonadales; family Gemmatimonadaceae; genus AG11. The sequence goes on from DATCGM010000186.1 coordinate 12,345, forward strand.
GCGATGAACCTCGCGCGCGACGAGACGCGGCGAGACACCCGGCATCGCCGCCGGTTGGAGTTGATGCGGGACGAAGCGAAGGCGGAGTCGGTGGTGATGCCTGGCCCAACGTCGATGGAGCGCGACGAGGAGCGGGCGATGGCACGCCAGGCGGTGGAGTCGCTGGCCGAGCGTGACAGGGACGCGCTGCTCATGCGCGACGAGGGACTGAGCTACGAGGAGATCGCAGCCGCGCTCGATCTCTCCGTCGGCTCGGTGGGCACGACGCTGTCCAGGGCTCGACGGCGGCTGATGGAGGCGTACGAGGCGCTGCAATCCGCGAACACCGCAGAGCCGGCATGATGTCGAAGGAGAGGGATCGATGATGCTCGAAGAAGACGGCGTCCACCCGGACGAGGGAACGATCCACGCCTGGCTCGACGGCGCGCTCGACGCGCAGGAGTCGGCGCGGCTGGAGGCGCACGTAGCTGGTTGCACCGCATGCGCGTCGCGCGTCGCGGAAGCGCGTGGGCTGATCGCTGGTGCATCTCGCGTCGTGGGGCTATTGGACGAACAGCCTGCACCGCTCATCAAGCCCGCGAGCACGCCAACTGCGGGCACTGAGCTTTCGGTCTGGAGGCTGCTGCGCGTGACGCCAGCTCGCGCGTCCATCGCCGCGCTGCTCGTCGTCGCCGTCGGCATCGCGCTCACACACGGGCACCTCGGCGTGGACACCAAGAGCATGGCGTCCGACACCGTTGCGTCCGGCGTCGCACCAATTCGCGACAGCGTGCTCAACTCGGCGATCGCACGCCGGCTGGCGACGGAACAGCCGCCGCGAAGCGTGGCTCCCGCGCCCGTCGTCGCGATGCCCACGCCTCCGGCCGTGGCATCCGCGCAGACGACGAACTTCGGTAACGCCGCGGCGAAGGTGCTCGCGGGGCGTGCCTCGATACTCGCACAACGCGACTCGACCGGAACGCAGGCGGACCGGACGCGCGCTGGTGTCGGACAGCTCGCGGCTGGTGCCGCGGTTGCGGCCGAACGCGTGACGGTGGCGGCGAAGGCCGCGGACAGCGTCGGCAGGTCTGCGCTCATGGGCCGAGCAAAGGGTGTTGCCCCGAGCGTCGTCCCGGGAGAGTGCTACCGCGTCGAGAGCGCATCGCCAGCGACCTGGGGCTCGGTGCACCTCCCAATGATCGTCGCGTTGGATTCCGCCGGGACCGACGCCCGCATTCTCACGACGTCGGGCGGCGAGACGGAAACGCGCGCGTTTCTTCAGTACAACGGGGCAGACAGCGCGTTGTTCCGTCTACGGCGCATCGGCTTCTCGGGCTCCATGACGCTCGGCGCGGCAGGCGCCACGCGTACGGGGACGATTCGCTCCAGCGCCAGTGCGACGCGGGACGAGCTCAGCGGCGTGCCCGCGATACCGGTGACCGCTCGTCTGGTGAGCTGTCCGGCATCCTGAGCACGCGAGTGGGTGGGCTCGGGGCGACGACTCACCGAATTCCGCGCAGCGCCCGTTTCAGCCACTCCGCGAGCTCGGGATCGTCGGCGATCGCGTCGGCATCGACGGCAAGCCAGGTGCTCATCGGCTTCTCCCCGTCGGGAGCGAACGGAGTGACGCCCGGCTCCTGCTTGAGCGCCTCGTACTCGTTCGCTGCCGTCTTGACGATGAGCGATTCGTCCCAGACGATAGCGAAGGTGGACTTTCCGACGAGAAAGCCTCGGCCGCCGAAGACGTTCTTCTGGCGGACGGCGCGCTCGCCGAATACATGAAGTGCATCGGCGACGCGGCTGACGAGTCCGGCATCGGGTGGCATGGAAGCAAATTGAACCACAAGAGGCGCCGCTGGCTACTGCCGCTCTGGAACACGACATTTACGATGCGGTGCGCTCATGACGCGCGCTGTTCTGTGCTTTCAACGACGAAGGGGAGGGGAGCACGCTGTGACGATGCGCATCTGGCCAGGCCGGCCGTATCCGCTGGGCGCAACCTGGGATGGCGTTGGCGTGAACTTCGCGCTCTTCTCCCAGCACGCGAGCGCGGTGGACCTCTGCCTCTTTCGCGATGAAGGTGACACGGACGAGTCGGCGACGATTCGCCTCACCGAGCGCACCGATCAGGTGTGGCACTGCTATCTGCCCGATGCGCGGCCGGGGCAGTTCTACGGCTATCGCGTGCATGGGCCGTACGAGCCCCAGCTCGGGCATCGCTTCAATCCGGCAAAGCTGCTGATCGATCCGTACGCGAAGGCGATCACGGGAGCGATCAAGTGGAGCAACGATCTCTTCGCGTACAAGGTCAGCGAGACGCTCGACGATCTCGAGCCGGATCCCGACAACTCAGCGGGCGGCATGCCGAAGTCGGTCGTCATCGATTCGGCGTTTACCTGGGGCGACGACGGGCCGCTCAACGTGCCGTATAACCGCACGATCATCTACGAGTGCCATGTGAAGGGGATGACCATGCGTCATCCCGACGTTCCACCCGAGCTGCGTGGCACCTATCTCGGACTGTGCAGCGCGCCGATGCTCGAATACTTCCAGTCGCTCGGCGTGACGGCGCTGGAGCTGCTGCCGATTCACCAGCATGTCATCGACCGGCATTTGGCCGAGCGTGGTCTGACGAACTATTGGGGCTACAATTCCATCGGATTCTTTGCTCCCGATGTGCGCTACGCGACGCGCGGGCTCGGCAATCAGGTCGATGAGTTCAAGACCATGGTGAAGACGCTGCATGCGGCGGGGCTCGAGGTGATTCTCGACGTCGTCTACAACCATACGGGCGAGGGCAACCACCTCGGTCCCACGCTGTCGATGAAGGGGATCGACAACGCGGCGTACTACCGGCTCGAGCCGTGGGACCCGCGCTTCTACACGGATTTCACCGGCACTGGCAACTCGCTCAACATGCAGCACCCGCGCACCATTCAGCTCGTGATGGACTCGCTGCGCTACTGGGTGGAGGAGATGCACGTCGACGGATTCCGGTTCGATCTCGCGCCGGTGCTCGCGCGCGAGCTGTATGACGTCGACAAGTTGTCTGCCTTTTTCGACATCATGCATCAGGACCCGACGCTGGCTCGCGTGAAACTCATCGCGGAGCCATGGGACGTGGGGCCTGGAGGCTATCAGGTCGGCAACTTTCCCGTGCGCTGGACCGAGTGGAATGGGCAATATCGCGATGCGGTGCGGAAGTTCTGGCGTGGCGAGCCGGGTCAGGTATCCGAGATGGCGAGTCGTCTCGCCGGCTCGAGCGACATCTTCTCCAGAAGCGACCGCGGTGTGTATGCGAGCATCAACTTCATCACCGCGCACGATGGCTACACGCTGCACGACCTGGTGAGCTACGAACAGAAGCACAACGAGGCGAATGGCGAGAACAACGAGGACGGCCACAACGACAACCTGAGCCGGAACTGGGGTGTAGAGGGCGAAACGGACGACCCGGCGATCGTCGAGCTGCGGCACCGGCTGATGCGCAGCTTCCTCGCGACGCTGGCCTTCTCGCAGGGCGTGCCGATGCTTGCGCACGGCGATGAGCTGGCGCGGACGCAATGGGGCAACAACAACGCCTACGCGCAGGACAACGAGACGACGTGGGTGAACTGGGATCTCACGGAGAAACAGAAGGAGCTGCTCGCCTACACGCAGAAGCTGATCGCTCTCCGCCAGGCCTACCCGGTGCTCCGCCGACGGCACTTCTTTCGCGGCGAGGCAGTGCCCGGCTCGAACCACAAGGACGTCACGTGGATTCGCCCCGACGGAGAGGAGCTCACCGGCGTAGATTGGCGCAGCGTCGACGCTCAGATCCTTGGCATGCTGATCGATGGCGCGGCGACGGACGAGGTGGATGAGCGCGGACATGCGGTCAGCGGCGAGACCCTGCTCATCGTGATGAACGCTGGCGACATGCCGGTCTCTTTCGCGCTTCCCGCGCTCGACGGGCCGGACGAGGGAGAGAACATCTGGGTGATCATGGTCGACACTGCGTGCGATGAGCTTCCGGTGGTGCGAAAGGGCGTTGTGGCGGTGGAAGCACACGCCGTGATGCTACTGCGATTCGGCATGGACCGGCGCGCTCCGGCACACGACGAGCAGCGGCGCGAGATGCCGTCCGTCGTCGAGCAGCACACGCTATGAGCACGATCGACGCCGGCGCGCGCCGGGCCCTTCTCGAGGGGCGGCACTCGGACCCGCACCAGGTGCTCGGTGCACACGAGCACACGTCGGCCGGAACCAGCGGTGCGATCGTGCGCGTCTTCCAGCCGGATGCAGCGGACTGCTTCATCGTTCGCGAGGGGGTCGCGACGGCGATGCGCGATGAGGGTGCCAGCTTCTTCTCGATCTTCCTCGCGGGGGTCAAGCTCCCCTTCCGCTACACGCTGCGCTTCCTCTCGCACGACGGGCGGACGTGGGAGCGCGGCGATCCCTACCGACATCCGCCGACGCTCGGCGAGATGGATCTCTATCTGTTCAACGAGGGCACGCATCGGCAGCTCTGGACGATGCTCGGCGCGCACCTGCGCACCGTCGAGGGAGACGAAGGAACGTCGTTCGTCGTCTGGGCACCGAACGCGGAACGAGTGAGCGTCGTCGGCGACTGGTGCAACTGGGATGGACGCCAGTTTCCGATGCGCCGTCTGAGCGGCAGCGGACTCTGGGAGATTTTCGTCCCCGGTGTCACCATCAATGCACTTTACAAATTCGAGCTGCGGACGCGTGAAGGGCTGCTGCGGCTCAAGTCGGACCCGATGGGATTCAAGATGCAGCAGGCGCCGCAGACGGCGTCGATCGTCGTTGCGGAAGGGACATACATGTGGCGCGACGCATCATGGATGACCGCGCGGGTGGGCCGAGACGAGGTGCGCGAGCCGGTGCACATCTACGAGGTGCATCTTGGGTCGTGGGCGCGCGTGCCGGAGGACGGCAACCGCTCGCTCACCTACCGCGAGATTGCGCCGCGGCTCGCCGCGCACGTGAAGAAGATGGGCTTCACGCACGTCGAGCTGCTTCCCGTGATGGAGCATCCCTTCTACGGCTCGTGGGGCTATCAGGTCACCGGATACTTTGCGCCTTCGTCGCGTTACGGCACACCGGATGATCTTCGCTTCCTGATCGACACGCTGCACGAGGCGAACATCGGCGTCTTTCTCGATTGGGTGCCGGCGCATTTCCCGAAGGACGACAACGCGCTGCGCCGCTTCGACGGTACGGCGCTGTACGAGCACGAAGATCCGCGTCTGGCCGAGCATCCCGATTGGGGAACGCTGATCTTCAACTACGGACGCAAGGAGGTTCGCAACTATCTCGTCGCCAACGCGCTGTACTGGCTGAACGAATTCCACGTCGACGGGCTGCGTGTGGATGCCGTGGCCTCCATGTTGTATCTCGACTACAGCCGAGACGAGGGGCAGTGGGTTCCGAACAAGTACGGCGGCCGCGAGAATCTCGACGCGATTGATTTCCTCCGCGCGATGAACACGGTCGTGCACGCGGAAGCGCCGGGATGCGTGACGATCGCCGAGGATTCCACGGCGTGGCCCGGGGTGACGCGTGCCATCAATGAGGGTGGGCTCGGATTCACCTTCAAGTGGAACATGGGATGGATGCACGACACGCTCGAGTACTTCGAGAAGGATCCCATCTATCGGCATTTCCATCAGGATCTGCTGACCTTCGCGATGATCTACGAACACAGCGAGAACTTCATCATGCCTCTCTCGCACGACGAGATGGTGCATCTGAAGGGATCGCTGTACCAGAAGATGCCGGGCGACCATTGGCAGAAGCTCGCGAATCTGCGCGCACTGTTCGCCTACATGGTCACGCGCCCCGGAAAGTCGCTGCTCTTCATGGGGAGCGAGCTCGCGGTGCCCGGCGAGTGGAATCACGACCAGTCGCTCGACTGGCATCTCGCCGAGCAGCCCGACCGTGCGGGCTTCATGGCGTACATGGAGCGGCTCGGCCATCTCTATCGCGAGCACTCGGCGTTCTGGCAGCTCGATTGCGAGCCGCGCGGCTTCGAGTGGATCGATGTGTCCGACAAGGCCAACTCGGTGCTGTCGTACCTGCGGCGCAGCGGCGATGGACACGCCGTCGTCGTGCTGAATCTGTTGCCGACGCCACATCCGACCTACCGCATCGGTGTGCCGGAGTCGGGCGAGTACACCTGCGTGCTCTCGAGCGACTCGCGCGCGTGGGGCGGCAGCGGATACGGTGAGGTCGAGTCGGTGCATGCCGACGACATTCCGTATCATGGCAGGCGCTACTCGCTGGATCTCGCGCTTCCGCCGCTCTCCGCGCTCGTGCTGGTGCCGGCGCGCAGGGCGCCGAAGGCGAACTAGCGCATGGTCGAGATCGTCGAGCAGCCGGAACAGTCCGACCGGCCGCTGCTGCGCCGACTCGCTGACCGGCTGGGGATCGTGGATGCGTATCTCGACCAGTCCGGGAGCGAGCTGCGGCGTACGTCGAACGCCACGCGCGAGCGGCTGCTTGCGGCGATGGGCTACGACGCGAGCACCGAGGATCGCGCGCGGGATGTTCTGCGTGCGCTGTGGCGCGCCAAACGTCGCCAGTGCATCTCGCCGGTTCGGGTGGAACGGCAGCGGAGCAAGTCGCTGACGTGCGTGATGGTGCGGGTGCCGCGCATGGACGCCGAGGAGATCGAGTGGCGGTTGGCGCTTGTCACCGAGGAAGGAATCCGAACCGAATGGTCGGGGGTGACGCATGGCGGCGCGTCTCGACGAATGGCGCTGACGCTGCCGGTGGTTCCGCCGCTCGGCTATCACTCGTTACGGGTCGTGTTTCGCGCCGGGCACGAGCGGCGCGGCGGCTCTCAGCGCCTGATCGTCGTGCCTGCCCGGTGCACGCCGCCGGAAGCCTGCCTTCATGGACGACGCGGATTCGGGATCACGACCAATCTGTACACCGTCCGCAGCGAGAAGAATTGGGGTGCTGGCGACGTCGGTGACGTAACGACGATCGCGCAGTGGCTCGGCCAGCACGGAGGCGCATTCGTCGGGATGAATCCGCTGCATGCGCTGCGCAACGCCGGCCACGACGTGAGTCCGTACAGCCCCATCACGCGTCTCTTTCGCAACCCACTCTATCTGCGTGTGGACGACGTTCCAGAGCTGCGTCACGATGTCGTGGCGCGCGAACATATCGCCTCGCCCGAGTTTCAGGCCGAGCTCGCCGAGCTGCGCGCTGCGTCGATGCTGGACTACGCGCGCGTGATGGCGTTGCGCGCGCCAGTGCTCGAGTCGCTGCACCGCACGTTCCAGTCGAACGAAGTGAACAGCGACTCGCCACGCGCGCGCGAGTACGCCGACTACGTGGAGCGCGAGGATCCGCCGCTCACACGGTATGCGACCTACATGGCGATCGCCGAGCGCGAGGGCCCGGATGCGCGCATGTGGCCGGAAGCGCTGCGCAACGCGAATGGTGAGCCGGTGGCCGAGATGCGACGGCAGCTCGCCGAGCGAGTGGACTATCATCGATGGCTGCAGTTCGAGCTCGACCGGCAGCTCGGACGCGCCGCGTCGGAGGCGATGAAGGCCGGACTCTCGCTCGGCATCTATCAGGATCTGGCCGTGGGCTCCGCGTCATCCGGGAGCGACGTCTGGTCGCATCCGGAGCTCTTTCTACAGGGCGTCACGGTTGGCGCTCCTCCCGACATGTATTCGGACGAAGGGCAGAACTGGGGATTGCCGGCGATCAATCCGCACGTGCTGCGCGCCACCGGCTACGACTACTGGACGCGTCTGCTGCGCGCCGGCTTCCGTCATACCGGCGCGTTGCGGATCGATCATGCGCTCGGGCTGTTCCGCATGTTCTGGGTGCCGCTCGGCGAGTCGGCGAAGCAGGGCGCGTACGTCCGCTCGTTCAGCGAGGAGCTGTTCGGGATTCTCGCGCTGGAGAGCGTGCGTCACAACGCGCTCGTCGTCGGGGAGGATCTCGGCACCGTGCCGCCCGACGTGCCCGGCGTGTTGGCGAAGTGGGGAGTGCTCAGCTCGAAGGTGCAGGTGTTCGAGCGCGACTTTCGCACTGGCCAGTTCCGGTCCGCGGCCGCGTATCCGAGAATGGCGCTAACGACGGTGAATACGCACGATCTGCCGCCGCTGGCAGGGTGGGCCGAGGCGCGCGACATCGTGTTGCGCAGCGAAGTCGGCGACTTGTCCGATGCGGGGGTTGCATCCGCGATGCGAGCGTCGCGGATGAGCGATCTCGGCGCGTTGGTCTCGTCGCTCATCGAGGCCGGCTTGCTCCCGCACGACGCGCATCAGAATCTGACGTCGGATGTCCTGATCGCGGCCGTGCATGCGTTCATTCGGCGTACGCCGTCGGCGCTCGTCGGCCTGTCGCTCGACGATCTGGCGCACGAGGCGACGCCGGTGAACATCCCGGGAGTGTGGCAGGACCGGTATCCGAGCTGGTCGCGGCGCATGCGCGAGACGCTGGAAGAAATGTTTGCGTCGGAGAGGACAGCGAGGGCGCTGGGGGGAGAGAGCAACGCGCGGTTATAAGTCGACACCAAACGCCGTTCGACTGGCGCACGGGCGACTCTCAAGGATATGTTCGCACGCCCAGTCCCCGCCGGGGATGCCGATCAGGACTGCTATACACGCTCACTCGGATCAAGAGAGTCATGTTGTCACTCACTCGCCACATCGCCGTCCGCACCACTGCATTGGCTGTCGCGCTCGCGCTTGTGCTGGCCGCCGCACCGCTCGCCGCCCAGAATGCCCCAGCCACGGGGCGGCGCTCGACCCCCGTGAAGATGGACTCGGCTCGTGTGGCCCTGCTCTACGTGAGCAAGAATCCTTCTGAGCTCCCGAAGGCCGACTACGAACGGCAGATCGTGCAGAAGAAGCGCACCGACAGCATCTACGCGGCACGCAGCGTGGGAGTGATGGAGTTCAGGAAGGTGACGTACAAGAGCCGCGTCGACGGACGCGAGGTGCCCGCGTATCTGTTCGCGCCGCTCACCAAGCGCGGCGAGAAGGGACACGCCGCGCTCGTGTGGGTGCACGGCGGGGTGCATGGTGACTGGGGCACCTCGATGTTTCCCTTCGTGCGGGAGGCCATACAGCGCGGCTACGTGGTGATCACCCCCGAGTACCGCGGCAGCACCGGATACGGCGCGGCGCAATACGAGGCGATCGACTACGGCGGCAAGGAGGTGGACGACGCGATCTCCGCGGTGGATTACCTGAAGACGCTGCCCTACGTGGACATGGACCGGCTGGGTATTATGGGGTGGAGCCACGGTGGCTTCATCACGGCGCACACGCTCTTCCGGGAGGAGCATCCGTTCAAGGCGGGCGCGGCGATCGTCCCCGTCACGAACCTCGTGTTTCGCCTGTCGTACAAGGGCCCGGGCTACCAGCGGGATTACGCCGCCGAGGAGGGGATCCAGGGGCTGCCGTTCGAGAAGCGCGAGGAGTTCATCAAGCGGTCTCCGGTGTTTCACGCGAGCAACCTGAAGGTCCCGATGCTCGTGCACGTGGCGACGAACGACGAGGACGTGAACTACGTGGAGGACCAGCAGATGGTCTACACGCTTCGCGCCCTCAAGCCCGATCTCGCCGAGACGAAGATCTACGTGAACCCGGCGCCGTGGGGCGGGTCGGTCGGGCATGCCTTCAGCCGTCGCGTCGACCCCGTGACGCTCGAGCGGGTGGACTCGCCCGCGCAGATCGACTCGTGGAACCGCACCTGGACCTTCTTCGAGTGGACGCTGCGTCCGTACGAGGATCACTCCAAGCCACTCCCGCCGGTGCGCACGGCGCCGTGAGTCAATTTGGCTGTCCCTTGCAGGACTACCCCGCCGTCCCACCCTTCAGCACATCCACCATCTCGGGCACCTGCGACGCCGGAGCCCATGTCGCCATGCCGTCGCGCCACACGAGCGTATCCGCGCGCAGCTTGCCATCGCGGACGCGCTGCTCGAGCGCGATGCGATCGAGCGGACCGATGGGCTTTCCATTCTCGGCGACGAAGAACACGGACGACTGAGGAAGAGGCGGCGGACCGGCCGTCGCCTTCGCCTCGGGAGCAGCGGCCGCCGCGGACGGATGCAGAGCCTGCGACGCGGCGCCCGCGATCTGCTGCGCCATCGCGAGACCGACCCCGATGCCCACTCCGGCGCCGCCGCCGCCGGGATTCCGCGCCGAATCGCGAATCGCGTCGGCGGCCTGCAACTGCGCGTAGGCGCTCACGTCGCCGATGAGTGCGATGCGCGTGCGCTGATCGAGTGTCGCCGCGACTTCATCGGGGAGTGCGATGCTCTCCACCACGAGTTGCGCCAGCTCGACACCGAGGCGCGCCAGCTCCGGCTCCAGCTGGATCGACGCCCGATCGCCGAGCTCGCGATAGTTCGACGCGAGCTCCAGCACGGGAATGGCTTTTTCGCCGAGGAGCTCGCTGAACCGCGAGACGACGAGATCGCGCACCTGATCGGTGATCTGTGCGATGGTGAACGAGGAATTCGCACCGACGAGCTCGCGCACGAACGCTTCGGCGTCGCCCACGCGCAGCGAGTAGGTGCCGTACACGCGTAGACGCACCGGACCGAGCTCCGGATCGCGCATCATCACCGGGGTCTTCGTGCCCCACTTGTTGGCCGTGAACTGTCGCGTGCTCACGAACACCACTTCGGCCTTGAACGGACTCTGGAAGCCGTACTTCCAGCCGCGAAGCTTCGAGAGAACGGGGAGATTGCGCGTCGTGAGCTCGTGCGACCCGGGCTGGAAGACGTCGGCGACGGTGCCCTGTTCCACGAACACGGCGAGCTGCCCGGGACGTACGACCAGCCGCGCGCCGTTCTTGATCTCGTTGTTCGGACGGATGAACCGCCACGCCACCATGTCGGGGTTGGTCTCCAACCACTCGACGATGTCGATCAGTTCGCCCTGTATGAAATCGCGCAGCGTCATCGAAGCCTCTTGGTCAATTGCGTGTGTGCGGGTGAATCGTTGTCACTTTGAGAAGACGAGACCCAGCGCGTCGGTGAGAAGACGCTCCATCATGCCGGTCATCGTCGGGTCTGTCGTGCTCCAGCCAGTCTCGCGCGACGAGAAGACCACCTGATCGGTCGTGACCGAACGTCCCATCGGGTTGTCCTGCAGCGCCGCGAGGCGCCGCTGCTCCTCCACGAGGCGTTCGCGCTCGCGCTCACGGGAGACGGTCATCCCTCCCGCATCCACGAAGCCGAGTACGCGCTGCAGCTCGCTGCGGTCGAGCCAGACGCCGTCAGTCTTGCATACGTCGAGAATCACTCCCGACGAATGGGCGAAGTTCACCCGGTTCATGAGCTTCCCGCAGCATGGACAGGGGATGTAGCGAACGACGTCGGGCGCGGTGTCCGCCGTTGGCACGCGCGCAGCCAGCACGCTCACGACGCTCGCGCGCTCCTCGCCTGCGTCGCACAGCCGCTGCAGCGATGGCGGATCGAGCCAGAGTCCGCCGCAGGCCATGCAGGAGCGCAGCGTCGTCTTGCCGAGTCGCATCAGCTCCATCGACTCCTTGCAACGTGGACAGGCGAGGGGCTTCGGGTCCTCCAACAGCACGCGCGTAGCCTCGGCGCCGCAGCTCGCGCAGAAGCGGCTGCCGGCGAACATCGGTGCGAAGCACGAAGGACAGGTGACGGTTGCGAGCGCCGAGCCGCAGTAGTCGCAGGCGACAGTATCCGCGGCAGCGGGCGCTCCACAGCCGGGACAGCGGAGTGCAGGCTCAGACATCAGGGTGCAGTCGTCGAAAGACGGCCAGGAGATGCATCTGGCTTGACGATAGGAGCAGGGCACTCGTCACTCTCGAAGAGCAGCCCGGTGATCGATCGGTTCTTCTGCATCAACGCGCCGGCGATTATCATCGGCCGCAGCCAGAACACGCAGGACAACGAGAGCACACGCCCCATCGTATACGCATCGGTCCCCCTCTTTCCCAACTTCGATGCTTCGCGACCGTATTTCAGCCATCATCGCCTCGGCCACCGTGGCCGGGCTCGCCCTCGCCGTGCTCTCCGCGCCGGCCGCAGCACAGACGCGGCTCCTGCGCACTCCTACCGTGAGCGAGCGGCACATCGCCTTCGCGTATGCCAACAACATCTGGGTCGTCGAGCGTGCCGGTGGCAATGCACGGAGACTCACCAGCTTTCAGGGCGAGACGCAGAACCCCAAGCTCTCGCCCGACGGCCGCTCCATTGCCTTCAGCGCCGAGTACGGGGGCAACACCGACGTGTACGTCGTGCCCGTCGAGGGCGGTCAGCCCAAGCGGTTGACCTGGCATCCCGGTCCCGATCTCGTGCAGGGCTGGACCCCCGACGGAAAGACGATCGTGTTCTCCTCGACGCGCGCCACGCAGGCGCCGAGCGGCGCGCCCCGCTTCTGGACCGTCTCCGTCGACGGCGGACCGGAGCAGGCGATGCCGATGCCGCGTGCCTATCAGGGAAAGATCTCGCCTGATGGAAAGCGCGTGGCGTACCGCATGAACAACTCGTGGGACGAGGAACGTCGCAACTATCGAGGCGGACAGAATCGCCCCATCTGGGTGGCCGACCTTGCGACACTGGATCTGGTGTCACCGCCATGGCAGGACTCCAAGGACATGGATCCGGTCTGGGTGGGTGAGACGGTCTTCTTCATCTCCGATCGCGACGGTGTCGCGAACGTCTGGTCGTGGGACACTCGCTCGAAGCTGCTCAAGCAGATGACGAAGTTCACCGGCTTCGACGTCAAGTCGCTCGATGCGGGTGGCAACAGCGTCGTCTTCGAGCAGGCGGGCTACGTGCACGCGCTCGATCCCGTGAGTGGCCGGGAGCAGATCGTGAACATCACGGCCGCCGGCGACTTCCCGTGGATGATGCCGCAGTGGAAGGACGTCGGAAACCGCATGGCGAATCTTGCGCTCTCGCCCACCGGCCGTCGGGCCGCCGTGGAAGCACGCGGCGAGATCTTCACGATTCCCGCCGAGAAGGGCGACGTCCGCAACATCACGAACTCGAGCGGCTCGGCGGAGATCTGGCCAACCTGGTCGCCCGACGGACGACAGATCGCCTATTTCGGCGATCGCTCCGGCGAGTACAAGCTGTACATCGCGGGACAGGACGGCCTCGCGCCGCCGCGTGAGATCACGCTGCCGGAACCGAGCCGGCCGTACACGCCGGCGTGGTCTCCCGACGGCAAGCGCATCGCGTTCCACGATACGCATTTCCGTCTCTGGCTGGTGGACGTCGCGAGCGGGAAGGCGTCCGTCGCCGATACCGATCCCTTCTTCAAAGGCGAGCGGTCGATCATCCCGGTCTGGAGCCCGGACTCGCGCTACGTCGCGTATCCCAAACGGCTTCCGTCGTTGTTTCGCGCGCTGTTCGCCTATGACGTGCAGACGGGCGAGAAACATCAGTTGACCGACGGCCTCGCGGATGCGACGTCGCCGGCGTGGGACGCGAGCGGCAAGTACCTCTGGTTCCTCGCATCCACGAACTACGGTCTGCGGTCGGGACTGCTCGACATGTCCTCGTACGATCGTCCCGAGACGCGCGGACTGTATCTCGCGATTCTCTCGAAGAGCGAAGCGTCGCCGCTGCTGCCGGAGAGCGACGAGGAAGCGGCGCGTGCCGGCCAGGCTCCACGCGAGCCGGGCCGCGAATCGCCCAACCAGCCCCACCCCGACAGCTCCGCTCGGCGCGCGCGCCCGGACAGCGCGCGCATGACGCCGGACTCGGCGCGCCAGAGCATTCCTCGTTCCACCGTCGTGCGCATGGACTTCGATGGACTGCAGCAGCGCATCGTCGCGGTGCAGGACGTGGCGCTGCGCGAGTACGCACAGCTCCGCGCCGGTGCGCCCGGCACGGTGTTCTTCCTCGAGCCCGTTCCGGAGACGGGAACGAGCGAGCCGCCTCCCGGGCCTCCGGGCGGCGGCTCGCAGCCGGGGAACACCCTGCACCGCTACCAGCTCACGACGCGAAAGGCCGCACCATTCGCGCAAAACGTCGCGCAGTACGTCGTGAGCGCGGACGGCAAGAAGCTGCTGTATCGCACGCCCGGCCAGAACGGAGCGCTCTACCTCGTCGACGCCGACAAGACGGCGCCGGCCGCGGGAACGGGGCGGATGAACGTGCAGCTCCGCGCGTATATCGATCCCAAGCTCGAGTTCCAACAGATCTTCAACGAGGGATGGCGCAACGAGCGCAACAATCTCTACGTGAAGAACATGCACGGGTCGGATTGGCCGAAGATGAAGGAGATCTACGGCCAGCTGCTTCCGTATGTCATGCACCGCTCCGACCTCAACTATCTGCTCGACAACATGGGCGCGGAGATCGCCATCGGGCACTCGTACGTGCGCGGCGGCGACATGCCCGCCGTTCCCACGGCGAGCGGCGGAATGCTCGGCGCCGACTTCACCGTGGACAATGGACGGTACCGCATCGCGAAGATCTACGATGCCGAGAGTTGGAATCCGGAGCTGAGAGCACCGCTCGCGATGCCCGGCAACAATGTGCGCACGGGCGATTATCTCCTCGCCGTCAACGGCGTCGAGCTACGCGCGCCGGACGACGTCTATCGCCTGCTCGACGGGACGGCGAACAAGCAGACCGTGCTCACCATCAACAGCCGTCCCTCGCTTGAAGGTGCACGGACGGTCACCGTGATACCGGTGGCCAACGAGCAGGGACTGCGCACGCGTGCGTGGGTGGAGCACAACCGCCGCCTCGTGGATTCGCTCTCGCACGGCCAGCTCGCCTACGTCTACCTGCCGAACACCGGACAGCCTGGCTACACGAGCTTCAATCGCTACTACTTCGCGCAGCAGGACAGACAGGGCGCGGTCGTGGACGAGCGCTACAATGGCGGCGGCTCGGCGGCGGACTACATCGTCGATCTGCTGGGCCGCGACTTCGACGGCTACTTCAACAATCCGGTGGGCGATCGCTATCCGTATACGAGCCCGGCGAACGGCATCTGGGGCCCGAAGGTGATGATCATCAATGAAATGGCCGGCTCGGGCGGAGACCTGATGCCCTATATGTTCAAGCGGCGCAAGCTCGGCCCGCTCGTCGGGAAGCGCACCTGGGGCGGGCTCGTTGCCACCACCGACACGCCGCCATTCATCGACGGCGGCTCGATGATCGCGCCGCGCTTCGGCTTCTTCGGTCGTGACGGAAAGTGGGCCGTCGAGAACGAGGGAGTCACTCCGGACATCGACGTCGAGAACTGGCCGAAGGAGGTAGCCGCGGGCCGCGACCCGCAGCTCGAGCGCGCGGTGCAGGAAGGGCTGCGGCTGCTCAAGGAGAATCCGCCGAAGCGCGACAGCAAGGAGCCCGCATCAAATGAGTGGGGCAAGCGGAAGGTGCCGCTGGTGCCGTAGGTCGCGCCGAAGAGGAATCCCCCTTGGCCACGCGCTCACGGCGCGGGGCACGAACGCCGGCAGTATCTTTGTCTCCATCACGAGGTGGAGAGTTGAACCCGGGCGATCCGGGGGTAGAATTCCTTGACCATCCTGACGTGCATGGGATCGGCGCCCGCTCCACGCTTTCACCGTGGAGCGGGCGTTGCGTCCCCGCTGCGATACAGCTCGAGGAATTCATGACGCTCGGCCCCACACGCTCCACCGTCGCTTATTTCTCCATGGAGATCTGCCTCGAACAGGCGATCCCCACTTACAGCGGTGGGCTCGGGGTGCTCGCCGGTGACACGTTGCGCTCGGCCGCCGATCTCGGCGTGCCGCTCGTCGCGGTGACACTGCTGCACCGAAAGGGGTACTTCGAGCAGCATCTCGACGCGATGGGGCAGCAGACCGAGCTGCCCGTGCTATGGAGTCCGGAAGACGTGCTGGAGCGCGTGGAGGGACGCGCGTCGGTGACGATCGAAGGACGCACCGTGGAGGTGGCGGCATACAAGTACTCCGTGAAGGGCGTTCGCAATCACGAGGTGCCCGTCTTTCTGCTCGACACGAATCTTCCGGAGAACAGCGAGTGGGATCGCACGCTCACGGACACGCTCTACGGCGGAGATGAGCACTATCGCCTCTGTCAGGAGATCGTGCTCGGCATGGGTGGCGCGGGATTGCTCCAGGCGCTCGGCTACGACGCCGGTGTGATCTACCATCTGAACGAAGGGCACTCGGCGCTTCTCACGCTGCAGCTGCTGGAGAAGCAACTCGATGGACGTCAGCACTTCGAGCTCGAGGACGCGGACCTCGAGGCGGTGCGCCAACGTTGCGTCTTCACGACGCACACGCCGGTCCCCGCCGGGCACGACAAGTTCCCGCTGGACATGGTGCGCAGCGTACTGGGCGACGAGCGCGTGGCGCTCCTCGAGGGATGCGGTGGCGTGCACGAGGGGGTGCTGAACATGACGCACCTCGCGCTGCATCTGACGCGATTCGTGAATGGCGTGGCGATGCGCCATCGGGATGTCTCGCGCAGCATGTTCCCCGACTATCCGATCGACTCGATCACGAACGGCGTTCACGCCACGACGTGGGCGGGTCCGGCGATCGCGGAGCTGTTCGACCGTCGCATTCAGGAGTGGCGCCGCGACAATCTGTACCTGCGTTATGCCGTGAGCATACCGCTCCAGGAGATTCGCGACGCGCATGCCGTGAGCAAGGTGGCGCTGCTCGACGAAGTGCAGCGTCGCACCGGCGTCGTCCTCGATCCGGCGGTGATGACGATCGGGTTTGCACGGCGCGCAACGCTGTACAAACGGGCAGATCTCATCTTCTCCGACGTCGAGCGCCTTGCGGCAATCGCGCGGAGCGTCGGAAAGATCCAGATCGTGTTCGGCGGCAAGGCACATCCGCACGACGGCGGTGGCAAGGAGCTCATTCGGCGCATCTTCGCGGCCGACGAACGGCTTCGTGGGCTCGTCGAAGTGGTGTATCTCGAGAACTACGAGATGGCGCTGGCGCAACAGATGGTTGCCGGCGTCGATCTCTGGCTGAACAACCCGATGAAACCGCTCGAGGCGTCGGGGACGAGTGGAATGAAAGCGGCGATGAACGGAGTTCCGTCGTTCAGTGTGCTCGACGGCTGGTGGGTCGAGGGCCACATCGAAGGCGTGACCGGCTGGTCGATCGGCGGGCCGGATGCCGAGGGCGACCCGGGACGGGACGCGCTCGACCTCTATATCAAGCTCGAACGCGTGATCCTGCCGCTGTTCTACGGGCTGCCCTTCGCATACGCCGAAGTGATGCGCTCGGCGATCGCCCTGAACGCAAGCTTCTTCAACACGCAGCGCATGGTGCGGCAGTATGTCCACAACGCGTACTTCCCCGACAACTTGCCGCAGGACGCACGAATCAAGGAAACGGCGCTGTTGTAATCAGGCGCCGGTCGGCTACGCGGCGTCCACGATCGGCGGGCTGGTCTCGATTTCCGTCTCGTAGTCTTCCGTCTTCCGAATGGCGCGGAGCACTGTGCCCCCGGCGGCGATGGCGCCGAGCACGATGTAGATGTAGAAAGTGTAGAAGCGCCACCAGACCAGAGACGCGGCGAAGAGCTGCCCGGGGATCGCGTGGCCCAACGCGGCGCGAAAGGCCATCTCGACCGCTCCGCCACCACCGGGCGCCGGCACGACGGCCGCGCCATACAGAAACCCGAGCGGCCAGAGAGCGAGTGGCGCGAGCGGCGCCGACGCAACGCTCGTCAGCACGAGCGCGGGCAGCACGGTGAGCCGGATGGCGACGTGCACGAACGACGCGAAGAATGCGGC
>DATCGM010000187.1:0-3180 GCA_036508915.1 Gemmatimonadaceae bacterium
TCGCCGCGCTGCGCTCGGCACAGCAGCGCATCGTGATCCAGCAGGCCACGCTCGATGCGTCGAAGGAAGACCTGCGCGTACAGCAGCAGCGCTACGCGCTCGGCGCTTCCGTATTCCTCGACGTGCTCACTTCGCAGTCCACGCTCGACGCGGCGCGCTCCGCGCTCATTCAAGCCCGGCAGGACGTTCGCGTCGCCCGTGCGCAGCTCGAGGCGCTCGTCGGGCGCGATCTCCCATGATTCACTCCGCTCATCACGCGCTCGATGCATCGCACGCCAATCGTCGCAATGCCACTCCGGCGCTGACCGTCTCCAACTCGCTCTCCGTGCGCAAGCTCATCGTCGTCGCCACGCTCATCTTCGGTTCAGCGTGCTCGTCCAAGGATCAGAAAGCCATTCCCGTATCCACCGTTCCGGTGATGCGTCGCGACATCGTGATCGATGCGCAGGCGACCGGCGTCGTGGAGCCGATCAACATCGTGGAAGTCAAGTCGAAGGCTTCCGGACAGATCGTGAAGATGCCCGTCGAGACGGGTTATCTCGTGAAGCCGGGCGATCTGCTCGTGCAGATCGAGACGCGCGACACGAAAAACCAGTACGATCAAACCGCCGCGGCGCTCGCGGCCGCCAAGTCGAAGCTCGACGTATCGACGGCGCAGAAGAAGCGCGCTGACGATCTGTTCAAGAGCCGCATCATCACGGCGACGGAGTACGAGGCGGCCGCTCTGGACTTTGCGAACGCCAAGGCGCAGCTCGTGGCGGCGACCACGAGCATGGATTTGTCGAAGCAGCGGCTCGAAGACGCGACGGTGACGGCGCCGCTGGCCGGCACCATCATCGAGAAGACCGTATCGCTCGGCACCGTCATCGCCTCGGCGACGGGGACGTTCGGCGGCGGTACGACGCTGCTCAAGATGGCCGACCTGGGCAAGGTACGCGTTCGCGCGCTCTTCAATGAGTCCGACATCGGCCAGGTTCGTCCCGGCCAGACTGCGACGGTCACCGTGGACGCGTATCCCGATCGCCGCTTCATCGGCCTCGTCGAAAAGATCGAGCCGCAGGCGGTGATCCAGCAGAACGTCACGATGTTTCCCGTGCTCGTCACGCTGGATAACAACGAGGGCTTGCTCAAGCCGGGGATGAATGGCGAGACGAACGTGGTGGTCGAGCAGCGTTCGAGCGTGCTTTCAGTTCCGAACGACGCCGTGCGCAATCCGCGCGAAGCGGCGGCCACGGCGCCGATCCTCGGTCTGAATCCGGACACTGTGCGCGCGCAGATGGCTGCCCAGATGGCGGCGCGTGGCGGCGGGCGACAGGGTGGCGGCGGGCGTCAGGGCGGCAATCGTGGCGCGCAGGGCGCGGGCGGCACGTCGAGAGGTGACGTCGCGCTCGATCCGCAGCAGGGTCAGGGCGGCCAGGGTGGGCGGGGCGGCTTCCAGCAAATCGACGTGACCGACAAGGATTGCAAGGCTGTCACGGCAGCGTTCGCGAAAAAGCCGGCCGAGAAGGCGAAGCTCGACGGGTTGCGCCAGCAGGTGATGAGTGGCGCCATGGATCGCCAGGCATCGCGCGCGGAGTCGGATAAGATCTACGCCGCGGTCGGCGTCGATGCGAGAATCGCAGGCGCTTGCCGTCGCAAGGAGATGCAGGCCAGCGGTGGCGGCGCACAGGGCAGCGGTGCACCAGCCGCTGGCGGACAGACGGGTAGTGGCCAGCAGGCGGCCAGTGGTCGCGGCAGTCGCGGCGGTCGTGGTGGCGCTGGGGGCGTTGCTGGTGCCGCCGGCGCTCCGGGGTCCGCGCTCAACATCGGCGGCGGAAGCGAGGTTGCTCTCACGGGCGCGCGTCGCACGCGCGCCGGCCTCGTGTTCGTGAAGAAGGGCACTAGCTTCGAGCCGCGGCTGGTGCAGCTCGGTGCCTCCAACTTCGATTATACCGAAGTCGTGAACGGACTCAAGGAAGGAGAGCAGGTCGCGCTGCTCGCGGCCGCAGCGCTGCAGGCGCAGCGCCAGCTACAGAATGACCGCATGAAGGCGAGCAGCGGCGTGCCTGGAATGCAGCAGACTCCGGCGGGTGGGGCGCGCGGCGGCGGCGGTGGTGGTGGTGGCGGCGGTGGCGGCGGACGTCCCGGTGGCGGCTGAGCCGCGCCATGTTGTCGTCCTGAGCGAGCGCATCACGCGACCGAAGGACCTGCACCTGCTGTTGCACGGTGAATGTGCAGGTCCTTCGCGAAGTTTACCCTCGAGCGAAGCGCCTGCCCTCGAGCGAAGCGAGGGGAAGGGCTTAGAACGACAACGAGTTTGTGCGTCAGGCAATTCGGTTACGGCTTCACAGAGAAACCAATGCTCATCGGCGAGATCATCAGCGTAGCGCTGGGCGCGCTGCGCGCGAACAAGCTCCGTTCCCTGCTCACGATGCTCGGCATCGTGATCGGGGTGGCGGCTGTCATCGCCGTGGTCGCTCTCGGCGCCGGGGCGCAGAGTGCGGTCAAGGATCGCATCACCTCCCTCGGCACCACGTTATTGACAGTGATGCCGGGGCAGCAGCGCGGCATGGGCGTCGCGTTCGATCAGTCCGTGAAGCTGACGATGGATGACGCCAAGGCCATCGAAGAAAAGACGACGACGCTCAACGCGGTTCAGCCGGAGATCAACTCGCGCGTGCAGGTGCAGTACCTGAATCAGAACGCGAGCACCTCGGCCGTCGGCACCTCGGCGAACTATCTCGAGGTTCGCAAGTACCAGCTCGAGGCGGGCCGCATGTTCACGTCGCAAGAGGATGAAGGCCGCCAGCGACTCATCGTGCTCGGCCAGACCGTCGTGACGAACCTCGGCATCCGCTCGCCCGACGCCATCATCGGCGAGAACGTGCGCCTCAAGGGACTGCAGTTCACGGTGATTGGCGTCCTCAAGTCGAAGGGGCAGTCGTCGCCCTTCGGCGATCCGGACGATCAGGTGCTCATCCCGATCACCACCGGTCGCTTTCGCGTTTTCGGCACCGACCGGCTTCGCTCGATCAGCGTGCTCGCGCAGTCGGAAGACAGGATTCCCGATGCGATGGCCGACGTGCAGAGAGTGCTGCGCCGCGAGCACCGGCTCGTGTCGGGCAAGGCGGACGATTTCCAGATTCGCAGCCAGGCTGACTTCCTCAATACCCTGGGCGAAACGACGGCGGTATTCACCTA
>DATCGM010000188.1:0-31896 GCA_036508915.1 Gemmatimonadaceae bacterium
ACGTCGATCTGCGTGAACTCCGGCTGACGGTCGGCGCGCAGATCCTCATCGCGG
This sequence comes from Gemmatimonadaceae bacterium, assembly GCA_036508915.1. Classification (GTDB taxonomy): domain Bacteria; phylum Gemmatimonadota; class Gemmatimonadetes; order Gemmatimonadales; family Gemmatimonadaceae; genus AG11. The sequence continues at coordinate 55 of DATCGM010000188.1, forward strand.
AAACAACGGGCGAGCTGGAAATAGCGGTCGTAGCCCGCCACCATCAGCAACTGCTTGTAGATCTGCGGCGACTGGGGCAGCGCGTAGAACTCACCAGCATGCACACGACTCGGCACGAGATAGTCCCTCGCGCCTTCGGGCGTCGGCTTCGTGAGAATGGGCGTCTCGATCTCGAGGAACCCGCCCTCGCTGAGAAAGCGGCGCGTGCGCTGCAGCAGCCTGTGGCGCAGGATCAAATTGCGCTGCAACTCCTCGCGGCGAAGATCGAGATGCCGATGGCGAAGCCGAAGCTCTTCCGCTGGAAGCGGCTCGCCCTTACCGCGCGCGACTGGAATGGCCGGCGTTGTCGCCGGACCGACGACGCGCAATGCTGTTGCGTGCACCTCGATCGCTCCAGTACTCATGTCGGCATTGCGCTGCGCAGCCGGTCGCTCGGCAACGACACCCTCGACCATCACGACTGTCTCGGCGCCGAGCGACGCCGCGAGAGCGCACACGTCGGATCCCGCGGTGCCAGGATTGAATGACACCTGCACGAGCCCCGCTCGATCGCGCAGGTCAACGAACACCAATCCTCCGAGATCTCTCGCGCGATGCACCCAGCCGCCGAGGCGGACTGTCTCACCAACATGATGGATGCGAAGGGCACCACAGGGATGCGTTCGAAGGCTCGTGGCGAGCGAGGTCGCTGACATTACCGACGGGTTGGGCGAAGGGGGCACGGCGCGCGTGGCACACCGCCCATCAAGGCTGAGGGCGGCAGGGATCGTTCGGGCATCAACGCGTGTGCAGTGTGCGCATTCAACCGTTAAAGCTAGCCTGATCGTCGATTCCACGGTAGCGGCGCGGTTGCGTGGCAAGGGGTCTCCGGGTAAGCTCAACTTCATGTGCCGCATCATGTTCGCCGCTGTTGCGGCCGCTGTAGCGCTGAGCCAGCTACGAAGGTGTTGACCCCCATGACGCAGCGCGAGAATCTCCTGAACTTGATCCCCTCCGACGCGGAGGCGAGACTCGCGGCGGCGATGGCGGAGCTCGGGCAGCCCGCATACCGTGTGGGACAGGTGCTGCGGCGTCTCTGGGCGTTGCCGGCTGCGTCGTTCGACGACATGACGGAGCTCCCCGTCGCCCTTCGTTCGGCGCTCGACGAGCGGTTCGTCCTGCCCCGGCTCGAGCTCGCCGTGCGTCAGGAATCGAGCGACGGCACGCAGAAGTTCCTCTTTCGCCTGCACGACGGCGAAGCCATCGAGACGGTCTCCATTCCCGACGGCAATCGCGTCACGCTGTGCATCTCGTCGCAGGCCGGCTGCGCGCTGCAGTGCGCCTTCTGCGCCACCGGAGCAATGGGCTTCTCGCGCAACCTCGAGGTGTACGAGATTGCGGGACAGGTGAGGGAGATGCGCCTTCTCGATCCACCGATCGAGGTCACGAACATCGTCTTCATGGGGATGGGCGAGCCCATGATGAACTGGAAGGCGGTCGATCCGGCGCTGACGCTGCTCAACGATCGCCGTGCTCTGGGGATCGGAGCCAGACACATAACAATCTCCACGGTGGGCGTGCTGCCGGGGATCGTGGCCCTGGGACAGCGCCCGGAACAGTTCCGCCTCGCGATCTCGATTCATGCGCCATCCGACGAGCTGCGACAGCAGCTCATGCCGATCAACACCAAGTTCCCGCTCGAGGACGTAATCGAGGCGGCAAAGGTGTTCGACCGGCGCGTGACCTTCGAGTACGTCATGCTCGGCGGCGTGAACGACGGGATCGAGCAGGCGCGCGAGCTCGCCGCACTCGCACGAGACTGCCGCGCCTTCGTGAATCTGATTCCGCTGCATCCCGGCGGCTCGCAGGGCTTCGTGCCGACGTCGGGCAATGAGATCTCCCGCTTCGCGCGCCTCCTGCGCGATCGCGACGTGGAAGTTGCGGTGCGCAAGAGCCGCGGAATGGACATCGCGGCGGCCTGCGGTCAGCTACGGGTTGAGCGGCTCGGCCGGCGCGCGCCACGTGCTGCCGAGCAGCACGGTGACGTCCAGGTAGTGTGAGCTGTCGGGCCGAGTCTCGCTGCGGGCGGCCGGCCCGAGCAGCTTTGCGACGGTCGCCGCCCACGCCGGATGTCCGGAGCGATCGAGCACGAGCGTCGTATCGCGCACGGGACCTCCGGTGCTCATCTCGACGACGTCGAAGCCCTGATCACGAAGCACGCGCGTGGCGCGTCGCGCGAGGCCGCGCGTTCGCGTCGTGTTGATCACCTGCACGCGGACGCGCACGCCCGCGGGGGCGCGGGCGGTGCTGTCCGGCGCATGCCTTGCCACGACGCTCGAGATTCCGCGTCGCGCGCGCACCGCGTAGGCGCTGCCAGCGAGCACGAGAAACACGAGGAGCCCAACGAGCACGAGGGGACCCCGCTTCATCGCACGGTGTTCCAGAGCTGCACGGTTTCCGGGTAGAGGCGCATGCCTTCGCGCAGCGACCACTCGAGTCGCGCGCGAACGACCTGCCGAAAGGTCCCGTCGAAGTCGTGCGGCACCTGTACCGCGAGATATGCGCGATCGGCGCGAGAGAACTTGCGGCCCGGCTCGAGGTAGTCCGCCATGTAGAGCGCGCGACCGAGTCTGCCCCAGGCGCAGGATCCCACCGTGTGGTGCCGAATGGCCTCGAGTAGCTCTTCTCGCGATTCGCCATCAGCGCGAAGACGCTCTGCCGCGGCGTGGCCATGCAGCATGCCGAGGGTATATCCGGGTACGTCGCCAGCCAGATCCCGCAACACGGACTCGGGCGCGTCGCGCAGCGCATCGTGCAGACGGCCGGCGTCATGCCACGCGGTCACCTCTTTCTTGCCAAGTCCCAAGTCGGCCGACCATTCGTCCAGCAGGGCAGTCACGCGCGCGATGTGCGAACGACGCTTGTCGGTCACGCACGCCCATTCGGGGAGAATCGCACTCGCGTCTTTCATTCGGCGGCGTCGATGAGCTGTTCGAGCTCCGCGACCTCTCGCTGCCAGAAATCGCGGGCCGCGAGACCGGGGTGCGGAAGCTCGAGCGCTGGCGTCGAGAGACGACGACGACCGAAGCGCACGATGTCGAGGTCGATCGTGCGCGCACCCCACCGTCGGGCGCGCACTCGGCCGAGCCGGCGCTCGATGAGCTGCAGCCAATCGAGCAGCGACGCCGGCGTGAGTGTCGTCGCGATTGCCACCATCTGATTCAGGTAGGGACTTTGCACGCTCGTGCCCAGCGGAGCGGTCTCCTCCACGCTGGATGCGGCAAGCAGCTCGACGCCTCGAACGAGCGTGAGCCCGTTGCGTGCCGCAGCGAGGTATGCCGCACGATCCCCCAGGTTTCCTCCGAGCGCGACGAAGGCGATTTCAGACACGGGTCCGCTCCACCGTGACCTGCGCATGAGCGAGCGGTCCGCCGAGCGCCACGTGTGGCTTTCTGACGGCAACGCGGCACCAGAGCACGCCCTCGAGCGCGAGCGCGCGCGCCGCGAGTGCCTCGGCCAGCGACTCGAGATAGGTGAGCGGATCGGAATCGATCGTCGAGCGGGTCGCGTCGTACAGAGTGCGGTAGTCGAGCACGCCCTTCCGGTCCGCCGCGTGCCGCACGACGAGATCCACCTCGAGCGGCTGCGGAATCGCTCGCTCGTGTGGCAGAATTCCCACGCAGGCGTGAAAGCGCATGCCGATGAGAGCGACTTCGGTCTGGGTCGCCACGTCAGGTCACGCTCGTGATGCGCCGCGTGAGCTCGCCGAGGTACGTGGCCACGTTGCGGAGCTCTTGTGTAGCACCCTCGAGTTCGCGAAGCGCGGACGCCTGCTCGCGTGCGCTCCGCGTGACCTGCTCCGCGCCGTCGCGATTGCGTCCCGATATGCTGCCGATGCGCGTCACCCGCTCGCTGAGCTTGGCGAATTCCAGCTCCTGTTCGCGCGACGTGAGAGCGATGCGCTGCGCGCCGGTGGCCGCGCTCTCCGTCGCGTCGACGATCAGGTCGAGCGCCTGGCGTGCCTGCTCGGACAACGTGCCGACGTCCTGCACGATCGTCTCGCCGCGCGACATCTGGAAGGCGACGCGGCGCATCTGCTCCTCGAACGCACCGACGATCTCTCCTGCTTCGTCGGAGGCGCGTGCGCTCTGTTCGGCGAGTTTGCGCACCTCGTCCGCGACGACGGCGAAGCCCTTGCCCTGCACGCCAGCGCGCGCGGCCTCGATGGCCGCGTTGAGCGCGAGAAGATTCGTCTGGTCGGCCAGCTCGCGGATGACGGCGATGAACTCGGTGATGCGGCGAACGCTCGTCGCGAGGCCGGCGATCTGCGAGCCGCTCTCGCCGACGAACACCTTCGCGCCAACCAGTCGCTCGATCGCGGTCGCAATCGTATGGCGATGCTCCGTCGCGATCTCCGTCGCGCGCTGGCTGGCTTCCGCGGCCGCGCTGCCATCACGCACGACGTCCTGCGTGGCGGCATGCAGCGTCTGCGTCACCTCAATCGACCGGCGGAGCTGTTCGCCCTCTTCGGCGATCCCGCGGCTGATCTCGCCGATCGTGCGCGCGACGGACTCGCCGCCGCCGCGAAGCGCACGCGCTGACGCGGTGAGTGTCTCCAGCTGGTCGCTCACCCGCGTCATCGTCTCGAGCAGCGGCCGGCGGAGATCATAGATATGAAGCGTCGTCGCGAGCTGCGACGCGACCCGCTTCATGAGGGCGACTTCCTTGTCCGTGTAGGCGTCCGGCCTGTGGTGCCCGAGCTCGAGAACGCCGACCGTTCGGTCACCGAAGCGGAGCGGCAGCACGATCACGCTGCGCGCCAGCGAATGACCGGGAAGCACTCGCTCGTCGCGCAGAACGTCGTCCACCTTGATGGCCTGCCCGGTGCGGATGCTCTCCGCTCGCAGCGCTGTCAGGTTCCCGTCGGGCTCACGCGGCGGGTCGAGATAGCCTTCCGTGCCGCGCCAGACGTGCAGCAGGACGTTGTTCTCGTACCGGCCGATGCGAAACTCCTGCCAGTCCACCAGCCGGTGGGCGAGCAGCTCGATACGGCGAAACGCGTCCGCAATGTCGCCATTCGAGGAGACAATCTGCTCCATCGAGAGAATTTTGTTCAGATCCTCGGCGGCAATCGATTCCTCGAGGATGCGCTTGACGAGCAGCCCCGCCCCGCCGAGCACGACGCCGACCAGCGCCCAGCCAACGGGACTCAGGTTGCCGAAGGCGAGGAGAATGATCGCGACCGCGATGCTTCCCGCGCCGAAGCCGATGACCTCGTAGCGCAGAATGAGCGCCTTCTCCTCCTCGAGAAGCTTGTCGCGCAGCAGGAGGGTGAAGTAGAGCAGGAGCCGGCTCGCGAGAAAGTACGTGAAGACGAGCAGCGCGAGGGCCGGCAGCGTCTCGGCGTTCAGATTCGTCAGCTCGGCGCCTATCGAGACGGATGCCCACGCGAAGATGCCGAATGCCGCGAGCAGCGCGACGACCTCGCGCCCCGCATTGATGAAGGCGATGTCCCAGCCCTTGCGCAGGAGCAGCGCGTCCGCGAGGCACACGCCGATCCACATCGAGAACGCGCTTGTCGGCGCGCCCGCGACGAGCGCTCCGGCGAGTGCCGGCATCGAGAGCAGGTTCAGCGCACCGTACTTCGTGAGCGGGATCTGCTGCGTGCGCACGTAGATGACGGCGACGACGAGCAGGCCGATGGCGACGGGCTGATCGCGCCATCGCTGGTCCACCACCAGCGACGCGACAAGGAGTACGAGACCGAGCGCTCCGACGGCACGGGCATACGCCGTGAGGAACGCGCGCATGCTAGGCTTCGTCGATGCCGCGCCGCAGCTCGGTCGCGAGCGCGACGGCTGCGTCAACACTCGCGTCGGCGGCCCGCACGATCGCGCTTCCGACCACGATACCATCCGCCAGCGCCGCGGCGGCGCGTGCCTGCGCCGCGGTCGCGATGCCGAATCCGATGCACAGTGGGAGCGACGTCGCCGCTCGCAGGCGCGCCGCGGTGGCGGGCAGCTCAGCGGACAGGCTCGCCTGTTCGCCGGTCACACCGAGACGGCTGATGAGATATACGAACCCCTGGCCGGTGCTCGCGATCTGGCTCATGCGCGCGGATGGAGTCGTCGGTGCGACGAGCCGGATGAAGTCGAGCGGTCCATTCGCGAACCAGGCTTCACGCTCGGGATCGGCGCCGAGCGGCAGATCCGTGACGAGCACGCCATGCGCACCCGCATCCGCCGCGCGGCGCAGCGCGTCGGCCCCACCGCGCAGCAGCGGATTCAGATAGCTGAACAGCACGACGGGCACCGAGAGCCGTGCGTCGGCGATGATCTGAAGCACCTGATCGAATCGCACGCCCTGATCGAGCGCGCGCTGCGAGCTCGCCTGAATGACCGCGCCGTCGGCCAACGGATCCGAGAACGGCACGCCGACCTCGATGATGTCCGCGCCCGCCGACTCCAGCCCCTGAAGCAGCGCCACGCTGCGCACCGGGTCCGGATGACCGGCCGTGACGTACGGAACGAACGCCTTGCGAGATGCGTCCTTGAGCTCGGCGAATCGCCGCGCGATCGCGTCAGATGAAGTAGTCGCCAACTCTGATGCCATACCGCTCGGGGTTCTCCGTCTTGATGATCGTGCGCAGAAAGACGCCATCGGCGCTCTCCTCGGCCAGATCGTGCAGCGATCCGGGGTGCACCACGTTGCCGTGCTCGTCGCTGATGATCCGCACGATGGGCCGCGAAAGCATCTCGGGTATCGGGTTCGTCGCGTGGACGATTCCGAGCTCGAAGGTATCGAGGATGACCAGCGTGCCCACCGGATAGATACCGGTGAGGTTGATGAATGCCTTGACCACGACGGGGTCCATGCCGCGACGAGGATTGTCGCGCATCTCCATCATCACCTGCGCCGGCGTGAGCGGCGTCGTTTGATACGAGCGGCGCGACGTCGCCGCATCGAAACCGTCGGCGACGGCGACGATCTTGCTGAACATGCTCAGCGACCGCTCGCGAACGGGCCGCGGGTACCCGGTGAGGTCGATCTTCATATGGTGCTCGTGCGCCACGATCATCGCCCGGTACGGAAGCTCCTGCTGCCCGCGCAGTTGAAAGAGCGCCAGCGCGCCGAGCCACGGATGCGCGGCGATGAGGCGCCACTCGTCGTCCGTCAGCCCGCCCGTCTTGTTGAGAATCTCGGAGGGGACGCGTGACTTGCCGATGTCGTGAAGGAGCGCGGCCATGCCGAGATCGTAGAGTTGAGTCTTGCCGAGTCCGAGACGCTTGCCCAGTGCGACGGCGAAGATACAGACGTTGACGCTGTGCGTGAACGTGTACTCGTCGTAATCGCGAATCGTCGTGAGACCGATCAGCGACGTCTCCTCGTTGAGGATCTGATCGACGATGCCCTGCACGACCCGTTTGATCTTCTTGATGTTCGGGCTGCGTCCGAGGCGCACCGACGTCAGCAGATCCTTCGTCACCGCGACGGACTGGGCGTACGTCTTCTTGGCGATTTCCTTCGACTTTTCGCTGTCCCGCTCGTCGACCCGCTGGGCCATCGGCTCGCCGATCTCGAAGACGCCCAGGTCCTGCTGCTCCAGCTTCGCGGAGAGCTGATCGAAACGCACGGCGGGCTGGTCGCTCGACGGAACAGTCAGGAAAGCCAGAAAGCGCTGCCACTCCTTCAGCGTCGGTGGGCGATGCAGTTGCAACGAGCCGATTCCCGCGGCGCGAAACACCGAGAGCAGGTGACTGAAGCTCGCGTAGTTGTCGAGGTCGAGACGCAGCCGTACGGTGTTGATGAATATGAACTCGCCGGAGACGCGCATCTCCAGCTCGTGCTCGCGCTCCAACAGTTCCTTCGTGAGCGCCGTCAACTCCTCGGCCGCGTTCTGAACGGCGGCATTCTCGAGCGGGTACAGTCGTATCGCGCGGAGCGCCGCATAGATGGCGAGAATGAGCCCCTTGCCCGCTCGCCGAACGTACGCGTCGCCGCCCGCCTCGACGGATTGATTGGCCATCGGCGTCTGACGCACGAAGCCAGCCGCCGGCTGCACGTAGGATCCGGAGCTGCGCGGCCCGGTCGGTGAGGTCATGTCACGGACCCTCGCAGTGCGCGGCTCACGGCGTTGCGCACGACCACGTCCTTCTCTCCCGCGGCCTTCTGCAGGGCAGCCTGCGCGTTCGCCGTCCCGATGCGCCCGAGCGCGACGGCGGCGCAGGCTCGGACTTCCGCGTCCTCACGCCGCCCGAACATGGACTTTCGGTTCAGCGTGCCGTCGAGAAAGGGGACGCCGCCCTCACCGCACAGCGATCCGTACGCCTCGAAGAGGGCCATCTTCTCGGTGAGATCCGTTTCGCGCACCGACTTGCCCTTCACGATCGCCTCCAGCCGAGGCAACACGGGCCGGTACGCGCGAGCCTGCAGCGCACGAAGCGCGGCGACGCGTACGTCGCGCTCCGTATCCTCCACGGCGCGCTCCAGCGCCTGAAGCGCGGCGGGCGATCCGATCTCGTTGAGCGACTGCACCGACGCCAGTCGCAGATCCCGCGCTCCATCGGCGAGCACTTTCGCGATGGGTGCGACCGCGACCGGCGTCTGCAGCGCGCCAGCGCGGCGGACTGCTTCGAGCGCGACGTGATGCGTCGGCGAGAGAATCAGCTTCACCAGCTCGGCCGTGTTCTGCGATGCGAGGCGCGTCGCCGCCTGCTCGAGCATCGGACGCAGCTGCGCATTTTGCAGCCGTCCGAGCCAATCGAGCACCGTGCCGAGCGCATTGCCCTGAAGCTGCTCGAACAGCTCGAGCACGTCGGCGGACGAGGGAAGATCGGGCGCTTCGTCGAGCGATTGCAGCAGCTGCGTCAGCGCCTCGGGCGCGCTGAGTCGCGACGGCAGCAACGACAGGCGGTCGCGCTGCGGCGGAAGCAGCTCGGCCGAGCGTTGCACGGCGACGAGCGACTCGCGCACGAGATAGGCGACATTGTTGAACTGGCCCGCCGAGAGCATGTGCAGCATGAGATTGTCGAGCACCTCGGCAACCTCATCGCGGATGCCCGGATCCGTCTGCTGCTCGAAGATGTCGAGCAGCACGCTGATGACATTCTTGCGCAGGTCGGTCTGATACTCGCGCTGCACCTCCGACTGGAGATACTCGATCTCTTTTTCGTCGAGGAAGTAGAGCGTCCCGTCGAAGTCCGACATGCTGACGACGCCGGTACGCGCGGTGGAGGACTCCTCCTCGTCCACCGCCTCGCGCGGATCTTCGTGCGACGAGGCAAGCGCCTCGCCACCGTCGGCGAGCGGCACCGTCGCCTCCTGCGAGAGATCGATATAACGATACCGCAGGCAGACAAAGTCGCCCTGCCAGAGCATGGTGAGCAGGTCGTCCTCATCGGGCGACGCCTTGCGCACGCGCTGCAGAATGCCGAGCAGCTTGTCGAGCTCGTCGGTCTCGAAGCCACGGAGCATGCGCAGCTCGCGCACGCCGTCCTTGTAGAAAAGCCAGGGAAGGCTGTCGCTCCCCCGCGTTGTTTCCTCGAGGACCGTCTCGCCCTCGCACTTCACTTCGCTCTCGGTGAAGCTGAGCGCGAGCTCCGCTGTCTGCTCCCAGATCGGAATGAAGGCCGCCCGCAATGCATCGTGGGCGGTCTTGTAGACGGGATTGTTCGGGAGATACAACTGGTGCGCCCGCGCAGCCTTTCCGAACAGGCGCAACAACTCCTCGACGCGCTCGCGCTCGACTGGGGCCGGTTCCAGCTCGTTCGTGGTGAGGTGGGGCGACGAGTGAGTCACGCGTCCAAGATACCCATTTCCATCACCTGCGCCACATCCTTGTCACCGCGTCCGCTCACGCAGAGCAGCACGACGTCGCCGGCGCTCCAGCGCGCGCGCTCCCGTGTGATCCACGCCACGGCGTGCGCCGACTCCAGCGCCGGGATGATTCCCTCCAGGCGACTGAGCGTCTGGAATCCCTCCATGGCTTCGTCGTCGCGCACGGAGACGTACAGCGCCCGGCCACTGTCCTTGAGATGCGAGTGCTCGGGCCCCACGCCCGGATAGTCCAGCCCAGCGGAGATCGAATGCGCGGGATGCACCTGCCCGGCGTCGTCCTGCAGCAGGTAGCTGAGCGCGCCGTGCAGCACACCCGGCGTTCCACGCGTGAGCGACGCCGAATGCCGCCCGCTCTCGAGACCTTCGCCCGCCGCCTCCACACCGATCAACTCGACTCCCGCGTCCGGAATGAAGGCGTGAAAAATACCCATCGCATTGGAGCCGCCACCGACGCACGCCACCACGCTCCGCGGCAGCGCTCCTGTGCGCTCGAGCACCTGCGCGCGCGCCTCGACGCCGATGATCGCCTGGAAGTCGCGCACCATGCGGGGATACGGCGCCGGGCCGACAACCGATCCAATGATGTAGTGCGTGTCGTTGACGTTCGTGACCCAGTCCCGGATCGCCTCGCTCGTGGCGTCCTTGAGTGTGCGCGTACCGCTCGTGACGGGAATCACGGTCGCGCCCATGAGTCGCATACGGAAGACGTTCAGCGACTGGCGCCGCATGTCTTCCTCGCCCATGTAGACGACGCATTCGAGCCCGAATCGTGCGCACACCGTCGCCGTCGCCACACCGTGCTGTCCGGCGCCCGTCTCGGCGATGATGCGCGGCTTGCCCATGCGGCGAGCGAGCAGCACCTGCCCCACCGTGTTGTTGATCTTGTGCGCGCCGGTGTGGTTGAGATCCTCGCGCTTGAGCAGCACGCGCGCACCGACGCGCTCGGAAAGCCGAGGCGCCTCACTCAGTGGAGAGGGACGGCCGACGTACGTCGCGAGCATCGTCGAGAGCTCCTCGCGGAACGACGCGTCGTTCTGCGCCGTCGCATACGCCTCCTCCAGCTCGTCGAGCGCGGGAATGAGCGTCTCCGGCACGTACTTGCCACCGAACTGCCCGAACCGATCCGACGGATGTGCCGACCCGCTCATTCGCTTGCTCCGCTGGCGCGTGCCGCGTCGATGAACGCGCGGACGAGCTTCTGATCCTTGATGCCGGAAGACGATTCGACCCCCGAGGAGACATCCACCACCATCGGCGAAACGTAGTCGATCGCCTCGCCGACGTTTTCGGCCGTGAGACCGCCAGCGAGGATGATTCGGTGTCCGGATGCCATGGCGTCAAGTGACTCGCCCAGTTGCAGCCAGGGAAGCGTCACGCCGCGTCCACCGAGCTGGCCGGGCACCATCGCATCGACGAGCAACGCATCGGCGGCGTCCGCTAGCTTCTCATCCTGCTCCGTGAGCACGCCCGTCGACGAGCGCACCACGGCCCACACCTCGAGCCCCGTCGCGGCGCGCACGGCGGCGATCCGGTCCGGATCACTGGCGCCGTGCAGTTGCAGGACATCGAGTCCGACCAGCGCGGCAATGTTCGCGATCACGGATGCAGGCTGGTCAGCGAAGACGCCCACCTTTCGTGCGCGCCGGCCCGACAGCGTCGCGCGGGCTTCCGCGGGCGTGCGCTCGCGTGGCCCGCCCGCGAAGATGACGCCGAGGTAGGACGCGCCGGCCGCGTCGGCGAATTCGGCGTCGACCGGGCGCGTCAATCCGCAGATCTTGACCTCAGCCGGCACGCTGTCTCCTCGGCACGCCGGCAAGCGCGCGCGTCGCGGCGATCGGCTCGGGCGACGCCGACAGGATGGAGCCCACGAGCACCGCATCGGCGCCAACCGCCGCGTACCGCTCCACGTCGCCGCGCGTTTTCACTCCGCTCTCGGCGATGGCCACGACATGAGGTGGAATCCTGGGGAGAAGGCGATCGGACGTCGCCAGGTCGATGATCAACGTTTCGAGGTCGCGATTGTTGACGCCGATCATCGTTGCGCCCTCGGCGAGTGCCCGCTCGAGCTCCGCTTCGTCGCGAACCTCCACCAGCAGCTCGAGCCCGAGCGCATGCCCGATCCGCATCATCTCGGCCAACCGGTCGGGCGCAAGGGCACGGGCGATGAGCAGGGCGGCGGACGCACCGAGGGCGCGCGCCTCCACGAGCTGGATCGGTGCGACGTGGAAGTCCTTCTTGAGAATCGGGAGCGCGACGCGTCTGCCGACGTCGAGCAGGTCGTCGATGGAGCCGCCGAAGTGCGCCGGTTCGGTGAGGATGCTCACGCCCGCGGCTCCTCCGGCAGCGTACGCGTGCGCCTGCTCCACCGCGTCGAGCCCTTCAGCAATCGCGCCTTTCGACGGCGAGCGACGTTTCACCTCGGCCAGGAGACCAACGGCCGGCTGACGCAATGCGGCCCGCAGCGAGGCCCCGGAGGGCGCGTTCGAGCAGGCGCTCTCCAGCTCGCTTCGGCGAGATTCGAGCGCCTCCGCGCGGATCTTCGCCTCTGCGACGATCGCGCCCAGCGTGCCGACAGGCTCGGTCCAATGAGAAAATGCTTGCACTTCGGGACTTATTCGGCTAACATATTCGGGGGTTGTTCGGGCAGCACCGCTGCCGCCCATCCGGGCGGTCGTGCCACTCTCTGTAGGAGCAGCCATGCCGCTGACGAAGCGCCAACGCGAGATCCTAAACTATCTGACGCTCTACTCGGAACAAAACGGCTACGCACCGAGCTTCGAGGAGATCGCCGAGAATTTCAGCTATAGCTCGCTGGCCACGGTGCACGAGCACCTGAGCAATCTCGAGCGCAAGGGATTCATCAAGCGCTCCTACAACGAAAGCCGGGCGATCGAGATCCTCCCGAGCGATCTGATGCCCAAAGCGATCGAGCTGCCGCTCCTCGGCGCCGTGGCGGCTGGTGAGCCGATCGAAGCCATCGCGCACCAGGAGTCCATCGCCGTGCCCGATTCGTTCGTGCAGCGGGGCGGAAATCATTATGTCCTCCGCGTGCGCGGAAACTCGATGATCGAGGAGCAGATTCGCGACGGGGATTTCGTCGTCGTGAACGAGCGACAACGCGCGGACAACGGCGAGATGGTCATCGCCATGCTACACGGGAATTCGGCCACGGTCAAGAAATTCTATCGGGAGAAGGACGGACGCATCCGGCTCCAGCCCGCGAACGAAACGATGGCGCCGATGTACGTGCACGAGAACGACATCACGATTCAGGGGATCGTCGTTGGAGTGATGCGGCGGTACTAGCGTGTGGGGCGTCTGATAGTGCGGTCTTGCAATGCGTTGATCGGTGCCAACGCGAATCTGACGGATCACGCGGATCAACGCGAATACGCCTCTGGCTCATCGAGAAGCTTGCGTCGGGGCAGAGTACAAATACAAGAATGCTCTTTTGACGACGGGGCTGGCTTCGAACACCGAAGCCAGCCCTTGGTTTTTTAGATTCGCGTTGATCCGTTTGATCCGTCAGATTCGCGTTCCCTCCGAATAACGCTCTCGCAGACGCCTTACGAACCTTTCGACCCGTGCGCCACCCTCAACCGGGCGAGCGCCCTGAGCCCTGCTCCGTCCCGCAGCCCCGCTCGCGCTGCGTCGATCGCGTCGCCGTAGTCGGTGGGTCCGCCAGGCGCGACGTACAACGCCGCCGCCGCGTTGAGCACCACCGCTGCAATCGCCGTTGGTGGCGCGGATCCCTCGAGCACCGCGCGCACCGCCGCCGCATTCTGCGCGGGCGGGCCACCGGCCAACTCGGCCGCGTCGCCGGACGCGAAACCGTATCGTGCCGGATCGATCGTCCATTCGCGGATCGCTCCGTCGCGAATCTCCACGACGTGCGTCGTCCCCAGGGGAGAGATCTCGTCCATCCCCGGCTCACCGTGCACCACCAGCGCGTGCACCGTGCCGAGTGCGCGAAGAGCGCCGGCGATGAGCGGAACGCGCTTCACGTCGGCCACACCAACCACTTGGCGTCCCGCGCCCGCCGGATTGGCGAGCGGTCCAACGATGTTCATCACGGTGGATATCGCGAGCTCACGCCGCACTGGCCCGACATGCCGCATGGCGGGATGCATCAGCGGCGCGAACATGAAGACGATGCCCGCGTCGCGCAGGGCACGTTCCATGACCTCCACGCTTACCTCGATCGGTACGCCGAGGGCCTCGAGCACGTCCGCACTGCCGCACTGGGAGGTGAAGGAGCGGTTGCCATGCTTCGCGATCCGGACGTCGAGCCCCGCCGCCAGAAGAGCGGCGGCGGTCGAGATGTTGAAGGTGCCGATCGCTCCGCCGCCCGTGCCGCAGGTGTCCACGAGGTCGCCAGGGTGTACGGAGCGCAACCGCACCATTGCCCCACGTAGCGCGTCGGCGGCGCCGGCGACTTCGTCGGGCGTCTCTCCCTTGACGCGAAGCCCGACGAGTAGGGCCGCCACCTGCGCCGGCGTTGCCTCGCCCTGCATCACCGCGCCGAAGGCTGCGCGCGATTCGAGCTCACTGAGCGACGCTCCCATCGCAAGCTGCCGGATCGCGTGCTGAATCGGTGGAGCCGCGCTAGCCGACATTGAGCGTCTCGAGCATGCGGTCCGCGAGGCGCGCCTGCGTGGCGACGAGCGAGATCACGAGCCCGAGCAGGCGGACGCGTTCGATGTCTTCATCCACGAAGATGCCATGCATCGAACGGTTGGTCAGGTTCACCACGCCAACGAGCGCGCCGTGATACACGAGCGGAAAGCTGATGAACGAGCCCGTGGTGAAGAACTCGTCGCGAATGAGCGGGTGATGCTTTGCCTCGGCCACATCCTGCACGAGCAGCGGCTGACGGGTGGCCGCGACCTTGCCGGCGACGCCCTGTCCGAACAGGACGCGATATCCCATCGGCACATTCGGCGGGATTCCCTTGGCTGCGGCGAGATAGAGCGCATGTTCGTCCGGCACGTGCAGCAGGAGCGAGCATCGCTGCGCTCCCATGTCGTCGCCGACGAGAGTGAGCAGGCCGTTCACCATGTCGCGCGGGTCATCGGTCGTCGCATCGAGGCTCAGCACGCGATCGATGAGGTAGAGGGTCCGCGTTTTCTGCCGCAGCGCCTCGCTGCGCCGATGCAGTTCGATGTGCGCCATCTCCAGCTGCTCGACCGCCGCACCGACGGTCGCCTCCACCGCCTCGGCGCGCTTGCTGGCGCGCCGAGCCTCTTCCATCGACTTGGCAACCTCCCGCTCGAGGGCGACGAGGCGCTCCGGCTCGGCGGAGGGCTGCGCACCCGCTGCCTGGAAGAGCTGCTGCTCCAGCAGGGCCAGCTTGCGCTCGTACTCGGCGTGAACGCGCTGCGTCACGTCTTCCAGCGTGCGTACCGCCTCTTCGCGGGCCTCACGCTCCGCGAAGCGAGCATAGGAAAGATCGAACAGGGCAGCGGCCGGAGCGAGCCGTTCCGACGAGCGCGTACCGAAGAACTTGCGCGCCTCGTATAGCACGACGATGGCAGCGAGCTGCCCCTCGAAGCGGATGCCTCGCAGCGAGAGCCAGCCGACGTCGGGGAGCTTCGCGAGCGCGAAGAGCGGAGCGAACTCGTCCGAATTATCGCCGAAGTCGACGAAGCTGCCGGCGGCCGTCACGGCGATGCGCTCGCGCGTCGGCAGATGATCGAATGTTGTCTCGAGGCGCGTCCGCGTCACCACGCGGCCATTGGGCGTCAGCCGGTCCACAAGCATTCCGCGGCGCGCGTCGAAGCGTACGAGCGCGATCTGCGCGAACCGGTCGACTTCGGTGAGCGCGTCCGCGAGCGCGAGCAGCGACGCGTCGATGTCCGGCGCGACGCTTAACGCGTGAGCGAGCGTGGCGAGCGTGCGAGGAGGCATCCGGCGGGAAAAAGAGCACCGTCCGCGGGACGCGGCGGAGGCGAAAGTTGACCGCGACGCGGCGGCACTGTCAATCGCGTCACGGTGTGGTGCAGAAAGATACGCGCCGACACGCGCTGCACGAAATACGATGGCCGAATTGCTTGACTCTCCGTCCGGCGGGGATAGTTTTCGGGTTGATGCCGACTCGCACGCTCCAGCTCGTGTTGCACTATGACGGCACGGACTTCAGCGGATGGCAGCGGCAGCCTGACCGGCGCACCGTTCAGGGCGTGCTCGAGGACGCGCTGGCGCGGCTGTGCGCCGGGCCGGTGGCGGCACTCGGGTCGGGACGAACCGATGCGGGAGTACATGCGCGTGGCCAGGCGGTCGGCGTGCGCGTGCCGGAGCGCTGGACCGCGACGTCGCTCCGACGCGCCCTGAACGCCATTCTGCCACACGACATGTGGGTCGCCGCAGCCCATATGATGCGAGAAGATTTTCACGCGCGATACAGCGCGACGTCGAGGCGCTACAGCTACTACGTCGGCACGGATGAGGCTGCCGCGTCGCCCTTTCGTCGCGCGACCGAGTGGGCGCTGGCGAAGCCGCTCGCGCGCACGGCGCTGGACGCCGCGGCGGCGAAGCTGGCGGGTGAACATTGCTTTCGCGCCTTTGCCGTACGCGGTACGGCACCGGCCGGAGACGACCATCGCTGCCACATCATCCATGCGCAGTGGCGCGAACGGAGTGGAGGACTGATGTTCGAGATCGAGGGGAATCGTTTCCTGCATCACATGGTGCGCTTCCTCGTCGGCACGATGGCGGACGTCGCGACTGGCCGCCGGCCGCTCGCCGACGTGGACGCGCTGCTCGTGGCCCCGACGAACGACGACGTCTCTTCACCGGCGCCGGCCCACGCACTCTTTCTCGATGTGGTGCGCTACCCTGCTGAACTCTACTGTCCCACCGAGGCGTGAAGATCCTTCTCGCTACCGCCTCGAGCCGTTACGCATCGCGTGCGCTCGATTACTATGCGGGACGGGGACCGATTCGCCTTATCTGCGAGCGTGAGGGCCAGACCTTTCCCATTGATTTCGTGATTCGATGACGGCGCACGACCGCTACTCGTCTCCGCTTGCCGAGCGTTACGCCTCCAGGGCGATGCTCGAGCTCTGGTCGCCGCAGATGCGACACGGGCTCTGGCGTCGGCTCTGGCTCGCACTGGCGGAGGCGGAGCAGCGGCTCGGAGTGCCCATTCCGGACGAGGCGCTCCAGCAGATGCGCGCCCATCTCGATGACATTGACTTCGAGACAGTAGCCGTCTACGAGCGCCGCTTTCGCCACGACGTGATGGCACATGTGCACGCCTTCGGCGACGTCGCCCCCGCGGCGCACAAGTTCATTCATTTCGGCGCGACGAGCGCCTTCGTCACCGACAACGCCGACCTGATCCTCATGCGCCGCGGGCTGCGGCTGCTGCGTGGCCGAGTGGTGCGTGTGCTTCGCGTCCTGGCCGCGTTCGCGCGCGAGTGGCGCGCCGAACCCACGCTCGGCTACACGCATCTGCAGCCCGCGCAGCCGACGACCGTCGGCAAGCGTGCGACGCTGTGGATGCAGGACCTCGTGCTCGACCTTGCGGACATCGAGTATCGCATCGCGACGTTGCCCTGTCGCGGCGTGAAAGGCACGACCGGAACGCAGGCGAGCTTCCTCGAGATCTTCGAGGGTGACCATGCGAAGGTGCGAGAGCTTGACCGGCTCGTGACGGCGGCGATCGGCTTCGGCCAGTCGATCCCGGTGAGCGGCCAGACCTACTCGCGAAAGCTCGACGCGCATGTCCTGAGCGCCGTGAGCGGCGTTGCCGCGAGCGCCGCGAAGTTCAGCGCGGATATCCGCATGCTACAGGCCTTTGGCGAGATCGAGGAGCCATTCGAGAGCGATCAGATCGGCTCGTCGGCGATGGCGTACAAGCGGAATCCGATGCGGTCGGAGCGCATCGCGTCGCTCGCGCGCTTCGTCGGCTCGCTGGAGCCCAATGCGAATCAGACGCACGCGGTGCAATTCTTCGAGCGGACGCTCGATGACAGCGCGAACCGGCGGCTGGCGATTCCCGAGTCGTTTCTCGCCACGGACGCGATTCTCAGCCTGATGGAGAACGTCTCCTCGGGTCTGGAGGTCCATCCGGCGCGAATTCGTCGCAGATTGATGGATGAGCTTCCCTTCATGGCGACGGAAGAGTTGATCGTTCGCGCGGTGCGCGCTGGCGGCGACCGGCAGGATGCCCACGAGCGCATTCGCGGGTACAGCATCGCGTCGGCGCGCGCGCTCAAGGACGGCGCGTCGCACAATGATCTGCTCGATCGTATCGCCGCCGACAGCGCGTTCGGCATCGACCGGGATGAACTGGAGCGCGCGATGGATCCCAAGCGGTTCGTCGGTCGCGCTCCGGAGCAGGTGGACGAGTTTCTCGCGGAAGTGGTCGAGCCACTGCTCGCTGAACGCACCGCCGACGAGCCGGTGCACGAGGACGTGCGCGTATGACCGCCGCGGCCGTCGAGCGCCTGCCCCTTGCGCTGCTTCGCAGCGGCAAGGTGCGCGAAGTGTACGAAGTGGACGCCAGCCGGCTCCTCCTCGTGGCGAGCGATCGCGTGAGCGCGTTCGACGTCGTGATGACGGAGCGTGTTCCGTACAAAGGCGCGGTTCTCACGCAGATGACGGCGTGGTGGCTGCGCCAGTTCGAAGAGCTCGTGCCGCACCACATGCTCGCGTCGAACGCCGACGAGATCATCGTGCAGGTGCCCACGCTGGACGGGCATCGCGCTGGCTTGGCGGGCCGCGCCATGCTCTGCCGCCGCACCGACGTCTTCCCGGTAGAGTGCGTCGTGCGCGGATACCTCAGCGGCTCGGCATGGAAGGAATACCGCGCCTCCGGTACGCTGGCTGGCGAGCCGCTCCCAGCCGGGCTCCGCGAGAGTGACCGCTTCGATCCGCCGCGCTTCTCTCCGGCGACCAAGGCGGAGACCGGACACGACGAGAACATCCCGATGAGCGAGGCCCGGCGCGTGCTCGGCGCGGAGACCGCGGATAGGCTGGAGCTGTTGAGCCGCCGCGTCTACGAGCGCGGCCGCGACCTTGCCGCCGAGCGCGGCATCATCATCGCTGACACGAAGTTCGAGTTTGGGCGCGATCGCGACGGCGCGATTCGCCTGATCGACGAAGTACTCACCCCGGACAGCTCGCGCTTCTGGCCAGCCGACCGCTACGCGCCAGGCGGCGCGCAGCCGAGCTTCGACAAGCAGCCGTTACGCGACTATCTGGACGCCGAGCGGCGTGCCGGACGATGGAATGGCGACGCACCGCCACCGCCTCTGCCCGATGCCGTGATCGCGGCGACGAGCGCGCGGTATCTCGATGCCTTCCAGCGAATCACCGGCGCACCACTCGATCTTTCCGACCTCTGACCCGACCTCTTGTGAGCTTCGCCCGAGAAGGACTCGTCTTCATCGCCATCGCCGCCCTCATCGCGGCGGGCACATACGCGCTTGCCCTGAATCGGCGCTCGTGGCCGCTCTGGCTGCTGGCTTTTCTTCTCACCCTCATCACGCTATGGGTCGCGTACTTCTTTCGCGATCCGGAGCGCACGGGCGAGCGCGGCGAACAGGTCGTCATCGCTCCCGCCGACGGCAAGGTGGTGCTCATCGAGAATGTGGATGAGCCGGCATTCATGGGTGGCCGTGCGCACCGCGTCTCGATCTTCATGAACGTCTTCAACGTGCACGTGAATCGCTATCCGGTGAGCGGCGTCGTGCGGTACGTGAAGTACAACCCCGGCAAGTTCCTCAACGCCGCCGCGGAGAAGTCGAGCACCGAGAACGAGCAGATGTCGGTCGGCATCGAGACAGCGCACGGTCGGATTCTCACTCGCCAGATCGCCGGTCTCATCGCGCGGCGCATCGTGACGTACAGCAAGGTTGGTGAAACGGTGCAGCAGGGCGACCGCATGGGACTCATCCGCTTCGGATCACGCGTCGACGTCTTCCTTCCGATGAGCGCCACCGACAAGGTGAAGATCGGCGATATCACCGTCGCCGGAACGACGGTCATCGGGGAGCTCGCCAAGCCATGATAGCGGCGAAGCTGCGTCGTCCTCGACGACCGAACATGCGCCGCGCCGTCATCCTCTTTCCGAGTGGACTGACCCTTCTCAATCTGTTCTTCGGAATCTTCGCCATCATCACGGCGGCGCGCGGCGATTTCAGCAAGGCTGGCATCTTCGTGCTCTGCGGCGGAATCTCCGATGCACTGGATGGACGGGTTGCGCGAGCGACGAATGCCGGCAGCCAGTTCGGCGAGGAGCTCGATTCGCTCGTCGACGCGATCTCCTTCGGACTCGCGCCGGCGATGATCATGTACTTTGCGGTGCTCAATCGCGACGGATGGGATTGGGTCTTCGTCTTCGTCTTCGTGGCATGCGCCGTCATGCGTCTCGCGCGATTCAACATCGAACAGGCGGGCACGGCGAAGACGTACTTCCAGGGCCTGCCCAGTCCGGCGGCTGGCTGCACGCTCGCGTTCTACTATTGGTTCAGCCAGTCGTGGCTCTACAACTACGGCGCTATCGGCAACCTGCCGTGGCAGGAGATGCTCCGCTTCCTGATGGCGGCCCTCGCCGCGCTGATGATCAGCAACGTTCCATACCCGACGTTCCCGCGCACCGGTTTCAGAAGCTTGCGGGCGCTCGCCGCGACGCTGCTTCTGATCGTGTCGGTGATTCTCCTCGTCACCAAGCGCCTCGAGTTCTTCTTTCCGCTCACACTGGTGTACGTGGCGTGGGGCCTCCTCCGGTGGGTGTTTTCCGGCCTGTTCGAGCGTCGCCAGCCGACGATCCCCTACGACCTGTCTGAAGGCGAGGACGACGAGGACGACGACGAGGAATTCGAGCCCGGCACGTCGCAGGTGCACGCATCGCGTCAGGGAGCGCGCGAGACCCGGCCTCAGCGCGACGATCGGCCCAGGAAGCCAAGTGCACTCGAAGAAACGCCAAGCCGGCCACCTCGCACCGAGGAACGCCCGGCGCGTCCCGAGCGCGCCGACCGCCCACAGCGTACGGAAGCCGAGCGCGCCGCGCGCCGAGACAAACGAGAGAAGCGGGACAAGCGCGAAGGTCGGCCGGAGCGAACACCACGCCCGCCGCGTCCCGACGCGCCAGCCGCAGCGGACGACGTTACTCCGCTCACGGTCGACGACGTCTCCTTGGACGTGCCGACGGACGCTGAAGTAATCGGCACCATACCCGGTGGCGCCAAAACTCCCGTCGCTGCCGGTGGCACCGAGGGAGCGCCCGCACGCAAGCGCAAGCGCCGTCGTCGTCGCGGTGAGCGCAAGGAGCGCGGTCCCGCAGATGGAAGCGCGGCCTCGAGCCCGGAATCCGGCGACGAAGCTAGCGCAGGCGACGACGACAGCCCGTACGAGCCGACGCCGACACCAACTCCGCCAGCACCAGCACCGTCTCCTTCGACTGAACCGCACGAATGACCATGACCCGCTATCGCGTGGCCGTTCACGTCGTTCCGCGCAAAGGCCTGCTCGACCCGCAGGGAAAGGCCGTCGCCGACGCTCTTCACACTCTCGGCTTCAGCGGCGTCATGAGCGTTCACGTCGGACGGCATCTCGTGCTGGAGATCGACGCAGAGAGCGAGAGCCAGGCGCGCGAGCAGACGAAGCGCATGTGTGCGCAGCTACTCGCCAATCCGGTCATCGAGGATTTCGAGATCGCGTCAGTGTCGCGCGCATGAAGTTCGGCATCGTGACCTTCCCGGGCAGCAATTGCGATTACGACGCCTACCACGCCATCGTGGAAGCGCTCGGCGAGGAAGCCGTGTACCTGTGGCACAAGGATCACGACCTCCAGTCGGCCGACGTCGTGATTCTTCCGGGCGGTTTCAGCTACGGCGACTATCTCAGAGCGGGTGCGATCGCGCGATTCAGCCCGATCATG
This sequence comes from Gemmatimonadaceae bacterium, assembly GCA_036508915.1. Classification (GTDB taxonomy): domain Bacteria; phylum Gemmatimonadota; class Gemmatimonadetes; order Gemmatimonadales; family Gemmatimonadaceae; genus AG11. The sequence goes on from DATCGM010000188.1 coordinate 21,758, forward strand.
CGCGAGGTGGTCGCGCACGCCGAGCGAGGGGCGCCCGTGCTCGGCATCTGCAACGGATTTCAGATCGCCTGTGAGGCGGGTCTCCTTCCCGGAGCGCTGCTGCGGAACGCGTCGCTCAAGTTCGTGTGCGCACCGGTCTCCCTCCGCGTCGAGAACACGAACACGCTGTTCACTTCCGGGTACGACGACGGGCAGATCGTCACGCTGCCCATCGCGCATGGCGACGGCCGCTTCAGCGCCGACGACGAGACGCTGGATCGCCTCGAGGGCGATGGACTCGTCGCATTTCGATACGCGCCTGATACGCTGCAAGCCGCCGAGTCGTACAATCCGAACGGTTCAATGCGCGACATTGCCGGCATCGTGAGCGCGCGCGGAAACGTGCTCGGCATGATGCCGCATCCGGAGCGCGCCGTCGATCCGCTGCTCGGGCCCGCCGATGGGCTGCCTCTCTTCGAATCCATCCTTCATCGCGTCGCCGCCTGACGAGGAGCGCTCCATGCGTCGTCCGCTCGTGCTCGCTCTCATGTTCTACTCCACGCCGCTGCTCGCCCAGGCCGCGGCGCACACGATCTCGCCTGGCATGACGAAGGCGAAGGTCATCGCTGCACTCGGCGAGCCTGCCACGTCTCGCACCGTGGGCGAAGACAGTTACCTCTTCTACACCAACGCGTGCGGCAAGAGGTGCGGCATGAACGACCTGGTCGTGCTCCATGCCGACAGCGTCGCCGACGCGATCTTCCGTTCGCCGGACCGGCACTACACCGGCAAGAGCAGCTCGCCCACCGCGATTCCGCCGAAAGCGGCGACGCGCATGAAGCCCGGACCGGCGAACGACACGCGCCCCTGGATTCCTGTCAAGCCTCCCGCGGTGAAGCCCGCACCCACCACGAAGCCCGTTTCCAAATCTCCGTGACCGTTACTGCCCGACCCGGCGACCCGGCCATCACTCCCGCCCTCGTCGCCGAGCACGGGCTCACCACCGACGAGTTCGATCGCCTCATCGCCATGCTTGGCCGCACGCCGACCTTCACGGAGCTCGGCATCGTGAGTGCGCTCTGGAGTGAGCACTGCTCCTACAAGCACTCTCGTCCCCTGTTGAAGACGCTGCCGACGAAAGCCCCGTATGTGTTACAAGGCCCGGGCGAGAACGCGGGCGTCATCGCGATCGGCGACGGACTCGCGATCGCCTTCAAGATCGAATCGCACAATCATCCATCCGCGATCGAGCCCTATCAGGGCGCGGCCACCGGCGTCGGTGGAATTCTGCGCGACGTGTTCACAATGGGCGCCCGCCCCATCGCGCTATTGAACTCGCTGCGCTTCGGGTCACTCGACTCGGCGCGAGTGCGCTATCTCTTCGCCGGCTGCGTGAAGGGCATTGGCGACTACGGCAACTGTGTCGGCATTCCGACGGTTGCGGGCGAGGTCGTCTTCGATCCCGCCTACGAGGGCAATCCGCTGGTGAACGCGATGTGTGTCGGACTTCTCAAGGAGGAGGAGTTGATGCTCGCAGTCGCGCAGGGGGTCGGCAATCCGATCATCGCCGTTGGCGCGCGCACCGGACGCGACGGCATTCACGGTGCGTCGTTCGCATCGGAAGATCTCTCCGAGGCCAGTGAAGCGAAGCGCCCGCGCGTGCAGGTCGGCGATCCGTTCACCGAGAAGTTGCTCCTCGAGGCGAGCCTCGAGTTGATCCACAGCGGCCACATCGTCGCAATCCAGGACATGGGTGCCGCGGGTCTCGTGTCTTCCTCCGCCGAGATGGCGGCGCGCGGCGACGTCGGTGTCGTCATCGACACGCTCAAGGTCCCCGCGCGCGAACCGGGGATGACCCCGTACGAGCTGCTCCTCAGCGAGTCGCAGGAGCGCATGCTCGTCGTCGCCAGGCTCGGACACGAGGATCACGTCCGCGCGATCCTCGAAAAGTGGGATCTTACCGCCGCCGTGATCGGCGAAGTGATCGCCGAGCCGGTGTACCGCGTGACCGAAGGTGAGCGCATCGTCGCCGAATTCCCGGGTATTCGGCTCGTCACGGATTGTCCGATGTATGAGCCCGAAGCGCGCGAGAGCGACGACATTCGCCGCCGGCGTGCAGAAAACGTGCATGCCATCGCGGAGCGCCCCGAAGAGGCCGATCCGCTCTGGACGCTCGAGGAGCTGCTCCGCTCACCGACGATCGCAAGCAAGCGCTGGGTGTACCAGCAGTACGATTACACCGTCCGCACCGGAACGGTCGTCGGACCTGGTGGTGACTCGGCCGTCGTCCGCATTCGCGGTACCGACAAGGCCATCGCGCTCAAGACCGACTGCAACGGCCGGTACGCCTACCTCGATCCGCGCGAAGGTGCTCGCATCGCCGTGGCGGAAGCGGCACGCAACGTCGCCTGCTCGGGCGGGCGTCCGATGGCGATCACGAACAACCTCAACTTCGGCAATCCGAAGCGGCCCGAGGTCTATTTCCAGCTCAAGGAAGCCGTCGCCGGAATGGGTGAAGCGTGCCGCGCGCTCGGTACACCGGTCACCGGCGGCAACGTGTCGCTGTACAACGAGAACCCATCGGGTGCGGTGTACCCCACGCCCGTCGTCGGCATGGTCGGTCTGGTCGAGTCCCTCGCGCACATCACTCGCTCGGCGTTCTCATCCGAGGGCGACGGTGATGCCATCGTCCTGCTCGGCGACAACACGGACGAGATCGGCGGCAGTGAGTATCTCCAGCGCATCCACAACGTCGTTGCCGGTGCGCCGCCACGTTGCGATCTCGACGCCGAGCGCGCCCTCATCGGCGCCTTGCTCGACTCGATTCGCGAAGGCGCCGTGCGCTCGGCGCACGATTGTGCCGATGGCGGACTCGCCGTTGCGCTCGCCGAATGCGTGATGATGGACCGCGCGCGCCCGACCGGAGCCGAGGTCGATCTCTCCAAGTGGGCCTCACTGCCGCTCCGGGCCCTATTGTTCGGTGAGGCGCAGGGCCGCGTGATCGTCAGCACCCCGGATCCTCGGGCGGTGATCGGGACGGCGATGCGTCACGGCGTTCCAGCGGCAATCATCGGAACGGTCCGTTGCCACACTGAGAAGCTCGACATCAAGGTCGGCGAGCTACGACTGGCCGCGCGCGTCGCGCAGCTCGCCGAGACGTACCATGAAGCGATTCCTCGTATCATGCAGCGCAGCGCATCGGCGCAGGACGTTGCGCTCGCCTCCGACTCGGTGGTCTGAACAATGTGCGGCATCTTTGGCGTGCGAGGTCATCCCGACGCGGTGGCGCTCACCAAGCTCGGACTCTTCGCGCTGCAGCATCGCGGGCAGGAGTCGGCTGGCATCGTCGCCGTCGAGGGCGGCGCGGCGCGCGGCGTCCGAAGCATGGGTCTCGTGTCGGACATGCCACTCTCGCAGCTCGACGCGCTGCACGGAACGTTGGCGATTGGCCACACGCGCTACAGCACGGCCGGTTCATCCACGATCGAGAACGCGCAGCCGGTGCTCGTGAGCTCGCGCGGCGGACACATCGTCCTCGCGCACAACGGCAACATCACGAACGCCGGCGAGCTCAGGGTCGATCTGGAGGATCTCGGCTCGATCTTCTCCTCGTCGATGGACTCCGAGGTGATCGTGCATCGGCTCGCCCGCTCGGTCGCCAAGTCGCCTGAAGGACGCGTCGCGGACGCGCTGCGCGGCGTCGAGGGCGCGTTCAGCCTCGTCATGGCGCTGGGCGACACGCTTCTCGCGGTGCGCGATCCGCGTGGCTGGCGGCCGCTCGTCATGGGACGTTTGAATGACGCGCCCGTCCTCGCGTCGGAAACCTGTGCGCTCGACATCGTCGGAGCCACCTACGAGCGGGACATCCAGCCCGGCGAGATCTTTGCCGCCGACGCTGCTGGAGAACGCTCGATCTATCCGTTTGAAAAGCGCGAGCTCAAGCGCTGCGTCTTCGAGCACGTCTATTTCGCGCGTCCGGACAGCCGCATCTTCGGCGGCTCCGTCGATCGCGCGCGGCGCGCCCTCGGACGCCGCCTCGCGCAGGAGTGCCCCGCCCCGAGCGCGGACCTCGTCTTTAGCGTGCCTGATTCCTCGAACTCCGCGGCCATCGGGTATGCGGAAGAGAGCGGCCTGCCATACGAGCTCGCGCTGATTCGCAATCACTACGTCGGCCGCACGTTCATTCAGCCGACGCAGGCCTCGCGCGACGCCAAGGTGCGCCTCAAGTACAACGGGGTGCGCGAGGTACTCGAAGGGAAGCGCGTCGTCATGGTGGACGATTCCATCGTCCGCGGTACGACGACGCGTGGTCTCGTCACCCTCGTGCGTGCCGCTGGCGCGCTCGAGGTGCACATGCGCGTGAGCTCAGCGCCGGTCACCGGTCCCTGCTACTACGGCATCGACACGCCGAGTCGCGAAGAGCTCATTGCCGCCAACAACAATCTCCAGGAGATTCGCGCATCGCTCGGCGTCGACTCCCTCGGCTACCTTTCGCTCGACGGCATGCTCGAGTCCGTGCCGACTGGTCCGCACGGCTTTTGCCATGCGTGCTTCTCCGGCGACTACCCCACGCCACCACCGACGGATCCCGACAAGCTCCGTTACGGGTGCGGCTGCTGACCTGACACAACACGAGACGCGTGAACACCTCCATCTATTTCTTCGGAAACGGTAGCGCCGAAGGCACGAAGGACATGAAGGCCATTCTTGGCGGCAAGGGTGCGAACCTCGCCGAGATGACCAACCTCGGCGTGCCTGTGCCGCCGGGCTTCACGATCGCGTGCGATGTGTGCATGACCTATCTCCGCGATCGCATCGTCACCGACGAGCTTCGCGCCGAGGTCGAGAAGAACCTCGTACGGCTCGAGGAAGCCAGCGGCAAGAAGTTCGGCGATCCCACAACGCCGCTGCTCGTGTCCGTGCGCAGCGGCGCGCAGATGTCGATGCCCGGTATGATGGAGACGATTCTCAATCTCGGATTGAACGATCGCACCGTCGCTGGCCTCGCTCGCGCCAGCGGGAATGCCCGCTTCGCGTTCGACTCGTACCGCCGCTTCATCCAGATGTACGGTGACGTCGTACTCGGTGTGCCGCACCACAAGTTCGAGCAACTGCTCGCCGCGAAGCGCATGACCGCCGGTGTCGAGAACGACTCGGAGCTCAGCGAGGAGGCGCTGCGCAATCTCACCGAGGAGTACAGGTCGCTCGTCAGAACTGCCACCGGCAGCGATTTCCCGATGGACCCGGTGGTGCAGCTCTGGGGCGCGATCGAAGCCGTCTGGAAATCATGGACGCTCAAAAAGGCCGTGGACTATCGCCGTCACGGGAGCATCTCCGACGATCTCGGCACGGGCGTCAACGTCGTGTCCATGGTGTTCGGCAATCTCGGGGATGACTCGGGCACCGGCGTCGCGTTCACGCGCAACCCGAGTACCGGCGAGCGGAAGTTCTACGGCGAGTTTCTCGTCAACGCGCAGGGCGAGGACGTCGTCGCGGGCATCCGCACGCCGCTCAGCATCGAGGCGATGGCGGACCGTCTTCCATTGGCCTACGAGGAGTTGCTCGCCACGCAGCACACGCTCGAGCAGCACTACTGCGACATGCAGGACATCGAGTTCACGGTCGAGCGTGGCAAGCTGTATCTCCTCCAGACCCGTACCGGAAAGCGCACCTCGGCGGCAGCGGTCCGCATCGCCACCGAGATGGTGGCAGAAGGGATGATCGATCAACGGCAAGCCGTGATGCGCGTGCCGGCCGACCAGCTCGATCAACTGCTCCACCCAGTCATCGATCCCGGCGTTCGCGCGACGGCAATCGCCACCGGGCTCCCCGCGAGCCCCGGGGCTGCGAGCGGCCGCGCGGTGTTCGACGCCGACGAGGCGGTGCGTCGCTCCGCCGACGGCGACGCCGTGATCCTCGTGCGCGAAGAGACGACGCCGGAAGACTTCCACGGTCTCGTCGCCGCGCGTGCCGTGCTCACGTCGCGCGGCGGAATGACCAGCCACGCCGCCGTCGTCGCACGGGGCATGGGCAAATGCGCCGTTGTCGGCTGTCACGAAATGGTCGTGGACCACGAGCGCCGCGCCTGCCGGATGAACGGCACCGACGTCAACGAAGGGGATTGGATCACCCTCGACGGCGCCACGGGCAAAGTCTACTCCGGCGATTTGCCGACGACGCCGAGTGAGGTCGTGCAGGTCACGCGCGGCATGCGCCCCGCGGCAAGTGCGCCCGCGTTCCAGGCATTTAACCGGCTGATGGGCTGGGCCGACGAGGTTCGCACGCTGAAAGTGCGCGCCAACGCCGACACTCCCCACGACGCTCGCATTGCTCGCGCCTTCGGCGCCGAAGGGATCGGGCTGTGCCGTACGGAGCACATGTTCTTCGAAGGTGACCGTATCACTGCGATGCGCGAAATGATCGTGGCCCGAGACGAGAGCGGTCGTCGCCGAGCGCTGGCAAAACTGCTCCCGATGCAGCGCCTGGATTTCGAGGGGATCTTCGAAGCCATGGTAGGCCTTCCGGTGACGATCCGTCTCCTCGACCCGCCGCTCCACGAGTTTCTCCCGCACGGCGGCGAGGAGTCCAAGCTCCTCGCTCGTACGCTCGGTGTGACCCGCCCCGAGTTGGCGCACGTCGTCGAGAGCCTGCGCGAGACGAACCCCATGCTCGGCCATCGCGGTTGCCGGCTCGGCATCACCTATCCCGAGATCACCGAGATGCAGGGCCGCGCCATCTTCGAGGCGGCCATCCGGGCGAAACGAAGAGGACTCGACGTCCGTCCTGAGATCATGATTCCCCTCGTCGCCGACTACAGGGAATTCGATCACCAGCGCTCCATTCTCCTCGAGGCGGCGCGCCAGGTGCTCGGCGGCATGGGGGAAGAGCTCGACTACAGCATCGGCACGATGATCGAGCTACCACGCGCCGCGCTGACTGCGGATGAGATCGCTCAACGAGCGGAATTCTTTTCATTTGGTACCAATGACCTGACCCAGACAACGTACGGACTGAGCCGGGACGACGCCGGCCGGTTTTTGCCGAGTTACGTGGAGCGGGGTATCTTTCCGGACGACCCGTTCCAAGTCCTTGACCAACCGGGGGTTGGACAGCTTATTAAGCTGGCGGTCGCCGCGGGTCGTCGCGTGCGACCGCAGTTGAAGGTCGGTATCTGCGGAGAGCACGGGGGGGAGCCCAGGAGCGTGAAGTTCTGTCACGCGATCGGACTCGATTATGTCTCCTGCTCTCCGTATCGCGTTCCGATCGCCCGTCTAGCCGCTGCACATGCCGCTCTTGAACCCACCGTCCAGTAGCGCCGCATTGAAGCGCCGACCGGCGCTGCCGAACCTCCCTTCCCTTCCGTTGGCCCGCGATGAGCGCACCCTGCGCATCGCGTTGGTGACGGAGTATTACTACCCGCACCTAGGGGGGGTCTGCGAGCACGTCCACTTCTTTGCCCGCGAGGCTCGCCGTCGCGGGCATCATGTGGACATCATCACCTCCAACCTTCCCGGGGCCGAGGCGCAGCCGCACGTCATTCGGATCGGGCGGAGCCAGCCGGTCTACGCCAACGGTTCGCAGGCACGTATCACGATCGGGCTCGGCCTCCGGCGCCAGATGCGGAAGGTGCTTCACGAGGGACGCTACGATATCGTCCACGTCCACTCGCCCCTCACGCCAGTGCTCCCGATCCTGGCGATCGAAGAGGCGGACTGCTCCGTCGTTGGCACGTTCCATACGTACTTCGACAAGTCCAAGGGATACTGGCTGTTCAATAGCGCCTTTCAGAAGCGGTTGGACATGCTGAGCGCGGCCATTTGCGTCTCGCATTCCACGACCGTGGCGCTGGAGCGCTATTTCAGCGCGCCTTGGCAGATCATTCCGAATGGAATCGATACCGATGTCTTTCACCCGAGCGTCGCCGCTCCGCCCGCGATCCGGAAGGACGTCCCCTCGATCCTCTTTCTCGGCCGCTTTGATCCGCGCAACGGACTCACGACGCTCATCGACTCCTTTCGCAAGGTGAAGGGTCGCCGGCGCCAGGCGCAGCTTGTCGTCGTCGGCGATGGACCCCTTCGCGAGCACTACTACAAGCAGGCAAACGGCGACACGGACATCACGTTCGTCGGCGCCGTGCTCGAAGGCCGGCCCGGCTACTACGCGCATAGCTCGATCTACGCCTGCCCTACCACCAAGGCCTCGTTCGGCATCACGCTGCTCGAGTCGATGGCATGCGAGACGCCGATCGTCTGCTCGGACATCCTCGGCTTCCAGGACGTTGTCGTGAACGGCCGCGAGGCCCTCATGACCCCGTCGGGTGACCGCGACGCGCTCGCGGACGCGCTCGTCCAGCTTCTGGACGATGAAGGACTCCGCATTCAGCTCGGGACCACCGGGCGCTACGAAAGCATGAAGTACAGTTGGCCGCGTGTGACGTCGCAGGTGCTCGACGTCTATCACACCGTGATGGGACGCGTCGCCATTTCCGTATGATCGGAGTGGCCGCCGCCGGCCTCGCGGTCTTAGGGTTAGCGGCGTACGGCACCTGGCACCGCAACAGCAGCGTGTTCGGTTCGGTACTCTCTCGCCTGCCCGGCGACGAACAGCTCGCGTGCATCACCTTCGACGACGGGCCGAACCCCGTGACGACGCCGCGGATCCTCGACATCCTCCAGCGAGAGGGCGTGCGAGCCACCTTCTTCGTGCTCGGGCGCCACGCCGACCGGTGGCCCGAGCTGGTGAAGCGAATGGCCGACGAAGGACACCAGCTCGGCAATCACGGCTACGCTCACCGCAAGCTGCATCGGCGGACACCCGGCTACGTCCGCGACGACCTCACCCGCGGCGCGGATGCCATCGAGCGCGCGTCCGGCGTTCGGCCCCGACACTTCAGGGCGCCGCATGGCTTTCGCAGCCCCTGGGTGACGCCAATCGCCCGCTCGCTCGGCGAGCGCACCATTGGCTGGTCTCTGGGCGTCTGGGACTCGGCGCGACCAGGCGCGGATGAGATTGTCAGACGCACGCTCGCCGGAATGCGCGCCGGCTCTATCTTGCTGCTGCACGATGGCGACGGATACGACGCCAATGGAGATCGCACGCAAACTGCAGAGGCCCTCCCGCGCATCATCGACGGGCTCCGCGCGCGCGGCTTTCGATTTGTGACGCTGCCCAACTGAACCGGTCTCGCATGAATCAGAAAGTGTCGCACGCGCTCCGCCTCGGGCTCACCCTGCTCATCCTGGTGCTGCTCGTGATCTTCGCGACGAAGGTCAACTGGCACGACATCTGGGCGAGCATACGCACGGCGTCGAGGACGATGCTGCTCGCGGCCGCGCTAGTGAACCTACTGTCCATCGTCGTGAAGGCGGTTCGCTGGTGGGTGTTTCTCCGACCAATCGGTGCGACCTCCCTGCCACTCGCGCTCCGTGCGACCTTCGCCGGCGCCGGACTGAACAACGTGCTGGTGGCGAACGGGGGTGAAGCCGCGCGCGTCGTCTTCGTGTCACGCAGTGCGCACATCACGAGCGCCAAAGTCGTGGCGACGCTCGCGCTCGAGCGGCTGTTCGAGCTCGTCGGCTACGTGGTGCTGCTCTCACTGGCAGCCACCTTCCTCGATCTCCCGCAGAGCGTTGACCGGGTGAGGCCCTTCGCCATCGTCGCGCTGGTCGCGATGGGTGCCCTGCTCATCTGGCTGCTGCGTCGTCCAGACGTGGTGGAGGCGGTGGCCGGCCCGAAGCCCGCAACGTGGCAGGGTCGGCTGAAGCGATATGGCACGCGGTTCATCGGAACCATCGCGACGGTATCGAGCGGTCCACGTTTCATCGCCGCGTTACTGCTCAGCGTTCTCGCGTGGGGACTGCAGGTGGCGACGTATCAGATGACGGCGCGCGCCGCGCACTTCCCGATCACGACGGTCGCGACGATCGCTGCACTCCTTCTCGTGAACCTCGGCTTCCTGTTCCGCCTCACGCCCGGCAACGTCGGCGTCTTTCAGACCGCGTATGCGGCCGCCGCCGTCGCCTTCGGTCTGGACCAGAATCAGGCGATCGCCGTCGCCTTCCTGATTCAAGCCCAGCAGATTCTTCCGGTCACTGCGCTCGGCGTCGCACTGGCGCCGGAGTTCATCTTCAAGGTGCAGAAGCGGCGCAAGGATGATGCGC